>JAJRVV010000239.1 GCA_024277135.1 Chloroflexota bacterium | reverse complement strand
TTGTCGGAAGAGTCGAAATAGCAACACGGGTAGAACGGATTGGACGGATTTTCACGGATAAAATAAGGGAAAATCCGTGTAAATCCGTTAGATCCGTATCATCCGTGTATCCATTAAATCATTCTCCGACAGCCTGCTAGCCATGTCAATTCCTGATTACTGGTTTCTGCGGCAAAGGGAATCCCCTTGATCGCCGCGTTTGGCGTCAGATCGTACCATAACATCGAAATTTCGCCTGCCCAAATCCATCTCGACGCTTACCCTAATCTCTCCTTTTCGTTATAATGCTACACAGACCAAAGCAGGAGGCTGCCTTATGACCAATTCGCATCCCATCATTGGCTGGGAAAAAGAGACGCCCGTTCCCGACCAGCACCAGTTCAACGCTTACCTGAATGCCCGCAACGGCCGTCTCTTCATGGAAGACCTCGACCTGTTCAACCTGTTCCACGACGATGGCGAAACCCAGGCTTTTCCCCGCACCATGCCCAGCCCGCTGGAAATCGTCTACCTACCCATCATCCGCCGCCGCATCCGGCAAATGCGGCATATTTTTGCCGACGTGATCGCCGAGTTGGGGTATGACGGCCGTTTCATCTACACCTACGCCTCCAAAGCCAACGCCGCCGAAGAGGTGATCCGCGCCACCCTGAGCGCGGGGGCGCATCACTAAATGTCCTCCACCGTAGACGTGGACATCGCCCGCATCATGATCCGGCGCGGCCTGCTGCCCGCCGACCGCTTCATCGTCTGCAACGGCTTCAAACCGGCCGGCTCCAGCTACGCCGCCAACATCCTCCAATTGCGCGCCCTGCGCCACAAGACGCTGCCCGTCATCGAAGATTTGAGCGAACTGCCGCCCCTGGTCAAGTCTGAACTTCATTTTGGCGTGGGATTGCGGTTGAAGACATACGGCCGTCACCCCAGCATCGAAGCCATGGACAACGCCAACTCCCGCTTCGGCCTCGACCTGGACAGCCTGTGGAAAGCGGCCGACTACATCGCCGCCGCTCCCAACCTCGACCTGACCCTGTTCCACGCCATGGTCGGCAGCCAAATTTTAAGCGAAGAAGATTTTATAGAACGGCTCACCCCCGGCATCGAAATTTACGCCCGGATGCGGCAGCGCGCCCCCACCCTGCGCATCTTTGATTTTGGCGGCGGTATGCCCGCCCCCATGACCCTGGACTTTGATTTCGATTATCATCTGTTTGTCCGGCTGCTACTGACCAAACTGAGTGACGTGTGCGGCCGTTACAACGTACCGGTTCCCGATGTCATGGGCGAGTTTGGCCGCTACACCACCTCCGAGCATGGCGCGCACCTGTTCAAAATCATCACCGCCAAAGAAAACGGCTCCAAGCTGCCCTGGTACATCATTGACGGCTCCATTATGAGTTCATTCCCGGACAGTTGGGCGCTGCAAGAGCATTTCATCGTGTTGCCGCTCAACCATCTGGATAAGCCGTTCCAGCAAGTGCAGCTAGGCGGCATCACCTGCGACAGCGATGACGTGTACCCGCCCAAGACCAGCCATTCGCCGCTTTATCTGCCGGTGGAGACGGACGATTTGCACATCGGCTTTTTCAGCATTGGCGCGTACCAGGAGATGCTGGGCGGCGTCGGCGGCAGCAAGCATTGTGTCGTTCCCGAAGCGTATGAACTGTTGATTGACCGGGATGAGAACGGCCGTTACCAATTCCAAATCCTGCCCGGCCAATCCAAAACCGACGTGCTGGAAAACCTGGGCTACCAACTCACGCCCTGAAACAGAAACCAGCGGCCCAAAAGCACGTAAGGATATTCACCATTCACAATTCATTATTCACAATTCACAATTCATTACCAGGAGCAAACCCATGAAAATGGATCGTACCCGCATCACATTTATCGTTATCGTCGGCGTCGCCCTGCTCGTCATTTGCGGCGCGTTCGCCTTCAATGCCATCCAAAACGTCATTGAAGACCAAGCCGCCACCCGCGTCGCCGTTGGCCCTACCCCCGCCGCTGCCAACGGCCAGGCGGCTACCCCCGTCATCAATCTGGACTCGCCCGATCCCATCTTCGCCCCCGACTATGATGCGGCCGACGGCCTGCCCACCTACATTTGCGGGGCCGACGCCTTCGGCAGCTATTTCACCTTGCAGCAAATGCAAATAGCGGGCACAGACGTGGCACACGGCTTCCATTTGGGCATCGTCCCTTTCTTCCTTGATGAAGACCCGGCGTACGACGTGTCCGAGGAACAACGCACAGCCTTGCTTCAGGCCGGACAGTGGGACTGCCTGCTGACCACGCTAGACTCGGTGGCCCTAAAAAGTCCCGGCGTCATCACCGCCATCGTGGACGAAAGCGCCGGCGCCGACCAGTTGTGGGGCCGCGACATGACCTCGCTGGACGACCTGCAAGGGAAGCGCATCGCCTTCTCGCGCGGCAGCGTGGGCGAATACTTTGTTTACTACACCCTCAACATCAAGCAACTCAGCCCCCGCTCCCAAGTGACGCTGGTTCCGCAAGACAGCGTGGCCGACGCCGTGGCCGCCTTTAACAACGGGCAGGCGGATGTGGTCTCCGGTTGGGAACCGGACATTTATGACGCTGAACAGAGCGGCGGCTTGCCTCTGCTTAGTTCCAACCAACTACGCATCGTGGTAGATGTCGTCGTCACCTCGCGCCAATCTATCAACAGCAAAGCTGATCTGGTGCAGGATTTCCACAACGCCTGGTTCGACACATTAAAAGCGCAGGTGGAAGATTTCGACACGGCCGCCTCCCAAATCGCATCCTGGGGGCACAACGACTGGAGCTTTGTCTACCCGGAAAGCGCCAGCGACGACTTTGTGTTGTGGCTGGAAAGCGTGGCCCAGGCCGACCTGGGCGATAACGCCTTCGTCATGCGCGACACCCGCCCCATCATCAACCGGCTGGAAATCGCGCGCCGGGTGTGGGCCGCTTCCGATGTGAGCGTGCCGGCCGACGACGTGAACGACCTGGTTAATCCCGGCTTTGTGCTGCGGGCGGCCGACCAGGCCAGTTTGCAGCCTAACGGCGCTCCGGTCAACGATACCTTCTCCATTTCGGCCCAGGTTGATTTGTCGGGCGTTTCCACTACCGACGCCGCCACGTTGGCCGTGCTGCCCTGCCGCACCTTTACCTTCCTGCCCGAATCTACCGAATTGACCCTGGAGTCCCGCCGCATTTTGGATAACTGCGTGGCGCCCACGCTGTCCCAAAGCGTGGGCTTGTTCTTGCGCGTGAAAGGCTCATCAGCCTGGCCGGCGGCCGAGCCGCCCTGGACGGAAGATGATATTTTGGAAGTGGCCGAGGGGCGCGCTCAATCGGTGGTGGATTACCTGGTGTCGCAGGGGATTGACCCGGCCCGTTTCATTGTGGAAGCCACTTTGCCCCCGCAGGAAAATTGGAATACGGATGATCCAAACGTGCAAGCCGCCGACCGGTTTGTGGAATTGACGCTGGTAACGGCCGGACGGTAGACGAAGGCAGAAGGCAGAAGGATGAATGATATGAAAATCAATAATTGGCGCGGTCTGGTTGTGTTGGCGGCTATCTTATCTTTGGCAAGTTTGGCGTGCGGCTTTGGCGGGCTGACAGATGATGACGGCCCGCCCCGCGATGCGGTACTGATTGAAGTAATGGCGAATACGAGCCTGACCCCCTGGCTGGAAACGGCCGTCGCCAACTTCAACCAGGCCGAAATCCAAAACAGCGGCGAAAAGCAGCTTTGGGTTGAACTGACGGCCGTCGAATCCGGCGAAGCGATTGGCAAATTGCAGGAAGCTGGTGAGATTGCCCTGTGGATTCCCGACGAGCAAGTATGGGTGAACGTGCTGGCCGACCAGGGGAATGCCAACTTTCAGGGAGATTGCGCCAACGTGGCCCAAAGCCCGCTGGTGATCGGCATGTGGCGCGAGGTGGCGCAGGCGTTGGGCTGGCCCGGCCTGCCGTTGGGCTGGCTGGACATCGGCTCGCTGGCCGCCGACCCATCCGCCTGGGATTATTACAGCGGCGGCGACTTTGGCGACTCCTTCCGGCTGGGGCATACCCATCCCGGCCTGTCCGCAACCGGCGCCAGCACGCTGCTGGCTCTGGTGCAGGCGGCGCAGTCAAAAACGGACGCGGTCACGGCCGTTGACATCCAACAGCCCATCGTCCAGGCTTCCGTCGGCGCTTTTGAAGGGGGCGTCACCTGGTTCAGCAACAGCAGCGACGCGCTGGGCGCCACCATGAGCCAGCGCGGCGTCACCTACCTGGGCGCGGCGGTGATGTATGAGAGTACGGTGGTGTATTATGGGGACGGCCGTATCATCCCCATCTACCCGTTGGAAGGCACCTTCATGGCTGATTTTCCCGCCTGCGTCAACAGCAGCGCGGACGCCGCCGCCAAAGAAGCGGCCCAAATTTTCCGCGATTTCTTGACGGATGTGGAGATGCAGCAGACGGCCGTTTCCTTTGGACTGCGGCCGGTCAACAACAGCGTCACCCCCGGCTTCCCATTGGCGGAAAGCAACGGCGTTGATCTCGACCAGCCTCAAATCATCTTCAACAGCCCCACGGTGGAGACGGTGTACGCCGTGCAGGATTTATGGCAGTCGGCGCGCAAAAATGTCAATCTGGTGATGCTGCTGGACACCTCCGGCAGTATGCGCGGGGACAAGATGGAAGGGATGCGGGCGGCGGCGGTGCAGTTTGTGCAGCAGATGGGGGAGGACGATACCATCAGCCTCATCGCTTTTTCCACTAACCCCACGATCCTGGTCAATCATGCCCGCGTGGGCGACGCCCGGCAGAAGGTGATCAACGAGATTGAGGATTTGATCGCCACCGGCGATACCACCCTGTTCGACGCCATCGGCGACGGGGCGCGGCTGATCGCCGACACCTCGCAGGTGGACATGAGCAACGTGATGGTGGTGCTCACCGATGGACAGGACACTCGCAGTTACCGGTACAGTTTTGACGAGGAACTCATTCAAATGGCAACGGCGAATGGGACCACGATTTTCACGATTGCTTACGGCCGTGACGCGGACACCAGCATCCTCACTTCCCTGGCTACTCAGGCCAACGGCAACTTCTACCAGGGAGACGAAGCCAGCATCGCCGCCATCTACGAGGAAATGTCGGCCGCTTTCGGCGGCAGCGCCGGGGTAGGGCGGTAAAATCCAAAGCAGGACTTTGACCAGACCTGGTTGGTTGTCGTCATTCCCAAATTCGTTGTGATTGTGGCCGGGCTTGTTTCAATCAACCAGGTTCACTGTGCTTTGCCGTTGCCGGTTGACCTGCAACTGCATCACATCCGGCCGCGAATAATGACCGGCAGGATCAAAGTTTTGCCGCTCCTCACGCACCCGGCAGTGGTCTAAAACTGCCACGATCAACCGCTCTTCGTCAATCACCGGCGGAACCACCCATGCCCCATCCGGCCCGGCGATGCAGGAGCCGCCGTTGGCAAATCGTTCGCCGCCGCCAGCCAGAATAGCGGCCAAATGGGGTGTTTCCTGGGGAAAGTCACCGGCGCGCATCAACCCGGATACGGACAAAACGTAGGATCGGGATTCCACCGCGATAAAACGAGTGATCTCTTGCGTATTATGCACGCCGCCGGGCCAAATGGCTATGTGCAAATCTTCTCCCTGCCCATACAAAGCCGCCCGGGCTAACGGCATCCAGTTCTCCCAGCAGTTAAGGCCGCCCACCGTGAAACGCCCCAGGGAATGGACGCGCAATCCGTGCCCATCGCCCGGCGACCAGGCGAGCCGTTCCTCATGGGTGGGCATTAGCTTGCGGTGAACGGATTGAATGACGCCGTTTGTCGCCACGTAAACCAGGCTGGCGTATAAGCTGTGGCCGCCCCGGTCTGACGGCCGTTCAATAATCCCCAATACCACCGCAATCTGGTGATGGCCGGCAGCCTGACAAACCGCACCCAAATGCCCCGCATCAATCTGCACCGCCTGATCCAGATAATGGGCGTGAAGTTCCTTCTGCACCGGCGAGTTAAACCTGGCGCCATCGGTGCGCTCAATCCAAAACGGGTAGCCGGGCAGCAACGCTTCGCCAAAAGCGACCAACTGACACCCGGCCGCCGCCGCCTCATCCACTCGCTGCAAAATCTTCAACAACGTTTGTTCCCGATTGAGCCAGACCGGGGCGATTTGGGCCAGACCAACCGTCAAACTATCCGAAGTTGAGGGCATGGATGATACCTCCTCTACGATTCACGTTTTTTGTTTTTGCGAAACAGCGGCGGCAATAACAACATGGTGGCTAACGGCCAGACCCAGGCCAGTTCGCCAGGGCCATCGGCGCCGGTTTGGGGCGCGGTTCGTTTAATGTGAATGAGGCGGTAGGCGGCCGTCAGGTCGGCCAGTTCCGCATCCGGCATCGTGTTGGGGTGCAAACCAACCGTGCAGTACAACTCGTCGTCCACGATAGCATAGTTCACCGGCGCGCGCCGCCGCAATCCGGATCCGTAACGCAATTGCTTTTCCAATTCAGGATCAAGGCTCATCATTCCCTCCGATTTCCTTCAAGATGTGGAATCAAGTATACAAGAATTCACGCCATATTTATGAAATTCGAGCAATTTATCCCTTTAGCTGGTCGGCCAATGCCGCCGGATCATTGACCGGCTGCTGGCACACAAACCGACGGCACACATAAGCAGTCGCTTTCCCGTCCAACATTTTTCGTTCCGCCAACAGCGGGATGTTTTTACCGCCGCGGCCTACGGCCGTCACCAAGTCGGGCCGGTAATGGGCAGAAACAACCTCAATCATCGCCTCCGTATCCGGTAGGCCATGATCGCCCACAATCGCCACTTCGCGCGGCCGGGATAGGAGGAAGACGGCCGTACCCAACCAATGCGAAAAGGCGGTGGGATGCTGCGCCATCAACTCGTACAACGAAACCAGCGATTCCTCCGCCGCGTCAGCGTAACCGCCGTCTCCCGTGTACAAACTCAGCTTCAGCAAAACCTGGGCGGCGGCGGCGTTGCCGCTGGGGATGGCGTTGTCCTGCACATCCTTGGGCCGGTGAACCAGTTGTTCGTGGTCAACGGCCGTGTCATAAAAACCGCCGTGTACCTCATCCCGGAAATGGCTCAACATCCGGTCGGCCAGTTGCCGCGCCCAGACAAACCAGCGGTCGTCAAAGGTAGCGTGATACAGCGCCAACAGCCCGTCGGCCAAAAAGGCGTAATCCTCCAGATAGGCGTTGTATTTGGCCCGGCCGCCGGCCGTCCGGCTGCCCGCTTTCCAGGCGCGCAGCAGACGGCCGTCCCCCCCGCGCAAATTCTCATACAAAAATTGGGCGTTTTGGCTGGCGATGGCGGTATAATCCGGCCGTTTCAGCGCCCGCCCCGCCTCGGCAAACGCGGCCAGCATCAACCCATTCCACGCCGTCAACACCTTGTCATCCAGCCCCGGCCGCGCCCGTTCATTACGAACGGCCAGCAGCTTTTGCCGCGCCGCCGCCAGACGAGCCACGTCCTCTTCCATCTGTTCATCAGGGATATTGAGAATGTTCTTCCCT
Organism: Chloroflexota bacterium; assembly: GCA_024277135.1. GTDB lineage: Bacteria > Chloroflexota > Anaerolineae > Promineifilales > Promineifilaceae > JAJRVV01. The sequence continues at coordinate 10,859 of JAJRVV010000239.1, read as the reverse complement.
TCCCAATTCCCCGCCTCGCTGACGCCATAAACCTGCATAAACAGCCCGGCCTCTTCCCCCAAAACCGCCTCAATCTCGGCCGCGCGCCACACATAAAACTTACCTTCCTCTCCCTCGCTGTCGGCGTCATAACTGCTGTAGAAACCGCCGTCCTCGTGCCGCAGTTCGCGGACGACGAAATCGAGCGTCTCTTCCACGATGCGCCGGTAAAGCGGGTTGCCGCTGATCTGCCAGGCGTGCAGGTAAACACGACTGAGCAGGGCGTTGTCGTAAAGCATTTTCTCGAAGTGGGGAACCAGCCAGTTGGCATCGGTCGAGTAACGAGCAAAACCGCCGCCCAACTGGTCGTACATGCCGCCATACGCCATCTTTTGCAGCGTGTACTCCGCCATGAACAGGGACGATTCGTCGCCGGTATGCAAATGGAGCCGCAGCAAAAATTCCAGGGTCATTGATGGCGGAAATTTGGGCGCGCCGCCAAACCCGCCCCGCGCCTCATCAAATGTCTGGGCGATGTTGGTCAAGGCGATTTGCAGCAGCTTTTCATCCATCGGCCGTCCTGACCGGGACAGGACGGCCGTGCGCTGCAAATGCTGTGTCAGTTCACCGGCGCTGTTGTCAATTTGATCGCGCCGGTTCTGCCATGCATCGGCAACGGCCGTCAACACCTGCAAAAAACCGGGCATGTTAAACCGGGGTTGGGGTGGAAAATAAGTGCCGCCGAAGAAGGGACGGCCGTCCGGGGTCAGCATCACCGTCATCGGCCAGCCCCCCTGCCCCGTCATCGCCACCACCGCGCTCATGTAGATGGCGTCTAAATCAGGCCGCTCCTCCCGATCCACTTTGATGTTGACGAAATGGGCGTTCATGTAAGCAGCCGTGGCCGCATCCTCAAACGACTCATGCGCCATCACATGACACCAATGGCAGGCGGCGTAGCCGATGCTGAGCAAAATCGGCTTATCCTGTTGGCGGGCCAACGCCAACGCCTCTTCGCCCCAGGGATACCAATCCACCGGGTTGTCCACGTGCTGGAGCAGGTACGGGCTGGTCTCATTTTTCAGATGATTAGTCATAGTAACTCCCCGCTGGTTTAAGCGAAAGCATTATGGTTAATTGTTGGTCGTTATCTGTTAATTGTTGATTGTTATCTGTTAATTGTTAATATACTGCCCATGAGCAAACTGGGACAATCTTCTCGGACAAAACTCATTTTCATCGGCCTGCTTTGGTTGGCGCTCATCCTATTTGTGCCGCCTTACGCCGACAATTTCATTGGCGATGATTATTTCCAACTGAATCGGGTGACGGAACTGGCAGCACGGCCGTCCACCGCCTGGCAGCTCCTCAACCCCTTCTGGCAGCCCTGGTATTACCGCCCCTGGCAAAACGGCTGGATTCTGGTCAACCGGCTCGTTTTCGGCTTCAATCCCTTCGGCTTTTACTGGTTGCAAATCCTGATGCACTTGTTGGTGATGGCTTTGCTCTATCGGGTGGGTCGTCGCGTGGGGTTGAGCCGGTGGGCGGGGCTGACGGCCGTCGCCCTCTTCGGTTTGCACGGCCATTGGTTCGACGTCGTCACCTGGATCGCCAGCATCGCCATCGTCAGCGCGGCGCTCTTCTCTCTGGCCGCCCTCTGGTTTTTTTTGGAATATCTGGATTTGCCACAGAGGGCACAGAGAACACGGAGGAGGAGCAAACCAATCTCGGCGCCCTCGGTGTCCTCTGTGGCTTCCCATTCCCGGTTTCTAACCCTCACAATTCTGTTTGCCATCCTCACCCTGTTCACCCACGAAGAGGGGTTTTTGCTGCCCATTTTCCTGTTGTTGGTATGGCTGGCGCGGCGGGGCGATTGGCGGCAGGCCCGTCCCAAAGAGTTGCTGACCCAACCCGGCGGCCGCGCCATCACCCTCCTGCTCCTGGCCGACCTGGCCTATCTCATCCTGCAATTAACCCGCCCCAACGACCTGATTTCCGCCGCTGCCGCGCCGGATGGGGGTTGGCTGGCAGCGTTCAACCTGCGGCAAATCGGGCTGTATGGGGCGCAGTGGGTGGTGCGCGGACTGGCGTTGCTCAACCAGCCGCCGCCACTGGTCAATCCGGCGCTGGTAACGCTGTTCGCCGGGCTGAGCGCGGGGCTGCTGGCGCTCTGGTTTTTATGGGGCGGCCGCTGGGTGCGGCTGGGGCTGGTGTGGCTGGGGCTGCACGCCGGCTTCATCTTTTGGGCGCTGTGGGTGCAAAAACCGAATTTTTTCGCCGGACGGCACATCTACCAGGGGATGCTGGGCGTGGCGCTGGCCGTCGGCGCTGGCCTGGATCAATTAGTTGCCCGATACGGCCGTCGCCGCCAAAAACGGCTGCGAATCCAACGAATCAGCCTGGGGTTGACGACGGCCGTCCTGCTTTACTTCGCCTTCACCCTGCAAAACATGCAGCAAAATTGGGAGAACAGCCTGGTCGCCACCGACCAAGCCGTCGCCGCCCAAATGAAGCAGCTCATGCCCACCGTCACCGCCGACACCCACGTGTTCGCCAACCGATTCAGCACCGCCGCCGCCTACCTGCCCGCCCATGTCATGATTTGGTACGGCCAGCCGCTCACCGAACCGGGCGGCAGCCTGTTCAAACTGCGGGATTACGGCCGTGCCACCCCCGATTTTTACGTGTTCGATTATGATGCGGAGGACGGCCGTCTATCCAACCTCATGCCCGACCTGCAAGCGCACAACGAGACCCTCTTCCTCTGGGCGCAAACGCCGGATGTGACGTTGGTTGACGCTCCGGATACGGCCATGCCCCCCAATCCGCCCGCCATGAAAATCCTATCTGGCCCTGACCGCTCCCGGCTGGCCTTCGCCGCCAATCCGCCAGAAAGCGGCTGGCTCTCCTGGGCCTACGCCCGCGACATTCCCGCTAACAGCCAACTCAGCTTCAGCGCGCGCGGCGATGGCGCCCAATTCCGCATCCGCCTCACCGATGAGCGCGGCCAAACGCAGACTCTCTACGAAACCAGCGGTCAAAACGGCCAGTGGCAGGACGCCGAGATCGATCTGGTAGATTTTGCCGGGCAAGCTGTGACGATACGATTGGAAACGGCCGGTAACACCGGCCATTGGGCCAATCCGCGGCTGGTGAGAAATTAGCGGGGGGACTCATTGATTACAAATCAAGCGTGATTTGCAATGCGCGATCAATCTTCCACATGATTTCGATGGGCAGCGTACCTCGCTGGCGCAACAGGCGCGAGGTGGCGATAGCGCGAACCTGTCCGGCCAGTGCGACCGAATCAACCGTCAATCCCCCGTTTCCCTTTTGAATGACGACATTGTTGGGATACACCCGTTTGACATTAGCCGCCTTCGTCACCGGGATCACAACAATCACGGGGCTATATTGGTTAATCGCGTTGCGGCTGACGATGATGACGGGACGAACGCCCGCCTGTTCCGAACCTTCAGTTGGGTTGAGCCGGGCATCAAACACATCGCCTCGTCTCATGCCCCGCTCCGTTCCGCCATCGTCCAGGCTTCCCAATCACTATCAGCAAAGGAACCAGTTATCTTTTCATTCAGGACGCGATAATCTGTGTCTTCGGCCATAGCGGCAAACTGACGGTCAATTTCCTCTTGTTCTAGTTTGGCGACAAACTCTTCCAACGCGGAGATAATGAGGGCATTACGACTGGGCGCCTGACCTGTATCCACCAGGTATTGGCTCCGTTTTGCCAGATCGTCGGGCAAAGTTACGGTGGTGCGAATAGATTTGGGGCGATTCAGCATCTTTTGTGTCATCATATTCTCCATCAATGTAGATGTACAACATGATGGCATTTTATATGCTGGGCTAACGATTGACAAGTATTTTTACGCTTGGACGCCTATGCGCGATCTGTTCTCAAGACAGCTTACCTTGCCAGCCCCTTTCTCAACGACCGCACAAATTCCGCCGCCGCTCCCGGTTTATCCGCCGCCCCATTCACTGCATTGATGAGGGCACTGCCCACGATCACGCCATCCGCCAATTGTCCCACCTGCCCCGCCTGCTTCGGCGTGCTGATGCCAAAACCAACGGCCAACGGGACGGCAGGCTGCGCTTGCAGCTGCTGTGCCCGCAGTTGTTGTTGCTGCGCCCGCAGTTGTTGTTGCTGCGCCCGCAGTTGTTGTTGCTGCGCCCGCAGTTGTTGTTGCTGCGCCCGCAGTTGTTGTTGCTGCGCCCGCACCCGCGCCACAAACGCGCCCAAATCAGCCCCCACCCCCGCCCGCGCCCCGGTGACGCCGGTGACGCTGACCAGATAGATGAACCCAGCGGCGCGACTGACCACGTCGGCGATGCGCTGGGGATGGCTGGTGGGCGCTAGAAAGTAAATCAACGCTTGCCCGGCGGCCTGGGCTAACGCATCCAGTTCGCCCGCTTCTTCCGGCGGCAAATCGGGGATGATGAAGCCGTCTACCCCGGCCTGCGCTGCATCTTGCACGTAGCGGGCTTCGCCATAGGCCATGACCGGATTGACGTAACCCATGAGCATGATCGGCGTCTGCACGCCGCGCCGCCGCAATGTCAGCGCCATCTCCAGGCAGACGGCCGTACTCGTCCCATTTTCCAGCGCAATTTGGGCGCTGCGCTGAATCGTCGGCCCATCTGCCAGCGGGTCACTGAAGGGAACGCCTAATTCCAGCAAATCGCTGTAGGGGGCGATGGCTTCAATCACGGCCAGCGAGGTTTCCCGGTCGGGATACCCCAGCGTGAAATAGGGCATCAGGGCGGCAGTCTGGGTCTGTTGCGCCTGGGCAAAAGCGGCGGCAATGCGGGCACGGCCGTTCATCATTGTCATCCTGTTTTCGTTCCTTTCGTCAAGATGAGCAAAACTATACCGCCGATGCGTACAGAGAGGCAAACGGTATAATGGAGCGTGGAGGTTAATCCATGAAAATTCGACCATTTTTGCTCACGCTTTTGTTAACCGGGCTGCTGGCCGCCTGCAACAGCGCCGCACCCACAGAAACGGCCGTCAGCAACCCCACCGCCACGCAGACGGCCGTGCCCATCCCCACCGCCACGCCCCCGCCGCCCACGATGACGCCATCGCCCACCCCGGAACCTGCCACAGCAGCAGAAGCGGATTCCGCCAACGAATCCGAGCCAGAAGCGCCCGCCGCCGAGGTGGAAACCGTCCCCGAACCAGAAGCCAGCCAGCCCATCATCGAAGATGTGACCATTGCCGCCGCCGACGGCTTGGAAATCCAGGCTGCCTACTACGGACCCGGCGGCGCGGCCCCCTTCCCCGGCGTCATCCTGCTGCACATGCTGGGCAGCAACCGGCAGGTGTGGACGGATAACGGTTTCGCCGAAACGCTGGCGCAGAACGGCTGCGTCGTGCTGGCGGTGGACATGCGCGGGCACGGCGATACCGGAGGCGACCGGGAGTGGGTCAAAGCGGAGGATGATTTGCGCCGGGTGTGGCAATGGCTGATAGATCGGGAACAGGTGGATGGGGCGCGCGCGGCCGTCATCGGCGCCAGCATTGGTTCCAACATCGCTTTGCGTCTGGCGGCAAGCGAACCGGCTATGCAGACGGCCGTCCTCCTCTCGCCGGGCCTGGATTATCGCGGGGTGACGACGGCGGATGCGCTGGCAGGGTATGGGGAACGGCCGTTACTCATCGTCGCCAGCCAAGAGGACAGCTACGCCGCCAATTCCTCCCGCACCTTGAGCGAACAGGCGCAGGGCGAAACCAGCCTGCAACTGTACGACGGCGCCGGACATGGCACCAACATGTTTGGCCCGCAGCCCGGTCTGGCCGATTTGATTCTGGATTGGCTGAATCGCAATTTATAACTGCCTGGCGTCTGGCGAATTTGAGACCTGCGAATCTCCGACTATCTGTTTACAAAAGGCACACATCGTGCTACCATTGGCGTTGCAATGAAGTATTTTTCCTGGAACAACGACAAAAACAAACAGCTAAAATCAACCCGAAACATTTCGTTTGAAGAAGCTGTTTTCTATATCATGCGAGATACGACACTGCTGGAAATAATAGACCACCCAAATCAGGAAAAATATCAGGGGCAGCGCATCTTTATTATCAACATCAATGATTATGCCTATTTGGTTCCATTCATCGAATCAGAAAGAGAAATCTTCTTAAAAACCATCATTCCCAGCCGAAAAGCAACCAAGAAATATCTGCGAGGCAATTCCTAATGGACAATTTTCAACTTGACCCTGAAGAACAAGAAATTCTAGCTTCTTACGAAGCAGGCGAATGGCGCCCCGTTGCCGACAGCAAAGGTAAAAAAGAAAGATACCAAACATATGCCCAGGCTACGTTCAAAAAAGATCGTCGCATCAATATCCGTATTTCCAGCAAAGACCTGGAAAAACTGCAAACAAAAGCGTTGGAAGAAGGCCTTCCCTATCAAACTTTAATCTCAAGCATTTTGCACAAGTACGTGGCCGGTTCTTTGGTAGAAAATTCGTGAACGTTGTGCAATTTGAAACCTACGCCTTCCCCAGCCGCCGCTCCAACGTCATCGCTTTCAACGGGTTGGTGGCTACCAGCCAGCCGTTGGCTGCCCAGGTCGGGCTGGACGTGCTCAAAGCGGGCGGCAACGCGGTGGATGCGGCCGTGGCCACGGTGGCCGCGCTCTGCGTCGTCGAACCCACCTCCACCGGCATCGGCGGCGACGCTTTTGCCCTAATTTGGATGGCGGATGAGGGCAAATTGTATGGGCTGAACGCCTCCGGCCCGGCCCCGGCCGGCCTCGCCGCCGAACATGTGCGCCAGTTGGGGCATGAGACGTTTCCGCCGCTGGGGGGATTGGCCGTCACCGTGCCCGGCAGCTTGCGCGGCTGGGAGATGGCGCTGGCCCGCCTGGGCACGATGGGGCTGGACACGCTGCTGGCCCGCCCCATCCAATACGCCCGCGACGGTTTCCCCCTTAGCCAACGCATCGCCCGCGCCTGGAGTTTCTCGGTGGAGAAGATGAGCCGTCATGCGGATTCAAAACGGGTATGGCTGCCCAACGGCCGTACACCCCGCCCTGGCCAACGCTTCCAAAATCCGGAATTCGCCCGCACCCTGGCCCAAATCGCCACGCATGGCCCGGATGTTTTCTACCGGGGCCACATCGCCCGCCAGATCGCCGAATGCGCGCAGGCGGACGGCGGTTTTCTCACCGAGGATGATCTGGCAAATTACCAGGCGGAATGGGTGCAGCCGATCAGCGCCCCTTACCGGGACGGTTTCGTCTTCCACGAAATCCCGCCCAACGGCCAGGGGTTGACGGCGCTGCTGGCGCTCAACATCACGCGCGGCTTCGATTTACCGGCACTGGGCTACGGCACGGCCGACTGCTATCACGCCCAAATGGAGGCGATCAAACTGGCTTTTGCCGACGCCCACGCCTTCATCGCCGATCCGCAGCAGGCAAATGTGCCCATCGCCGGGCTATTGAGCGACGATTACAGCCGCCAACGCCGCGCCCAAATCGGGATGGCAACCGCGCTGTCGCCGCAGCCGGGACGGCCGTCCACACACGGCGACACGGTGTACCTGACGGCGGCCGACGGCGAGGGCAACATGGTCAGTTGGATTCAAAGCCTGTACATGGGGTTTGGCAGCGGGCTGACGGCGGGAACCACCGGGGTGCAGTTGCAAAACCGGGGCGCCAATTTCAGTCTGGAACCGGGACACCCCAACGAAGCCGCGCCAGGCAAACGGCCGTACCACACCATCATCCCCGGCTTCATCACCAAAGAGGGCCGCGCCTGGAGCAGCTTTGGCGTCATGGGCGGTTTCATGCAGCCGCAAGGCCATTTGCAGGTGGGCGTCAATCTGGTGGATTTCGGCATGGACCCGCAGACGGCGCTGGACGCCCCCCGTTTCAACTGGATCAGAGACAAAGAATTTGCCCTGGAGTCAGCCATCCCCGACCCAGTTCGGGCCGATTTGGCCCGGCGCGGCCACCGGCTGCTGCCCAAAGAGCGGCGCATCCATTACGGCGGCGGCCAGGTCATCGCGCGCGACCCGGAAACGGGGGCGTTGATCGGCGGCAGCGAACCGCGCAATGACGGCGCGGCGGTGGGATGGTGACGGTGTGATGGATGGGGGCTGGAGATTGGGGAGCGGTGTCAGGCAATCTTTAATCTCCAGTCCCCGGTTTCCGGAAAAGAGTTTAGACGATGATTTGATCTTCCAGGGGGATGTCGGGGTCGTAGCGACGGCCGTTGGGCAAAACAGCGCCCTTGAGTTTACGGATGGATTGCAACTGGGACAGCGTCATTTTGGCGCGTGACAGATCGGCCATGCGCAAATCAGCGCCATCCAGCCGGGCGTCGGTCAAGTCAGCGCCGGCCAATTTGGCTTTGCGCATTTTGGCCCCGCGCAAATCGGCCCCACGCAGGTCGGCCCCGCTCAAATCCGCCAGATAAAGTTCGACGCGCCGCCAATCTACGTCATTCAGCCGCGCCCCGCTCAGTTTGGCCCCGCACAGGTTTTGACCTTTAAGAACAGTTCCGCTCAAGTCAGCGGCCGTCCCCTGTTTGATTTGCCGGACGGCCTCTGGAATCGCGTCGGCCGGGGGCGGCTTGGGCGCAGGTAACGACGGCCAACTCACTTGCGGGTGATCTTTTTGCAACAGTTCCAGCAAGTCGGGCAAACGGCCGTTTCGCTCCAGCCACTCTACCAGGGACACAATTTTGTTGGCTCTGGTATCCCCCGCTAACTCCTCCCAACCCACATCCAGGTCAAAAACCAGGGTGCGTAATTCGGCCAGGTTATAATGGCGGGCAATGGTTTGGCGCAAGGCGCGGCGGAAAGCGTGATGGGTCATTAAGTCGCTCCATTTGTTTGGGTCTGATCAAAAACCCTATCCGGCTTGTCGAAAACATTCTACCCAGCCAGACAAGGCAGTTCTCTATTCGGCCGTTCCGCCAAAAGCGGCTGTGGCCGGGAACGAACCGCAATCGTCTTCTCTATCCGAATTCCTATTCGGCGGCATCGGCCTGCGATCCGTAAACCGCAAGCTGTTTCCAGCCGTTCCAAATCAAGGCGTGGCGCAACAGCAGCGAAATCCCCTGTTGTTGTTCCTGTTCCTGGGGTTGTTCCTGTTGCGGGCCGCGCAGCGCGGGTCGGTTCGTCCCCTTGAGGCGTAATCCTCCCGGAGGTTCATACGACCTTCGGTCGTCACCTCCGGGAGAATGGTTCATGCTGCTTTCTTCTTCCAACCGCCCAACAGCCGCCCCACCTCCCTGACCAGTCGGGAAGCATGTTCAAACTGTTTAGGCGACAACTGCCGCAAATCGCGGCTCAGTCGTAAATAGGTGCGTAAACGAATAAGCCCCCGGTCAGCTTCCGCCAAACCGGGCAAGGGATGGTCGCTGCCGCCCGCCTCGACCAACGCTTCGTAAATACGGAACAATTCCGTTTGTATCTGGCGGGCCAACACCCCGCGCTGGCTCTTGGCAAATTTGAGCGTACAGGGGATGAGCCAGGCCATCAGGTCATAATGTTTCACAAAAATAGGCGATTGTTTCATGAAATTCATCCAATTTTGGCAATTCGTTGGTAGGGGCGGGACAACCGGGCTAATACGCCAGATTAGTAGTCGGCCTCAATCCCGGTTGTCTCGCCCAGAGTGGGGAATAGACTGTTTGAAAACTGCGCTGGACTTTCTAGGAATGGGCGGGCGCAGCAACGCGCGGCGCAGCCCCCAGGTGTCGCCATGCGCCGCGTGCGCGATCCACGCCTGCACCGATGCGTCTAACTCCCGGAAGCTGATTTCCCCTCGCGCCAACTGCCGCCGTTGTCGTTTGCAGCGTCGCTGAAATTTGAATCCATTGCGCTGGGACAGCCGCCGGTGCGTGGGAAAAATCAGAAATCCCAAGAAAGGGATGCCGGCCGTAACCGGATGCACGCTGGTTTTATGGGCGTGAATTTTCAGACGCAGCGTGGCCAAAAACGCTTCAATTTCCCGCCGCCAGCGATGCAGCGTGGGCTTGTCGTCGGCGAACAACATAAAATCGTCGCAGTAACGCAGGTACGCCTTACAGCGTAAGGTTTGTTTGACAAAGCGGTCTAATTCGTGCAGATAGACGTTGGCCCAAAATTGGCTGGTTTGATTGCCGATGGGCAGCCCGCGCCGGCGGCTGGCCGCCAGCAGGTCGTCGTCGGGGAACCACTGCATTTGGTAGCGATCCTGGTGGATGCCGGCGCCGCTGGCGATGATTTTGTCCGCCAAGCGCAGGGTGGGCGGGCAGGCGATGGTTCGCGCCAGCAGATTGCGCAAAACCTCATGGTCTACCGAAGGAAAAAACTGCACGATGTCGCATTGCAAGACGTAGGCATGGCGGCGAGCGAAATAGGTACAACGATCCAGTGCGGCATGGGTACCCTTGCCGGCGCGGCAAGCGTAGGAATCGTGGATGAAACGCGCTTCCCAGATGGGTTCGGCAACGGCGCAGAGGGCGTGGTGGACGACGCGGTCGCGGAAGGGGGCGGCGCTGATACGGCGCGGCTTGCCGTCGTAGATGGTGAAGTGGCGATAGCCGCCGGGGCGGTAGCTCTCGTCGCCCAGTTCGTCGCAGAGGGAGAGCAGTTCTTCATCCAGATTGCATTCGAAGGCGGCCACGTTGGCCTGGCCCCGTTTGCCCCGCCGCGCTTTGCGGAAGGCGGTTTCCAGGGTGGCAAAATCGCAAATGTTGGGATAGAGGTTTTTGAATGTTTTCATGTATCTTCTCAAAAATCTGGGGTAATCACAGGGGAGTTAAATCAGGTTGACCACGTGAGCGGATGATGTCCGCCAACGACGGCATTGCATTTTTCTGTGAAACCCGGTCAAGCACATATTGATAAAAAC
>JAJRVV010000022.1 GCA_024277135.1 Chloroflexota bacterium | reverse complement strand
CGGACGTGGCGGCGCTGCTGGCCGCTTTGCCCGACGCAGCGGACGAGGCGCGACGGCTGGCCGGGGCGTTGGTGAATGGGGTGATGGCTTCTGATTTACGGCCGTTCGTCCTCGTTTTCGATGATTTACACCTGATTGAGGAAACGGCCGTCCTCACCGCCCTCGATTATTTGATAGAAAACCTGCCGCCCGACATGCACATCGTCGCCACCAGCCGCTACGACCCCGACCTGTCGCTGGCCCGGCTGCGGCTGCAAGGACGGCTGGCCGAATTCCGGCTGGCCGATTTGCGCTTCAGCGACGCGGAAGCCGCCGCCTTGCTCAACGATTGTCTCCATCTTGACCTGGCCGCCGCCGATCTGGCCGCCCTGCAGAGCCACAGCGAAGGCTGGGCCGCCGGGCTGCGCCTGCTGGCCTTGTCGCTCGACCGACGCACCTCCACCTCTGGCCGCGCTGCCTTCATCAGCCATCTGGCCCAATCGGACCGCCATGTTTTCCAGTTTTTGGCCGACGAGGTGTTGAACGATCAGCCGTTTGAGATGCGCCAATTTTTGCTGGAAACGGCCGTTCTCGACGAACTGACGCCGGATTTGTGTACGGCCGTCACCCAACGGCGCGAAGCGGCCCAAATGCTGGACGACCTCTACCACCGCAACCTCTTCCTCACCCTGGTGGAGAGCGACGGCGGCGGCCTGGCTTACCGTTACCACGACCTGTTCCGCGACTTTCTGCGCCGGCGGCTGGCCCGCGAACTGCCCCGCGAACATATCCAAACCCTGCATCGCCGCGCCGCCGAAGCGGCTGCCACCCCCGGTCAGGCTGTCCGCCATTATCTGGCCGCAAAGATGTGGGCGGCAGCGGCACAGGTCATCATCCAGGCCGGCTCGTCGCTGCTGACACAGGGGCGGCACGGCCAACTGCGCCAATGGATTCTAGCGCTGCCGGAGGAGACGCGAACCGGCGTCCCCTGGTTGGGCTATTTTCTAGGCGCAATCGCCTGCCAGCGCGGCCAATACCACCAGGCGCGCCCCCTGCTTGAGCGTGCGTTGCAAACCTTCACAGAAACGGGCGACCAAACCGGACAGGCCGAAACCCTTTTGCAATTAGGTTCCATGGCCGGCGGCCAGCACGACGTTGGCCGCGCCGCCGCCTTGCTGGAAAGGGCGCTGTCCCTGCCCCTGTCCCCGCAGCGGCAGGCAGCGGCCCATCTCAACCTGGCCTGGGTGGGCGTCTACGGCGGTGATTGGGAGCAGGTTGGCCGGGAAACGGCCGCCGCTATTCAGGGCGCGATGGCGGCGGATGAGCCGGAGATATACCATCTCCTGGCGCAGCAGCTTCATTTGCCGCTGGCTTTCGCGCCCGGAGCCGCGCCGCTGTTGGAACAATACTGCCGCCGCGTCTTGTCGCGGCTGGGCGAGACGGCCAGCCTGACCCGCGCCGGCGCTTGCACGCTGTTGGGTGGCTTGTATACCCTGCAAGGAAAATTGGAACAATCCGGGCAAATGCTGGTTCAGGCCCGCCAGGCCAGCGCCCGGTTGGGCGGTTTCGTCTTTCTGGATGTCAATATTGATTTCATGTCCCTGGGGAACAGTTTTGTACGCGGCGATGAGGCCGGTTTTGAACGGGTCTGGCAGGAAAAGCTGCCTCGCTTCGAGCAGTTGCCGGGCGCTCAGGAATGGTTGACCACCTATTTGTACCTGTACGGCCGTCATCTCTGGCTTCAGAATCGTTTGGCAGAAGCGCGGCAGCTATACGCCCGGATGCAGTCGCTTGACCGGCCGGATGACATCCCTGAAAATCGCGTGACCAGGCTGATGATGGCCGCCCTGCTGGACATGAGCGCCGGGAAGTACCGGCAGGCCGAGAACCGCCTGCGCCAGGCCGCCCAAATCCAGACCCAACGCCCTTTCACGATGCTGTTTGGCAACGCCCGCGTCCTGCTGGACGTCCTCTATCAGCGTTGGCGTCGGCTGGAAGACGCGCTGGATGTTTTGGAATCTGTTCTGGCCGAAACCGTGCGGTTGGAGATGCCGGGACTCATCCTGATGGAAGGCGAAACGGCCGTCCCCCTGTTAAAACTGGCGATCCGTTACGGCATACAGGAAACAGTTGCCCGGCAATTGCTGGACGAGATGCAAGGATTGACCAGCCCCCGTCCGCTTCCGCTGCCCTCTGGCGAAAAATTAACCCCGCGTGAAGCGGAAGTCCTGCGCCTGATCATGGATGGCGCCAGCAACCGGGCTATCGCCGAGCAACTGGTCATCACCGAGCGCACGGTCAAATCTCACGTCACCAAAATCCTGGCCAAGCTGGCTGTTTCCTCGCGCACGGAAGCGGCAGCGCGGGCGCGAGCCTTTCTCCGGTGAGCAGTAATCAGTGTTCAGTAAGCAGTGATCCGACTGAACACTGAACACAAATCATACCCCCCATACCCTCAAATCATACCTTAGTACGACGAAAACGGCCGTTACTCCTGCTACCTTGTGAGTTAACTTGAAACGAGGAAAGCACAATGGAGGTGAATGATGTTATCAGACATGAGAGAAACGGCCGTCACCCTCACCCATCTCAGCGCCACCGAACTGGCTGCCGGGATTCGAGAAGGGCGGTTTAGCGCAGAGGAAGTAGTGGAAGCCCACATCCGCCGCATTGAAGCAGTGAACGGCGACCTGAACGCGGTTGTCATTCCTTTGTTTGAGCAGGCCCGGCAACAGGCGCAGGCCGCCGACGAAGCGCAGCGGCGCGGCGAACCGATGGGTCCGCTGCACGGCGTTCCCGTCACCATCAAGGAGCAGTACCGCGTGGCCGGGACGCAGACGACGCTGGGGGCGACGAACAAAATCGGCAACGTCTACCACGACGAAGGGCCGCTGGTGACGAAGCTGCGCCAGGCGGGGGCCATCATCCTGGGTAAGACGAATATCATTCAAACATTGGCCGGGCTGGAATGTGATAATCGGGTGTACGGCCGTTCGCAAAACCCCTACAACCACGCCCGCACCCCCGGCGGCAGCAGCGGTGGCGAAGCGGCCATCATCGCTGTCGGCGGCTCCCCACTGGGCATGGCCGGGGATTACGCCGGCAGTATCCGCATTCCGGCCCATTTCTGCGGCGTACAAGGGTTCAAACCGACGAGCGGCCGTCTCTCCAACGCCGACTTTCCGCCCGACCTGCTCAGCGGCGGGCAGGAAACCGTCATCCCCCAACCCGGCCCCATCGCCCGCACCGTCGCCGATTTGCAACTGGCGATGGCCGTTTTTGCTGAGACCTCGTTAGCAACCACCCCCGACATGGTTCCCCCTGTGCCCTGGCGCGACCCGGAAAAGGTGGACGTGGCCGGACTGCGCATCGGCTACTACACCGACAATGGCTATTTCCCCGCCTCGCCCGCCCTGCGCCGCGCCGTTCGAGAAGCGGCCGAGTCTCTACAAGTACTGGGCGCGTCTGTGGCTCCCTTCGCGCCGCCCGACGCGGCCGAAGCGGCGCGCATTTTCCTGGGAGCATCCTCGGCCGGTGGTGGCAAGGATTATCATCGGCTTCTGGGAGACGAGAAACCGATTCCCCAGGTGGCAGGACTTTTCCAGGGTTTCTCCATCCCGCCGTTGGTGAAGTTACTCTTACCCAAAGTCATGCGCGCCCGTGGACAGGGCTATCTGGCTTATCTGATGGATTGTATGGGCCCTGTTTCGGCCGAAAAGTATTGGGGAATCGTGGAGGCGCGGGCAGCTTACCGGGCGCAGTTCATCTGGTCGCTGGAAGAGGGGGGCTTTGACGCTATCCTTTGCCCGCCTTACGCTCTGCCGGCGGTGACGCATGGCAGCAGCGCCCATCTGTTCCCGGCGATGACGTATGGGCTGGTTTACAACGTGCTGGGCGCACCGGCGGGCGTTGTCGCCGCCACCACCGTGCAGCCGGGTGAGGGAAGCGACCGCGAAGTCAGCCGGGACCTGGCCGACATCACCGCCCGCGAAGTGGAGCAGGGCAGCGCCGGGCTGCCGGTGGGGGTGCAGGTAGTGGCTCGCCATTGGCGGGAGGACATGGCGCTGGCGGTGATGGCCGCGCTGGAAGCCCATTTTCGGGAACAGCCTGGATATCCGGCGTTGTTGGTTGATTAGAGACTGGAGACTGGAGACTGGACTAATCTCTAATCTCCAGTCTCTAGTCCGTGGTTCTGATAAAACACAGGCGGTTCAACATGAAAACCTGGTTTACTTCACTTAACGGCGCCATCACGCTCTCGGCCGTTGCCATGCTCTTTTTCATCGCCTACGCCTTCCTGGTGTCACGCTATTTGCTGAAGCAATTGACTCCGGGGATAACTGCTGCGGGCATAGAGACGGTTGTGGTGATGGTCATTGTGGGCGGGTGGCTGTGGGGATTGCTGGCAGCGGCAGGCGGTGGACGGGGCGGCCTGTTCGCTGTTTTAGTTTTCAATACACTGCCAGTGTTGTTCACCCTGTATGATCTGCTGTTTTACTCTCCAATTCCTTATGGCTGGCCGCTGCTTCAGATCGTGGTTGTGGGAACGTTTATTGTCTGTGTGGCGGCGGTAGCGGCGCTCGCGTTTCAACTCAAATAAAAGTTTACTCTGAATGCAATGGAGGTAAAAGATGAAGAAGGTGTTACGGTGGATCGGGATTGGGTTGGGGGGCGTTGTGGGAGTATTGGTTATTAGTGTGTTGGTTATTAGTTTTATGGGTGCGCGGCGGTTGAATCGGACGTATGAGGTGGCGGTGGACGCGGTTCCCATCCCGACGGATGCGGCGGCGGTGGCGCGGGGGGAACATCTGGCAACGGCCGTTTCCGGCTGCAACGATTGTCACCTAAAAGATTACAGCGGCGAATTATTTTTCGACGATCCGGCCATCGGCCAGATTTATGCCACCAATCTGACGGCCGGGCAGGGGGGCATTGGCGCGGCGTACACGGACGAGGATTGGGTGCGGGCGTTGACGCATGGGGTATCTCCAGACGGCCGGATACTCATGCTCATGCCGTCCCAATATTTTCGCTATTACAGTGATGCTGATCTGGGGGCGATCATCGCCTACATGAAAACGATACCGCCTGTGGACAATGAAACGTTGCTGCCGCAGTTTACCTTGATGGGCCGACTTCTTTTCGCCCTGAATGCGCTGGGGGAGGCGCCGGCGGAAATGATTGACCATGAAGGGGAACGGTCGTCCGCGCCCCCGGCTGGAGCTACGGCTGAATATGGCGAACTGCTGGTCACTGTAGGCACATGTAAAGATTGCCACAGTGCCAATCTGGCCGGCGGCCGCCCTGGCCCCAACGAACCCTGGGGGCCGAATTTGACGCCGGGCGGCCGGTTAGCCAGTTGGACGGAAGCGGATTTTGTCGCCGTTATGCGGGAGGGCAAGGCGCCGGATCGTCAACTGAGCGAGGCCATGCCCTGGCAATCATACCGGGGGATGACGGACGAAGAGTTGCAGGCAGTCTGGCTGTATTTGAGCGGGTTGGATGCGTTGGCGGCTATTGAGCCGTAAAAAAGACCTGCGAGGTTTTACTCGGGCCGGGGACCGAGTCGGGCCAGTTCGTCGGCGACCACGCTTTCGTCCAACTTTTTGAAGAGCGGTTTGGGTTTGGATAACTCACGACCGACGGGAATCTCCACTCGTTCCCATTTACCCACTGCGCCAGCCGGATCATAGGTGAGGGCGATGTGGCTACGGGTGGTTTCCTGGTAAGTTTCCACCTTTTGCATGCCGCAGAGACGGCCGTCTTCCCCTAGCATCTCGTGTAATTGTTGGCAGGTGTGGGGCAGGATGGGCGTCCACAGGGTTTTGAGGGCGTTGATGGCTTGCACGGCCGTGTATAACGACCGCGCCGTGGCCGCCATGTCTGTTTTGGCCGTCGTCCACGGGCTGGCGTCTTCCAGGTATTGATTGACCAGTGAGGACAGGCGCAGATTTTCTTGCAGAGCCGCCCGGAATTTACAGGCGTCCAATAAGTTTCCTACCTGCTCAAATCCGGCGTCAATGGCGGTCAGCAGCGCCGTCTCTTTCTCGGTCAACTGGCCAGGGTCGGGAACCGCGCCATCGAAATAACGGCGAGTCATGTTCAACACTCGATTCACTAGGTTGCCCCAATTAGCCACCAGTTCCGAGTTATTGCGTTTGACATAGCCTTGCCAGCTCCAATCGGAATCACGAGTTTCGGGCATGACGGCCGTCAGGTAATAGCGCAATGGGTCGGGGTCATGCCGTTCCAGCGCTTCCTCCATCCACACACCCCAATGCTGGCTGCCACTAATTTTGCGCCCTTCCATGTTCATAAACTCGTTGGCCGGGACGTCGTAGGGTAGATTGAGCCGCCGGCTGGCGTCTGATTCATACAGCCGTTTTGCGCCCAGCAGTTGAGCCGGCCAGAAGATGGCATGGAAGGGGATGTTGTCCTTGCCGATGAAGTAAACGGTGCGCGCTTTGGGGTTGTACCACCACTCCTTCCACGCTTCCGGCTGCCCCTGGTTTTTGGCCCATTCAATGGCAGCCGAGAGATAACCGATGACCGCCTCGAACCAGACGTAGATGACTTTACTGTCCCAGCCCTCGACCGGCACGGAAATGCCCCAATCCATGTCTCGGGTGACAGCGCGGCCGATCAACCCTTCTTCCAGAATCAGGTTTTTGGTGAAATTGATCACCTGCGGCCGCCAATGCGCTTTCTCTGTTTGAATCCAGTCAGCCAACCCATCTTTCGCCAGAGCCGGTAAGTCCAGGAAGTAATGCTCGGTATCGCGCAGTTCCAGAGCGGTGTCGTCATTTTTGCTGCGCGGGTTGATCAGTTCGCTGGCGCTTTCGAATAGGGTGTTGCAATTATCGCACTGGTCGCCGCGGGCGCGGGTGTAACCGCAGTTGGGACAGGTTCCGGTCACGTACCGGTCAGGCAGGAATTTGCCAGCTTTGGGCGAGTACATTTGCCCGGTTGTTTTGCGGTAAAGGTATTCGTTATCCAGCAGCGCTTTGAATAGGTCTTGGGTGACTTGATGATGGTTTTCGGTATCGGTGTGAGTGAACAGATCGTAGTTTAGCCCTAATCCTTGAAAGACGTTGAGGAAACGGCCGTGATACAACTCAAACACTACTCTGTTCGTCACGCCCATCTCTTCCGCCTTCACCGTCACCGGCGTGCCATGACTATCGGAGCCGGAAACCATGAGCACATGATTCCCCTTCAGGCGGTGAAAACGGGCGTAAATGTCGGCGGGCAAATAAGAGCCGGTGACATTGCCCTGGTGAATATCGGCGCTGGCATAGGGCCAGGCGACGCAAACTAAAATATATTCTTTATCCATTTATTCGTCTTCTTCGTCTTCTTTGAAATCCTGGTCAAGGTCTTCTTCACTCACTTCCGCTAACGATTCGGCCAACAATTCAAACTCATCTTCGGTGATGGGCAGCATCATTTCTGGCTTCAACTCCCTTTGGGCAAAGTCGGGTTGACTTTCCAACTCTACCAAATCAACCGCCAGCCCTAATTCCAATTGATGAGTGTCCGCATCCCGATCCATCGGAAAAAAAGTGGCGCTTTTGACTTCGGTTGTGAAGAAATAATCTTTTGGGTTTTTCTTAAAAGCTGCGCCGGTGATGGTGGCGACGGCGATAAATGTCTGCGTTTCCAGGTCATAGAAGATGATCCGATCCCCTGATTTCAAGGTTTTGGCGAGGTGTTCATCCGGAGCCATGATGACGCGCTCTTGCCAGCCGGGAAAGGATATGTCATCAAGGTTAGGCACACGGATCGCTTTGATGTAATGCTTGTTTTGTTGCGCCCGTTTCCGTAATTTGGCGTTCTCCCGTTCCCGCTCGGCGGCAATGTTGACCCAAATTCGTTCCTGGATGTTCATGTTCAGGTTTGCTTCGGCGCCATCGTCATAACGGATGTGCATTTTGGGCGGATGGATCGCCAAAACGGTGTATTCGCCTTTCCGATTTGCATATTTGCCATTTACTTCAAACATCCTGCTATTCTCCACGTCCTGATTTTTGGCGGGCATAGTACCCGTTTCGCAGCGGCTTGGCAAGTCTAATGATTTTGGATTTTGGATTGCTCCTGGTTTAGCGGGAGATTCGGAATTGACGGCCGTCCCACTGGTAGCTGACACGTTTGGGGGAAAGGTCGCATTGGTCGCGTATGATTTCGGGACGGCCGTCCTGATCAGCATCCGTAATGATAAGACTCCCCTGGCAAATTTCAGGAACCGGCACAAGCTGTACCGTTTCTCCGGAAATCAACACTTGCAAACGGCCGCTGGCTTTGTCCAGAATGAGCAGGTCGGGACGGCCGTCCTCCGTCAGGTCGGCCATTTCGACGATTTCCGGCTGGGCGAAGGGAGTTTTGCGTGAAGAAAGCATTTGATCCAGCAGCAAAGTTGGTTGACGGTTTTCGTCTAAACTGATGACAGCCAGTTGCGCCAGCTCCGGGAACTGCGCCGCGCCGCGCCATATGGTCGCCAGTTCGGGCCGGGCGTCACCGGTCAGATCAAGCTGCTGCCAGACTGCCAACCGCTGCGGCTGTTGGCTGATCCAATGGGCTTTGAGGTTTTCCAGGGCGGATGGTTGGCCGGCAGCGGCTGCTGCCATCAAATCGGCCGTCACCCCTTTGGCGGCGATAGGATTGGCGGATGGGGTAAGGGAAACGGCCGCTTCCTGACCAATCTCCCCATTGGGCTGGGCCGGATGCAGGAACGAAAGGCCGCTGCCATCCGCCAGCGCCGGTTGATGGCAGCTAAACTGGAGAGCCAAACCCTGCATTTCGCTTTGCAAGCCCACCGTGGCGCTGCCGCCCTTGTCGCTGATAAACGTGCGCACATCCTGATAAAGGAACACGATGTCATTTGCGCCTTCAATCAACTGCACTTCAAACGTGACTCGATCATCCGGGTCTTCGCCAAAACGGGGCACATCGTCCCACTCAATGACAAATACCCGCTGCGGCGCTTCGCCCACCAGTTCTGTCTCCAAGAAACCGGCAAAGGCCAGGTTCAGATCGTCCCAGTAAGGCGCGATCAAATCTCCCATTCCCGGAACCGGCCCTGATTCCATGCACTCATTAAAAAACGCGCCGTTGTCATTGCCAAACTGTATGTTGCCGTTGCTGCTCAGCGCGGCTTCGGTGTAAGTCGTGCCATAAAAGGTAAAGGGGAAGGGGAGAGCAATTGTGGTCGTGCCATCGTCCGCGTATAAGAAGGTGTCGTTGGTGGCGTCAATGTAGGCGAATTGGGCGCCGGGGGCGCAGGTGTAACCGTAGCTGTCCGGGCCAGGACACAACGCCAGCGCCGGGCCAAAGGCAGCCTGGGCGCTGCGGCGCCAGAAGAAAAATGCGGCCAACGCGGCGATGATTACCAGCAATATGATGAGGGGCGCCCGGTTTTGAGGTTGCATGGGCAGAGTTTAGCCTAACGGCGGTGAGGCGGCAAGAATCGAGGAAATAATGAATTGTGAATAATTAATAATGAATTGTGAAGTGAGGCTTCATGTCACTATTCATTATTCTGTAGGCGGCCCAGCAGGAAGAGGGTGGCCAGCATGATGATCAGGCTGATGATTTGCAGGACGTGGTAGCCGTTGTCGCTGACCCAGGCATTGGCCCGAAACGCATCCAGGAAGAGACGGCCGCCGCTGTACAGAACGGCGGCGATGAGAAACAATTGGCCGGAAAATGCGCGATAGGGGCGCACCCGCCACCAGACCGCCAACACGCCAATCCCCGCCAACATCTCATAAATCTGCACCGGATGGCGGCGCATGGAGAATTGGGTGATGGCCCAGGGAACCCGCGTCAACGTGCCGAAGCCTGGCCCGGCCAGAAAATCGGCCAGACTGATGCTGATGAATCCCAGCATAAGGCCGGGGGCCAGCACATCCAGCGTGTCGCTGAGGGAGAGTTGTTTGGCACGGCCGTAAAAAAACGCGCCCGCCAGTCCAAATATCAACCCACCCCACATGTTGTAGCCGCTGTTGATGGGCCAGACGATGCCCAGCAGGTTGTCACGGAAGGCTGACCAGTAAAGCGCCACAAACAGCAGCCGCGCCCCTACCAGACCGGCTATGATGCCGGCGACGGCCGTGCCGTACATCTTTTCCGCATCCAAACCCATCATCTTGGCTGCCCGCTCCACCAGACCGAGGCTGAGCCACGCCCCCACCAGATAGATGAATGCGGCCGTGGGCAGCACAAAAGAGCCAATGTTGATCGCCGGATACATGGTTTAGCCCTCCTCCAACAAACGGGTGATGCGGTCTTCCAGGATGGCCTGGTTCATGATGCCGATCAACACCTCGCGCACCACTCCTTTGCGGTCAATGAAAATGGTGGTGGGCAAGCTGAGGACGCTGTAGCGCAGATTGACATCATTATTTTGATCCACCAACAGCGGATAAGTCAGGCCAAAACTAAGGCCAAATTCGGTTACGGTGCGGGCGTCTTCCCCTTGATTGACGCCCATAATCGTCACCCGCTCTTTATATTTGAGACTGGCGGCTTGCAGTTGCGGGGTCTCGATGCGGCACGGCCCGCACCAACTGGCCCAATAGTTGAGGACGACGGGACGGCCGTCTGCCCCATCCCGATCCACCACATCGGTCAGCGTCCAAGATTCGCCATCCGGCGTTGACAGGGTGAAATCGGGGGCCAGGCGGCCCACCATGGGCGCTTCCGTCAGCGCCACATCTGCCCGATTCAACACCGGCTCCCGCGAGTAAACGATCCAGGTCACGCCCAAAACGGCCGTGATGATCAGCAAAATGATATGTTCAAATCGTTTCATGCGCGGGATTGTACCACAGAAGGATGGTTGAAAAATGATGGCTGAATTATGTTTTTCGTTTTTCGTTTTTGACGGCCGTCAAATCATACACTGTCGCCCCGTCAATCCGCACCGGCGTGATTTGGCCCAGCGGCAGTTCCCCCGGCACAATCACCAACCCGTCAATCTCCGGCGCGTCCCGGTAAGCGCGGCCTATGCTCACCTTGTCGCCGTACCCTTCCACTAGGATGGGCAGCGTCCGCCCCACCTGCGCCTGGTTTTTCGTCAGCGAAATGGATTGCTGCCGCGTCATCAACTCATCTCGCCGCGCCGCCATCACTTCTGGCGGCACCTGGTTGGGTAGCTGGCCGGATGGGGTGGACGCCTCGTAGGAGTAGGTAAACGCGCCCACCCGGTCAAACTGCAAATCGCTGACCATCGTTTTGAGGGCGGTAAATTCCTCGTCTGTTTCGCCGGGATAGCCGACGATGAAGGTGGTGCGAATGGCGATGTCGGGCATGGCGGCGCGCAATTTTTCGATGGTACGGTAAATCCATTCGACGTTGGCCGGGCGGCGCATGCGTTTCAAAGTTTCCCGGTGGCCGTGCTGGAGCGGGATGTCTAGGTAGTTGACGATTTGGGGGTGGGCGGCCATGGTTTCGATGAGTTCGTCGGTGACGTAGCCAGGATAGGCGTACATGACGCGAATCCAGGGGATGTCGGGGGCGGCGCGGACGATGCGGTTGAGCAGGCGGCTGAGACCATTTTTCAAACCGAGGTCGTGGCCGTAGTCGGTGCTGTCCTGGGAGATGATGATCAATTCCTGGATGCCCGTTTCTTGTAAACGCACCGCTTCGGCGACGATGGTATCCAGGGGGCGGCTGACGAGGGTTCCTTTGATTTGGGGGATGGCGCAAAAGGCGCACGGCCGTCTACATCCGTCCGCGATTTTCAGGTAGGCGCTGGCTCCTTGCACCGACGCCCGCAAAATCCCTCGTTCATCCCGGCCCACCGCGCTCGCCTCATCCGGCAGATGGTAGAGCGGCTGCGGGTGTGGGCGGCGGCGCAGTCGGCGGATGAAAGGCACAATGTCCATCCAGCGCCGGGTGCCGATGACGCCATCAATGCCGGGAACCCACTGTACTACCTCATCGCCGTACCGCTGGGCCATACAGCCGGCGGCGATGAGTAGTTGGTTCTTCTGCTTAAACTCGGCCAACTCTTGCAGCGCGCCGATAGATTCCTGCCGGGCGTCTTCGATAAAACCGCAGGTGTTGACGATGAGGACGCTGGCGTCATCGGGAGCGGCCGCGCCGGAAAAGCCTGCTTTGTGCAGCAGTTCGGCCATGCTTTCCGAGTCAACCCTGTTTTTGCTGCAACCGAGGCTGAGCAGGAAGAACTGCTTCTTTTGTTTTTGTTTGGTCATAGGGGGATCAGAGTCTAATCACATCTTGGCCTACAAACAGATCGCCTAGATCAAGACGTTCCAGGCATTCTCTTATTTCTTTCTCAGGGACGCTGCCCTCTCGAATTAGACGGGGGCGTTTAGTGGTAAAATCAACGATTGTGGTCGATTTCTTTCGGTACGCTGGAAGATCGCATGATCCGTTTAAGATTAGCGGCACCTTCCCCCCAAATGTGTCAATCATCTGCTCAAGGGTGGTATAAGTTGGTTCGCCGCTTATATTAGCAGAGGCGCCAAGTACAGCTCGTTTGCCTTTTTCCCTTAGTTTTTCCATCAACTGGCGCATAGGATAATGTGGAGGGTATTCTGTCCACACAATCAGAATTGCACCGTTTTTAATTAGATAGGAAGGGACGCCGGAATCGCTTGCCGGAAGAATGAGTCCTAACGCATGAATTTCTCGGTAAAGTTGTTGGATTGTCTGCAAAGGGTAATGTTTAAGGGTAGCGGCGGTTAGATCAACGTATTCATTAAGGTATAGGGGATCGCAACTCAGGCCAAGTGTTTTCTCGCAGGGACGCTTTTTGATTTTGAACACCTTGTTTGCCGTTTCTTCCTGATCAACATCACCGAAGAAAACAAAGCCTCCATTAAAGTAACTGGCAACAATTTCTCCATGAGTAATTAAATTAGCCGCGTAGTTTAGACTATCTGAGTCAAAAATATTTAGGCATTCAGTGTGCATTAATTACCTCGATGTATAGTTTGTATTTAAGAGGTTGGTTAACCGAATTTTGCTTTGCTGGCTGTTTGCTGATTACTGAACAGTGTCAATTGGTTGTTTGCCAAGTTTCTTCGACGTTTTGGCCCCGGCCGCCAAGACGGCCGAGCAAGATGTCGTTGATGGTGACGACGACGCCGACGGCGTTGCCAGTGTTGACGATGGCTTCTTGCTGCGCTTCCCACTCATAGGGCGGGTCGCCTTTTTTGGCGATGCCGCTGAAAACTACGTCGCCATCTATGGTGACTTCCATCCAGGCGCGCTCGGTGATTTCCAGTTTGAGGCGGATGATGTCGAGCGGGGGCAGGGACGGCCGCGTGGGGCTGGGGGTGGCTGCGGCTGAAGCGGCATCGTTGCGGCTGGTGGAGATGATGCCGCCGTCTGCGGGAGTGACGGCCGTTGCCTCCGGGACGACGGCCGTCGCATCGCTGTTGGTGATTTCCTGGACGACGGCGTTGATCCCTTCGGTTAACTGTTCCGTGCCATCCCCATCGCCGGTGAGGAGGGGGACGAAGCGGTTGGCGATGAGGCCAATCGTGGCCAGAATAGCGATGATGATGACCAACCTTAAAAGCGATTCAGAACGGTTGCGGCTGACGCTGTCGTCCAGGGAGAGATTTACCGGATCGAAGAAAGTCTGATCGTTGGGTAAAACGAGGGGGATTTCGTCGTTGCCGTTGCCGGTGTGGGGCAAAGCTTCAGGATGGGCCAGCGTTTGTTGATACCGATCCAGCAAAGGCTGTGGGTCGAGTCCCAGGAAGCGGGCGTAATTCCGCAAAAAACCGCGCGCGTGAACCGGGGTGGGCAAACGGCCGTACTCGCCAGATTCCATCGCTTCCAGGTAGCCGGCATTGATGCGGATTTGCTCCTGCACTTGGGCCAACGTCAGCCCCTTGGTTTCACGGGCTTCGCGGAGGATATGACCAAATTCGTTCATGGTGTCCAGATGGACGCAAGGCGCTGGTTCAGCAAGAGCTTACCAGCGCCTCGGATGCAAAGCGGAATGATTATTCAGCTTCTTCTTCAACCACGGCGGCGTCAGTTTCTTCTTCGGCTTCTACCTCGATGTCGGCGACGGCCGTTTCGCTTTCAGTTTCATCCTCTTCTGCGCCCTCCGCTACAACAGAAACGACGAATTCCGGCTGGAAATCGGCGTTTAAGCGCACAACCACCGGGTGATCGCCTAACTGACGCAGGGCTTCGGCGCCCACTTTGCGCCGGTCAATACTCAGGCCCAAGGCGGCGTTTAATTCGTCAGCGATCTGGGCGGTGGTGATGGAACCGTACAGTTTGCCGGAACTGCCGGCGCGGGCGGTGAAGCTGAGATGAACCTCGCGGATGCGTTCGGACAAAGTCTCGAACTCCTTGCGTTGCTCGGCGCGGCGGATTTCAGCTTGCTTCCGCCATGATTCTGCTTGATTGGTGAGCGTGGCCGATGCTTTTACGGCCAATCCTTTCGGGATTAAATAGTTACGGCCGTAACCAGCGGCAACTTTGTGTACTTCACCAGCAAAACCAAGATTATCAACGTCTACTTTCAACAGCACTTTCATAGCTGTAACAACTCTCCATTTCTACAAAATTTTGCGACCAGGGATGTTATCAGACGGATGGGATTTTGACAACTTAACGAATAAATTCGCGGCAACATTTACCAAGTCCACCTTCGTGGACTGGAGCTCAGTCGGCGAAGGCCGACTTTGCAAATGTGGCAGTGGATTTATCCGCCTTCAGCATACACTTCATCCATAGCCAACAGCACATCATTCAACTCGGTCACTTCTTCCCTGATGTTCTGTCGCAGCCGTTTGGCCCGGCCGCTGTCAATGTCTTTGGCGTCCACCAGCATGGTTTGGGAGTAGATGGTTCCCAACGCGGTCAGCGAGTTTTCTAGTTGTAATTTGGCGCGCTGGATGGTGTTCTCCAGCTTCTCGATGGTTTCTAACTGGCGGCGCAGACCGTCCAGGGTGACTTGAATCTGGTTTTTGACGGCCGTATCCGTTTCCTGCTGCAACCGCCCTTGCAGTTCGCCCATGCGCTGGCTGGCCCGCTTTTGGTCGCGTTGCAGGACGGCTTTCTCCGCTTTGTACCGGTCAATGCGCCGGGCCAGGTCGTAGATGTTTTCCAGCCAATCATCAATTTGCACGGCCGTCTCCGTCAACTCATCCTTCAGCATCATATCATCCCGTTCCCGAATCGCTTTTTCAATGCGGCTGCGGTAATCGAGCGCCTGATTGATCTGCCGTTGCAGTCCCTTATCGCGCAGCCGCTCCGGGCGGAAATCATCGCGCAGTAAATTAGCGACCACCTTTCGGCTGAATTCAGGATCGGTGAGACTGCTGTAGACCAGCGCCGCTTCTGCGCCCAAACCCCCCAGCAGCCATGCCCAGGCGGGTAAAATATCCACCATCCCCAATGAGGAAACGACGGCCAGCAGCAAGGCCAGGGAAATGACGACGGCGCTCTCCCACCGGAAAAAGGATTCAGTGAGGATGGCTTTTTGCGCTCTTTGTTGTAGTGTCTGTTTTTCTTTGTCGGCCATGGGAAGTGACTAAAGTGCTAAAGTGACTAAAGTTAGAAGTTAGGTGGATGTGATCAGGTTTTGTTTTTGTTCGACAGCTTGTATCAGTTTGTCAAACTTGGCGCGGGTTTCTTCGTTGGTCACCCGGTTTTTGGCGGCGGTCAATACGTTGAGGCTGCGGTTGAAGAAGCCGAGATGGGCATAAGCCAGACCCAGGCGTCGTTGGTAACTTAATTGGTTGGGAGCGTTGGCGGCGGCGCGCTGCCAGTGGAGTACGGCCGTGGCCCACATCTCCTTCCGGGCAAATTTGCGGGCGGCGTCGTGATAATCAGACCCATGCCGCAACCCCCGCTTCAAATCGGCCACCTGCCGTTGGCTGTCGCGGGCAAAGTCGGGCATGACGGCAAACAAGCCATACGCCAGGCCCAATCCGGCTGCCCCCAACTGTAAACCGCGCAAAAAGCCGCCCATGTTAATAATCAGCGAACTAACGACATTGCGAATACTCTCATCCGCTTCGATGATGCCCAAAAAAGAGTAGTCAATTGCCAAGACATCTCCTACCAGGCGGCCGGCGATGACGGTGATGAGCAAGGCCAGAGCGGTGACAAACGCCCAAAACTGCCGGTGATAAACGGCAAAGGTCAATCCCACCAAAAAGGCCATTAAGAATATGTGCCAGATCGCCAGCCCTAATGCCTGGTAGGCGATGAGGTCGTAAATAGCCTGAACCAGATATAGATTGCCCAGTCCCAGCAAAAACACCCAAAAGACGTGCAGATTGGCGCTGGGTTTTTCATAGCGAAACTGTTTGGTGATGAGATGGCGCTGGCATTGGGGACATTTGATGTCGTCAAACGCCAACTCCTGGGCGCAGTAAGGACACATTTCTACGTTTTGCGTCCATACGTCGTCGAAAGTGGAGGAAGCGGCAATTTCGACCCGGGGCAACTGGTGAGAAAGTTGGGGTTCTTTCCATTTCCACTCCTTCACCTGGGCTTCCGGGTAGAGGATGGCTCCGGCCAGGGATTTGGCCTGGTACTCTTTGCGCACGATGATTTCGTTGGCGGGTTCTGGTTCTAGCGGTGATGTGGGCGACCCGTCGGGGGCTGGTTCGGGGGCGGCCGTTTCGGCCACGCCCAATTTTGCCGCGCCCAGTTGCGCCGCGCCTAATTGCGCCAGCCCCTTTTTCGCCGCCTGGTTATCCGGGTTGATGGCGAGGACGTTGTCCAGGCAGATGCGCCGTTCCTCATCTGTGTCCGCCACGCCGCTCAGCCAGAGCCAGGCCATCTCATTCTCCTCGTCAACTTCGATGACTTGGAGGAGGAGTTGACGCCCCTTTTCCTGGTCGCCGGAACGCGCGGCCGTCATGCCAGCCTTTAGCCAGCGCTCACCCTCAGAATCCGCCATCCTGTTTGCCGACGCGCCCTTTTACTCTAACGAAGAAGCGGCTTCATCCTCAGCGGACTCTTCCTCCAAATCGGATGCGGCCGGTTCCGCCAAGCCCAGCCGTCGTTTCCGCTCTTCCAATTGCAGGTCAATTTCGGCCTTGCCCAGCAAATCATCCATCTGGTTATCCAGACTGCTGGCATACATTTCGCTGTGGGCGCTGGCTTTGTCCAACCGGGAGCGGATGGAATCGCTGAGACGGGCGATGTCGCCGTCGCCAATACCTTGCAAATCGTCCAGGCTTTTGATGGCTTTGACGGTGATTTCTTTCGATTTTGCCAGTTTGAGCAGGGCTTCCATCTCCCTTTGCTCCTGGCGGATGGTTTTGAGTTTGGCTTGCAGCTTGAGCCGGGCGTTGAGCAGAGCTTCATATTCCCGCTGTTGGCGCACCCATTGCTCGTGGTACTGTTCTTGCAGGCGGCGGGTGGAGTTTAGCTCGGTCTGGGCGGCGCGGGCCAGGTCAGTCTTGCCCTGCATGATGAGGGTGTCAATGTTGCGGTCGTACTGGTCGGCTTTTTTCTTGAATTCTTTGTATTTCCGCTCCATCGTCTTGACTTCGCCGCCAATGGTGGCGGCCGCTTTTTCCAGGTCGTCCAGATTGTCTTCGGCGTCACGAATGTATTGTTTCATGACGGCGACGGAGTTGGATTCCAGCGCTTTGTCCACGATGTCGTGCAAGTTTGCCTGGATCAGGGTTTGGGCTTTTTCAATGAGTGAGGCCATTTGTTATCTATCTCCTTTGTTTTAGGTGATCAATTTAACGATGAATACGCAGGTTGGTTTTGGTTGTTGTAATGGGTACGGCCGTACCAAACAGCCGAAAAAACGGTTTCGGACTGTGGCTCCATTGTAAAGCATGGCATTCTCTCAAGCAATGGATGTTTTAAGCGGCGGCCGTTTTCGGGTGATAAACGGGCAGGGTGATGATGAAGGTATGGGTGTTGTTTGGGTCGTGGGCGAGTTCGAGACGGCCGTTGTTGAGGCGGACATACCCTTTGGCGATGTTGAGGCTGGGCGCCATCTCGAACATACCAATCTGGCCCAACCCCTCATCGGCCAGAATGGCCTGCATGTTGTCCAAAACGGCCGTGTCAATCTCTGACTGGAAACGCACCGATAAATAAGTTTCCTGGGCGTTATACACCACTTCCAAGTGTACCTGCCGGTGATCGCGTTGCTGTGTACAGAACCAGACGGCGATGATGACCAACCGTCGGGCGCTATCAATGATCATCGAACTGTCGCCGTAAATGGGGGGTAAATCTTGACTGAGCGGATATTGAACCTTGACGCCCAACTTTTCGGCCGCCGCCGCTTGCATCTGCCCCATCTCAATGAACATCAAATCGAGATTGTAAACGGGCTGGACGCGGAGGTTGTATGCGATTTCCGCTTCACCTGCTTTTAGTTCGGCCAGGGCGATGAAATCTTCTACCAGGCGAGTCAGCCGCTTGCTGCCATCCTGGATGCCGCGCAAGGATTCCTTGAGTTGGTCGGGGGTCTGGGTTTCCCGCAGTTCGTCTGACAAGCGGGCCGAATAATCAGCGACGGCGTTGAGCGGCAGGCGAAAATCTGGCGTGATGAGGCTGAGAATGCTCTCTTTCAACTCTTCAAATGATTGGGCCATCAATTCTTGAGCCTGGAAATACCGGTCAAGCTGTACGGTGACGAGTTCGAGCAGTTCATGGCTGTCATATGGCTTGGTGATGTACTCTTCGGCTCCGCTGAGGAAGCCGCGATGGATGTCAATCCGTTCCCCTTTGGCGGTGAGGAAAATGAAGGGGATGTCCAGCCAGTCGGCGTTTTGCCGCACTTTTTCCAGGAATTGGTAGCCGTCCATGTAGGGCATCATGATGTCGGAGATGATGAGGTGGGGCCGTTTTTTTTGCAGGATTTCTATCCCTTCACGGCCGTTAGCTGCCGTGAGTACTTGGAGTCGGTATCGGCCGGTGTAAAGCTCCAACAGCTCCTGCAATCCGGCCAACAAGAATCGTTCATCTTCCACCACCAAGACGGTGGCCGGTTGGGAGGATTCGCCCTCGTCCTGGAAAAAATCAGTCGTCGGCGCGGGCACATTTGGGTGATAGATGGGGAGCGTCACTGTAAATTTGGCGCCGTGTCCATCCTGGCTGATCGCTTCAATTTGACCCTGATGCAGTTCTACCAATCCCTGAGCGATGGTCAGACCCACGCCGGCGCCCTGCTGCTCTGCCAATCCCCGATCATGTTGGAAAAATAATTCAAACAAGTCGCCAGCCACTTTTTCCGGAAACCCTATTCCCTCATCCTGGAAAATGATTTGCACTGAGTCTGCGGCCGTTTGGGCGGCGACATACACGTTTTTGCCAACGCTTCCTCGCTGACGGGTAAATTTGATGGCGTTGTTGAGCAAGCAGTTGAAAATGGTGTGCAGATGGGCCGAATTGCCCATGATCTGCGGCAGATCAACGATGGGGGTGTGATGGATTTCTACATTGTTGTCGGCGGCGGTTTCCCGGTGTTCATTAACGACGGCCGTTAAAATATCCGACACATTGTAAATGGGAGCGGCGTTTATCCGGTATTTCTTTTGCGCTTCGCCCGTCTTCAATTCGATGACTTGAATCAAATCTTCAACCAGTTTGGTCAGACGAACACAACCAGCTTGAATGCCGTGCAAGTATTCGTTGAAATTCTCCCTATCTGAAAAGCGTACCACACTGTCGGCCAACATTTCGTAATAGGCTGTCACATAGGTTAGCGGGGTGCGAAATTCGTGGTTGAGGATTTGCAGGATCCCCTTTTTCAGGGATTTGGTATACTGTTGCCGGGAGAGTTGGCGGCGGAATGCTTTGCTTAATTGGACTTGAATCAGTTCAATTAGCTCCCGGGTGCTGAAGGGTTTGGTGATGTATAAATCGGCGCCGCTCATTTTGCCGTGGTGGATGTCGGTTCGTTCCCCCTTGGCGGTGAGAAAGATGAAGGGAATTTGCAGCCAATCAGGATTTTGGCGTACGGCCGTCAGAAATTCATACCCGTCCATGAACGGCATCATGATGTCAGATACAATCAAATCTGGCGTGACGTTTTGTATGGTTTCCAGCCCGGCACGGCCGTCTTCCGCCGTCAATACCTGCACATCATATCCAATGTCAATCGTTTGCAGCAAATCGCTGATCCCGTCCAGCATGGACTTGTCATCTTCCACCAACAAGATGGTTACAGATTGTCTCATTTGCGCCCTCGAAAATCCATGGAAAAAGACCAGTTGCCGCCAACAAAGCTAAAATCATGGTCATTATAGCATAAGGGCCACGCTGCGGGATGGGGAAGGGAGTACTATAAAAAAAGCCAACCTGTCCAGGTTGGCTTTGCAAAAGCGGCAGTAAAACTGGGGTCAGCCGGTGCGTAACCGGCGCGCGCCGAACAAAACCCCGATGAGAGCGACGCCGGCCAAAACGGCCATCCAGGCATCAATACCCGTTTCCGGCAGTGTGCTATCGTCGCTGCCGCCGCCGCTTAACCCGGCGATGGCAGTGGGTGTGCTGTCCGTTGCGCCGTTTCCGGCAAACACGTTCGTGCCATTGGCGATGGGCGTTTCCGTTTCCTTGGCGGAACTGACAACGGGCGTGTTGGTGCTGGTGGGGGCGATGGTGTTGGCGGGGCGGGGCGTATTGGTGGGAGCGATGGTGTTGGTGGGCCGGGCCGCTTCGGTTTCTATTGCGGCCACTGTTTGTGTTACCAGGGCATTTCGAGCCAATGTTTCGGCATTTTGGGTGAGGCGGATGGCGACTTCTTCCCCGTTGCCATTACCCCGATTGCGGATGGCTAATACAGCGCCGATGCAGATGATGGCCAGGATAAAAACGGTCGCCAATACACCGGTGAGAATCAAGAACGGCCGTCTGTTTTCATTGCCGGTATCTGTTCCTTCTTCCAGGTAATCTTCACTCATTTCGTCCTCCCATTCAATTTACACACCTGTATCAGCCCTATTTAACTTTAGTCACTTCACCACTTTAGTCACTTTAGTCACTTCACGCTATATGATAACATCAAGATTGACATAAGGCACGAAAATGAGCGAGCCATTTGCCAAAGTGACATCCGCGCCCAGGGCGCGCGTGCCGATATCCGTGCTTTGCGGCCGGCTGTGCAGTTGAGATAATGTGCCCATTTGCCCGCTGTGCTGTCCCCGCGTAATATGAACGCGCTGCCCTTCGGCCAACGGCCGATTCGGCAGCGGGGCATCCTCTTTGGGGATACGAGGTTGGGGAATGATAATTTCGGGACGTTCTCCGGTTCCATTTGGATTAGCAAACAGAGTGGTTTCATTTCCTTCCATCTCTTTTAGCAGTTCAAAGATAGGAGCCAGCATGTTCTGGCGGCCGATGCCGTCGGTGATGAGGATGGGAAATGGGGCAGACACGGCCGTTGCCATCAAATCGGCGGTGATACTGCCCACAATCAACCCGCTGATGTGACTGGCGATGGCTTTTTGCAACGCTTCTGGCCGATCCAGCTTACCCGCCGCCAAAATTTGACCCCGCTCATCATCTTCTATGTCATATTCGTCCAGGGCCATGCTGGGCGATGGGGTGGCCAATCGGAGAGAACCGATATTTTCCTTGCCTGACCCCCAAACCCCTTGTATCAGCGCCCCGTGCGTTTCCAATATCACACCGCGCCCTGGAATCTGGTTAGCCACCCGTGCGGTCATCAATGCCCGAAGCTCCAACCAGCCGGTTGTCAGTTGAATCACCAAACGGCCGTTGCTGACCCGATGCAGCACGCCATCCACCGGCGACACAAACTTCATACTGAACAAACCTTTTCGTTTGAGTAAGGGCGTCCCCCGCTCCACCGAATCCCCCTCGTTTACCAGCAGCAGTTCAGGCAGTTCCGGCGGCGGAATCCGCAGCAAATCACTCACCGGGATGATGTGAAAATCAGTCTGGCGCGGCATCCGGGCCACCACCTGCGCCGGTTGCATATCCTGCCCAATGCGAGCCACCACTTCACCCGCCGCCGGCAGCAAACGCTCGCGGCGAATGGTCGTCAAAGGATGTACCAGAGTTGATTGAGCGTACCATTCCATCAAATCATTCCGATTCGGGTATTACCCGCCAATATCCCATAACCATTGGCGCAACAGTTCTTCTCGTTTATCATCATCATCGGGCAGGGCTAACGGCCGTCCCCGCGCATCAATCACCAGACCCACCGCGCCGCCGTACAACGTGATGGTCGTTTCCTCACCAGGGCCAAAACCAATATCCACGCCCCGTTCAGGCCTCAAAGTTACCCGGGCCGATTCACCCGGCGTCAGCGTCAGCACTTCAATCGCGCCCCAGACGACATCGCCGCCCACCAATTCTTGTCCGGTCTCCGACTTCATCGAAACCGAAATCGCTAGTTTGCCTTGTTTTCCGGTTCCGGGAAGGGCGACTACCCAGCCGAAATTGACCAGGACGCTTCCTTCCAGCGCTTGTACGGCCGCCAACGGATCATGTTGGGCCAGGATACCCATTGCCGGTAAAATGCCGTACTTGTCCAGGCCGATAGCAAACACCCCGCTCGGTTGGATAGCATTGAGCAGCATCATCACCACCTGACCCGGGGAGTTGATATTGGCTAATACGCCCCCTCGGGCGAGCAGCACGCCAAATCGCGGCATCTGCCCATGCCAACCCCAATCCATCGCGGCATCGGATACTGCCTGCTGAATCATGCTCTGGGCGGCAGCCTGTTCCATTTTTAGCCCATGAGCAGTGGTGGGGATGGTGCGGGGATGCAGGGCTTTGTTTTGAATGAAATTTTCCATCTCATTCGGTTCAATCTGGCCCAGAGACCACTGGATAATTTCGGCTGTGCTTTTTTGCCGGAGTAAGTTAGTGATGGGGCGGCCTATCCCCAAGTCGGAGCGGACAGTGAGCCGGGCTGTGTCCGGATCGCTGAAAACAACGGTGGCGCTGTCACTGCCCAAATCCACTGCCAAAACAGTTTGCTTTTGCAGGGCGGCAAAAAACTGGACGATATGGGCCAGCGATTGGGCGGTGGGGATGAGGTTGTAGGTACTCCAATCTTGCAGGGCTTCGCTGCCCGTCAGCTCTTTGACCTTGATCTCGTCATATAATTCGCCGATTTGACGGGCGGCGTCGCTGATTTGTTCCCGTTCCAACGTTGGCCGAACATTTTCAGCCACGCGCAAATGGCTGGCGCCGTTGCCCATCATCTGTTTCACTTGTTGACGCAGCTTAACGTTACCGGCAAAAAGGATGTGCGGGGATTTAATTTGGGCCAACGACCCCAATCCTAAGTTAATGGTTTCGATCAGGCGCAGTAGTCGTTTTTCGGCGCCGCCATCCGTGCCGCCGACCATGAAGATGAGGTCGGGTTTGTTTTCGACAAGGGTGATGAGCTGCTCTTGTTCAGTACGGCCGTCTTCTAAAAACAGACAGTCCACTTCGCGCACATAATTTTGCCGCATTGCCCGACGGCCGCTGGCTAAACTGACCGCTTCATCCAGCCCCGCCAGCACCGTTTTCAGCGGCGGCGCGGCGCTGACGACCGCCGCAAAATGATCCACACCGCTGCCATCACGACGGGTTGGCTTGATGATGCCGCCCCGCTTGGTTAAGAATACGCGCCCGGTGATTTCTGTCAGCCGGTTGATGGCCTGACGCACCCCTTCCATCAAATTGTCCCAGGGCGGCCCGGCAGTAGAGGGTACGGTGGCGGTGGCGATGAGCCGGTAACTGTCCACCGCCACATCAAACAAGGAGACGGTGGTGTGGGCGCTGCCGCAGTCAGCCACCAGAATCGCTTCTTGCCGCACCCGTTCGGGCAAGCCGGGTTCAGATTCTTCTAAATTGTGTTCCGAATCTAGAAACGTCATGTGAGCAACTGCCAAAATTCGTTCAGGAAATAGGCGATTCGTTCAGATAAAAGGATGATGCCGGTGTTCAGGACGCCGGCAAA
The DNA here is from genome assembly GCA_024277135.1 of Chloroflexota bacterium. GTDB lineage: Bacteria > Chloroflexota > Anaerolineae > Promineifilales > Promineifilaceae > JAJRVV01. Next base: position 14,666 of record JAJRVV010000022.1, on the reverse strand, counting down.
CAAGGCGCCGAACGTGATCATGAGAACGCCGCGACCCAGGTGCGTGAGTCCTTTGAACCAGACGGGTTGACTCCATTCCCCCTCTTCATTTTTTCGGCCAATGAATTGGAAGCTCAGCAAAGTGACGGCCGTGAAAAAAGCGATGGCTATCTGCTGCCCAACACCGCCGTCTAACCGGCCAAACGCCTCAATTTGTGGGATTAACGTGCCGCTGACCGCACCCGTCAGCGCCACCGCCGCGCCCACGCCCACCAGCAAAGCGATGGTGCTGTTGCCCAGCCAGCCGATGGCGGGCAGCCGTTTCAAAATCAAAAGAACGGCAAAAATGGCCGGAACCAACCAGCGCAAACTGGTCGCTTGAGAAGTGTCAGCTTGCAACTGGCGATAAATCGGTAGCAGCACCTGATCCACAGCCACGATGGCCGCATAAGCGGCGCTCATACCCACCAGGATATGTACCGCTAATTTGTAGAGCGGGTTATCCCCCAGCAAATAGCTGAAAATAAACAATGTGAGAACAACTCCGATGAGGAGTCCGGCTAATTCGCTCATGCCTTATCCTTCTTTCGCGTGGCCGAGATGCTGTAGATGAGCGCCCCCAAAAGCAGCAGTATGGCCGCCACCATTTGCGCCGATCCCTGAGCATTGAGGAGGTCCATGATCTGTTCCGATGGCGCGTCGAGATAGGTTTGCCGGTAGACGGCCGTGTCCGTCAATCCTGCCAGCATACCCTCCAGTTGGCCGCTGGCAAAATAAGGCAGCGCGGCCGGCTGCAAAGCCTGGGTGATGCTGGCAGCCACCGGCACACCGCTCACCGCACCCACCTGTTCCACCCAATTAACCAAGCTGTCCTGGTCGCCCGTCAGCAGGATGATGAGGCCGATGTCGGCCAATGCTTGCTGCTGTTCGCCGGTTAAATTTCGGCCGAAAATGGATGTGCAAGTCGTATCCAGACAACTTCCCAACTGGCGTAAACCAACGGCTTCGCCGGGCAACAGTCCCATTTCTACCCGATTTTGACCTTCTGTAAGCGTGGCGGCGAGCGCTGTACCTGTGGCTGCTTGGCTGATGGTGACGATTTGGCTGCCATTGTCAGCCAATGCCTGGACGAGGAGTTCAGCCTGGGGCGAGAGTTCGCCGGCCCGCGCCGGGGTGTATTCAAAAGCGACTAAAACAGGTTGACCGGCGGCGGCTTGCACGGCCGTGTGCAGTTGCTCAATCGCCGGCGATGCTGTGGGCAAACTCGTTGCTAACCAATCCGGCCCCAACAATCCACTTATAATGGCCCCCGCCAGCAGCAAAACCAATATCAGGCGCAGAACCGGGGCGGTTTTGGTAGCCGTCTGTCCAGGGGCTATGACCGGCGTCGGTTGCGCCAGGGAGAGTTGTTTGAGCAAAGAAGCCTGCTGCTGCTGTTCCTTCGTCACCACAAACGCTTTCGGAACCGTCATGGCTCGCGGCATACTGATGATAGGCGCGATCTCAACCACACCCCGCACCCCCACCAGCGGCCCGCTCTCTTCCGGTTCAGGTTCTGCTTCCGACTCCGGGCCTTCTGTGGTGAGTTCGCGCGGTTTGAGGGCTTCAATCCATTCCGGCAGTTCGGCTTCGGCCAGGCGCTCTTCCACTGGGGCCGAGGGCGGCAGCTCGCCCAAGACCGCCCCCCAATCGCTGCCGGAACCCGCATCTTCCTCGTCCAGCGCCAGCAATTCTGCCAATCTGGATTCTGATTCTATCCAACCAGTGACATCGCCGGCTTCGGCGGGTATTTCTACTTCATCGCCGCCAACGCCTACATCCTGGAGCCATTCAGGTAATTCAACTCCAACCAGTTCGTCGGGAATATCGGCCAGCAGGGCGTCATCTTCTGTGGAGGCGCGGGGGAGCAAGCTGCCGGCTTCACTGCTCAGTTCGGGCCGCATATCAGCTACCCAATCGGGCAGTTCGTCGCTGGGAACGAGTTCTGTCTCTGATGAGATTTCATCTGTTGCGGCGGCGCCCAGTTGTTCGATCCAGTCGGGCAATGGCTGATCGGTTTCTGTTAGCGTCTGGCTAAACCAGGTATCATCATCGTCGGCCTCGGCTAAAACGGGGGCGTGGGCCAGTTCGTCTGGTTCGGAAGGCGTATCGGGGGACATTTCAACGGTAACGGCCGTGTCCTCCATCTCTGCCTCAATCCCAGCCTCAACAAACAGCGCGTCCAACTCAGCTTCTTCGAACTCAGCTTCTTCGGATTCTGGCTCTGTCGCCGCTGCTGGTTCGCTGATTTCAGGAGTTTCATCAAGCGCCGTGGTAAACAAAGAAGTCAACCAGGCCGGATCCTCCTCGGACAACGGTTCTTCCGCCTCTGCACTCACCAATTCTGGCTGGGCTGCTTCAGCTTCTTCAGATTCAGCCAATTCTGGCGCAGTTGATTTTTCTTCCGCAGTGAGCCAATCAAGGCTGGCATCATCCACCTTATCGCTTTGCAGCAGACCGGTGAGGAACAAATCGGCTTCCGGCGAATAGCCGCTGTCAGAATCAGTTTCGCCGGACGCTTCATCGAACCAATCAGGCAGAGCGTCATCGCCGCCGGCCAACTGGTTCAGGGCGGCAAAATCATCTGTCTCCTGGCCTGGCCCCAAATCGCTTAACCAGTCGGGCAGTTCGGCAGGCACGGCCGTATCCGTATCAACTGGTTGTTCCGGTTCCTCGTCTGCCAGCCAGTCCACTCCGTCCTCATCTGCGGCGGTTGGCGATTCTACTGGCTCGATGTCCGCATCTTCGGCCACAAAATCGCTCAGCCGGGCCAACAGACTGTCGCTGGTCGAATCGAAGGCGGCTTCCGGTTCACCGGCGTCAACGTCAGCCAATTCATCATCGGTGAACCATTGCGCCAGATCAACGGCCGTGTCTTCCGTTTCTGCTTCATCGGCCATTTCTTCCGGCGCGGCTTCATCGGCAAATAAAGGCGTCGCCAGCCAATCCGATTCCGGTTCCTCCGCGCCGGGTTCGGCAGGCGCGGCATCGTCCAACCAATCGCTGCCCGGTAAATCTTCCGGGCGGGAGATGAGCGTCTCTTCCAAATCGCTCCTTAAATCTAACAGCGAGTCGGTATCCGGCGTGTCCAGTTCCGTCAGCCAGCCGCCTTCATCCTCGTCAAATGGCGTTTGACTGATGATGGTGGCTTCGCTGTCATCTGTCACATCCGCTTCGGCCAAAGGCCCGGTATCGGGAGTGGTCAAACTTGCCAGCCAGTTATCCGCTTCTTCTGCCTCATCCACGTCATCCACGTCGGCCGTCGGTGTGGCGGCATCCGATTCTGCCAGGGGGCCGGTATCGGGCGGGGCCAGGTCGGTGAGCCAGTCAGAACGGTCTTCTGGTAAATCGGCCGCCGGCAAGTTTGCCGCCGCATCCGCATCGCTGGGCTGGGAGAGGATATTGGTGTTGGGCGGCCCCAATTCGGCTAACCAGTCGGCCAGATGGTCTTCTTCCTGGTCGGCGTCATCTCCCTGACCGCCCAGAGGGCTGGCCAAGATATCCGTTGCTGGCGGCCCTAATTCGGCCAACCAATCCTGCAAATCATCCTCGTCTGCCTCGTCCGGCTCCGACTCGTCTGGCTTGTCATCTCCAGGCAGAGAAATCCAGTCGGGGATTTCGACGGTGTCGCTGGTTTGGGGTTCGTCTATTTCTTCCGCAGGGGTGGGCGGGGTGACGCCAGCGGCTGCTAACCATTCGGGCAGACTGGCCGCCGTCGCTGCGATGTCTTCATCTGTGGCTTCTTCACCGGTTTCTTCTTCGATGGAGCGTTTAAGCAGGTCAAAATAATGCTCGGTGGTGATGGCTTCGGGCGGTTTGATGATGGGTTCGGCATTGCTTTCCACCAACCAGTCGGGTAGATCGGCCGTCGGCCCTTGGCCGGTCAATTCTTCGACTTTGGGCAAATCATCCTGGACAGCGCTGTCCAACGCTTCTAATTTTTCCGCTTCCATCCCTTCGGGTAAACCAGGCGCCAATTCACCAGTGTCTCCTGGTTTGCGCGTGGGCAGGGAAAAGAAGGAGAGGTTGGCGCTGGAAGGTTTGTAGGTTTCTTCTTCTTCTGGCTTTTCTTCGGGCAGAATGTGCTCTTCTACCAAACGGGCGCCGCAGTTGTCGCAATAGATGCGGTTGCGGGGATTGGGCGTCTCGCAATTGGGACAGATAGTGTGCGTGCTGAGCGGCAGGCGCGTGCCGCAGTTGTTGCAAAATTTACTGCCCGGCGCATTGCCGGCGCCGCATTCGGTACAGGTGATTTGCTCACTCATGGTTGTAAGGCCGGTCTATGCCGGTGAGTAGACGGATGCTGAGGGTGATGGTTCCTAAAGCAACGCCGATTAGGATGCCGCGCATACCGGCGGTGACGACGATGGCCTGGATGTTGGCGCGCAGACTGATGAAAAAGGCGCTGATATTTTGGGGTAAACGGCCGCTCATCGTGAACACGTTACTCATCAACATGAGCACGGCCGTCAACAAAAACAACAACGACCAGACATTGCGCTGCCGCTTGAACAATTGAAACCCGGAAAATAGCAGGAAAAATGCCAGCAGGGAAGCCAGCGCCGATTCCAGCGGAACCAGCGCCCAATTAAAGGCAGTGGTCAGGGCGTTGTCGGTCAGACCCACCAAATCAGAATCGGTGATGGCCAGGGCGAACATGAGCGCCATGCTTAACACCAGAACCAGACTGTATAAGTTCCCTTTGATCAGCCGACTGGTATGGACAGCAAACAGATTGAGGACGCCGAGGATGAGCGCGATAGTCGCTAAAAATCCGACCCACCCCAAAATCAAATCGCTGATTTCCGGCAGGGGAACCAGCAGGGCTGCCAGTGTCAGTAACCCCACGGATATGGCGATGGCAACGGGTAAAAGACCGCGTCTAATTCTCATAATCGTTGTTTTCAGCCGGTGATAAAGCTAAACAAGGTTAATCCTAAGATAGCGGCGATAGCCAGCCAGCGCATGATGTCTTGGGCATACACACTGGCGATGTGGCTGGCCCGTCCTTCTAAATAAGCGCTGGCGGCAAAAAGCTCTTCGCCAATGAGGACGTTGTCGGATACGGCCGCAGCCAATGCCAGCGCCACCGGATCATCCGAACCAATCACTTGATCCATGCCCCGGCGGCTGGCGGCTTCGGCCATGATCGCCAGTTCCGGGCCAAATCGGCCCACCAGCACACTGCCGCTGACCACGTCTTGTTGAATCATGTTGGCGACGCCGCCGGCGTAGGTAAAGGGATCGGTGTCGGCGGCGATGAAGACCGCTTGCCCCGGCGCAAATTCCTGGCTGCGTTCCGCTTGCAGGTAAGCGTGGCGCAGCCGTTCTTGGGCGACGGGCAGCAACGTGCCTTCGCCTACGGTGACGATAGGCGGCGTGCCGTTGGCGCAGCCATCTTTAGCCAGTTTGTCCAATATGTTGAGGGCGGCAATGCTGGTGGGGGCGGCGGCGTTGATCAGGCTGGCTTGCCCCAGGGTGATGTGGATTTGTTTGGCGGTTTCGATGGCTTGCCCCAATTGGGTGGTGAGGGTGTTGAGGGCGGGCAACGGCCGTAACGGGAATCGCTTGCCCGATTGCGCCAGCCGGGTCAATGCCCCGATCATGATGGCAACTATGAAAATAACCGCAACTGTGATGAGTAAATCCATTTAGGACCCGTGTGCGTCCAGACGGGCAATCAACTGCTTGACCGTAGCTGGGTCTTCCAGCAAATGAGCTGTCTGACGAACCATTTGGCTGGGTATGAGGAGGGAGAGGGCGGGCTGCGCCACCCATAAAAGCTGCCCCATCACAAAGGTTAACGGCCGTCCCGCTTCCAAAGCGATCAACGCAGGCAGGCGCCAACCGTGCCGACAAATGTGGTCAGCAATCTGGGTGATGAGGGCGTCTTTTTCAGAGGTTAGCTGCATAATCCCATGCCGAGTTTACGTAACATAATGTCACCGGGAGTATAGCACGTTTGCAAAACAGTGTAAAGAAACGATGAAATTAGAAGGAGCGTTTCAAAAGATAAATCTGAATCGAAAATCCAAAATCAAAAATCTAAAATCGGTGGGGGTTGGAACGGCCGTTTTCCTGGCGTATAATCAGTTAATCATGGTAGCGTAAACAACGGAGGCGACTATGCGGGTCAAGGTGATTCTCAACCCCCGTTCCGACCAGGGACGGGGCATCCAGGCAAAAGAGCGGATTTTGGCGGCGGCACGGCCGTTTGGCGGCGTAGATTTAACCCTGACGGAGAAGTCGGGACATGCTGCCGAACTGGCGCGGCAGGCGGCTGATGACGGGTATGATCTGGTGGCGGCGGCGGGCGGCGATGGCACAGTGCATGAGGTGGTCAATGGCCTGATGCGCGGCGGCCGGGCCGATACCCGGCTGGGGGTCATCCCCATCGGCTCCGGCAATGATTTTGCCTTCGGCCTGGATATTCCCCTGAATGATGTGGCAGCGGCGGTGGCCCGGTTGTTTAACGGCCGGGAACGGGTGGTGGACGTGGCTCGGATTGAGGATGAGTACGGCCGTTTCCGCTACTTTGACAACAACTTTGGCCTGGGCATGGACGCCATGGTGGTGGTGCGCACGGAAAGCATCACCCGGCTCTACGGCTTTGTCATGTATCTGACGGCCGTGCTCCAAACCATCGCTTTTTACTACATGGCTCCCCGCGTGGAAATTCAATTTGATGAGGAAAAAGTGGCTCAAGCGGCGCTGTTGTTAGCGGTGGGCGTTGGCCCGCGCGGCGGCGGCGGCTTTTTCCTGACGCCAGATGCGGCGTCGGATGATGATTTGTTGCAAAGCTGTCTGGTGCGCCCCATCAGCCGTCTCCACATGATTTATTTATTAGTGAAATCGTTGAAAGGCAAGCATGTGACATCGAAGGCGGTTACCATGCGTCAAAACCGCCGCATCGTCATCAAAGCGGATGTGGCCGTGCCCATCCATGTTGACGGCGAGATATTCGCCCATCCCCGCGACAATGTGCGCCAAGTGACGGTGATGAGTGTGCCCGGCGCGGTGACGGTGGTTGTTTGAGTCACTTCCCTTGAGAAAGATGCATTCTTTAGAGCAAGCTCTCCAAGACCATGACCTGATTGTGCTGCGCGTGATTGGGGAGTGGTGGGAGTTGGATTTGACCGGGGCGGACAAAGCGGCCTGCGTCAAAGCGGTGGCGGCGGCCCTGCTCAGCCTGGATTTGATGCAAGAGATGATGTATTTGCCGCCTGAAGAAGCGGCCGCTTTGCATGATTTGGCGGCTCAACACGGCCGTATCCCCGTGGCTGCCTTCAGCCGCCAGCATGGGGAAGTGCGGCAAATGGGGCCGGGCCGGATGGAGCGGGAGGAGCCGTGGCTGGACCCGGTCAGCCCCGCCGAAGCGCTCTGGTATCGCGGCTTTTTGTATCGCGGCTTTGACGAGACGGCCGAAGGCATGATCGAGTTTTTCTATCTGCCCGCCGAACTGCTGGCCCAATTTCCCGCGCCGGATAAAAAGCCGGATATTCAGGAAACGGCCGTTCCCGCCCTGACGCCTGTCTCGCCGCCAGATGAATGGACGACGGCCGTCACCCATGCCGTAGATGATTTGACCACGATGCTGGCTTTGGCCCAAATTGACGCGCTCGATGGGGTGGCGTGGGCGCGTGTTCTGCTTGATGCCCGGCCGTCGCGCCGCTCCTTGCTGTTGACCCTGGCGCGGGAGATGAACTGGCTGCGGCAAACGGAGGCGGGTTTGCGGCCGACGCGGGCGGCGTTGACCTGGCTCAAGGAAAGCCGGGAAGCCCAACTGCGGGCGTTGGCCGACGCCTGGAGCGCCAGCGGCTGGAATGAGCTGCGGCGCGCGCCCGGCCTCATCTGCGAAGGGGAGGGGTGGGAAAATGATCCGATTCTGGCGCGGACGGCCGTACTGGATGTCTTGCCCCGCCAGCCGGAGTGGTTTGCCGTGGCCGATCTGGTGAGCCTGATTCATGAAACCGACCCCGATTTCCAACGGCCGGACGGAAATTACGACACCTGGTACATCCGGGATGAGGCGTCGGGCCAGTTTTTGCGGGGGTTTGACAACTGGCCGGGGGTGGAAGGGCGGCTGATTCGCTTTTTGCTGGCCGGGCCGCTGACCTGGCTGGGGTTGGTGGAGATGGGCGGCGGTTCTGTGGACGCCGCCGCCTTCCGATTGACGGCGCGAGCGTCAGATTGGCTGCATGGCGCGCCGCCGCCGCCGGATGCGCTGCGGGTTCCGCTGGCAGCGCAGGCGGATGGCGTGTTGGTAGCGCCGTACAACGCTGACCGGTATGCGCGTTTCCAGGCCGCGCGCATTGGCGATATGGAGGCGGTATCTGTGGGACGGCCGTTCCAATACCGATTAACGCCGCAATCCTTGCGCAAGGCGGCGGCGCAGGGCATTCAGCCCGACCGGATTTTGCAGTTCCTTCAGGACGCGACTGAACGGCCGCTGCCGCTGGGCATCAGGCGGGCCATCACCCGTTGGGCGGAGCGGGGCGTGGAAGGGAAAATCGAAACGGCCGTCATCCTGCGGGTGCGGGACAAGGGGATTTTAGAAACGCTGCGCCAAAACCCGAAGACGCGCGATTTTTTGGGGGAGAGTTTGGGAGATTTGGCGGTTGTCGTCCGCGATTGGCCGAAGCTGGCGGCGGCGGCGGCGCAGTTGGGCCTGCTGCTGGATATTGAGGCGGAGACGGGTTGAGATGAAAATGTAGGGCAATTTTGCAAAATTACCCTACGGAGAAAGTTCGTTCTCATGCCCCGTGTGGGAATGAAAGAGGATCGTGTAAAATATACGCACCTTGAAGGTATCTTCTCAAAAACTTGGGGTAGTTGTGGCATGGTCGGGAGACCGGCCACAGCCCCAGAATATTGGGATGTTACCCTTGAAGCAACTAAAACAAGGCGGTTCATATGACACAAGTTGAATTTATCCAATCTGAAATTGAGTCTCTGCCATACAGCGAGTTTGCGCGCCTACGCAAATGGTTTGCCGAAAAAGATTGGGAACAATGGGATAAACAAATTGAAATGGACGCTGCTGCTGGTAAACTTGATTTTTTAATTGAAGAAGCGCGCGCGGCCAAAGCGCAAAACACACTGCAACAGATTTGAATGCATCGTACAACGCCTCAATTTTGGGATCGTTTTAACGCGCTTCCCGACCCGATACAGCAACTTGCCAGGAAAAACTTCGAATTGCTCAAGCAAGATTCTGCCTATCCATCCCTTCATTTTAAGAAAGTGGGCGGGTTTTGGTCAGCGCGAATCGGTCTGACTTATCGCGCCTTAGCCATAAAGGATGACTCCGACTTCATATGGGTTTGGATAGGCAGTCATGATAAATATGATCGTCTTCTCAAGTAGAAAGTCATTCGGATTTAGAGGTTCGCTCGCTTTTAACTTTCCTATTTTGGTAACTACTAAGCCCCTCTGGAATTTCACCACAAAGACACGAAGGCACAAAGAAAAACCAGAGAAACTTTGTGTTTTTGTGCCTTTGTGGTTAGCAGTTACCTATTTTGGATGGCATGTTTCGGGAATGCAATTCCCGAAACACCTTGTTGAATTACTGAATCTGATAAACGGCGCCGCCGGTATGGTCGAGCAGGTATAGTTCGCCGTTCACGTCTTCGCCAAAGCTGGAAATGTTGAGGCCGGATTGGAGGAGGACGGCCGTATCCCAGGAACCATCTGCCTTTGGGAAAAGCCGCCAAATCACGCCGGTGCAAAAATCCGCCGCAAAATAATTGCCATACAACGCCAGATATTTTTGGCCGCGATACACATAGCCGCCCGTGATCGAACAGCCCAGGCTGTGGTCATACTCAAAAATCGGTTGTTCCAGGCCGGTTGGATCGCAGTTGTCCGTCAGGAAACAGTGCGTCCCTTCCAGGATGTTCCAGCCATAATTTTCACCGCCGGGGCTGCCGGCCGGCTGCACATGCGCCTCTTCCCACAAGTTTTGGCCGACGTCGGCGATGTACAGGTCGCCGCTGAGCCGGTCGAAGCTGAAACGCCACGGATTGCGCAGGCCGGTGGCCCAAATTTCATTGCGAGCGGCGTTGTCGTTGACGAAGGGGTTGTCTGGCGGGATGCTGTACAAAGCGCCATTGCCCTCATGATCCACGTCAATCCGCAGCATCGTCCCCAGCAGGGTGGCCGGATTTTGGCCGTTCCCTTCCGGGTCGTCTGCGCTGCCGCCGTCGCCCATGCCGATATAGAGATAACCGTCCGGGCCAAAGGCCATGCCGCCGCCGTTGTGGTTGCCGTAGGGCTGGCGGATGGTGAGCAGGATCGCTTCGCTGTCGGGGTTGGCCCGGTCCGGGTTGTCCGGGTCAACTTGCCAGCGGCTGATGACGGTGTTGCCGTCGCGGTTGGTGTAGTTGATGAAGAAACGGCCGTTTTCGCCATAATCAGGATGAAAGGCGATGCTGAATAAACCGCGCTCGTTGGCGTTTGTGCTGACCCGTCCGCTCACATCCAGGAACGGCTGTGGCAAAAGAACGCCATCGGCCCAAATCTTGATTTGCCCCGGCTGCTCGACGATGAAGAGACGGCCGTCCCCGGCGTGGGTGAGAAAAACCGGCTTGGTCAGCCCGCCGCTGATGATGGGAACCAGCGTGATGCTGGCCGCCGGGTTTTCCGGGATGGGTGTGTTCGTTGGCGGCGGCGTTGGGGTGGAGGCGGGAGTGATGGTCGGCGTCAGGGTGGGGGCGTCGGTGGGCAGGGGGGCGGCGGTGTTGGCGGGCGGCGGGGATGGCGGCGGGGTGTCGGTGGGGGCGATGGGCGGGGTGATGTTGGCGACGGCCGTCGCTGTCGGGTCATCCGCCTGACAGGCGGCGAGAGCAAAAAGGGAGAGTATGAGTAGCAGGATTCGCATAGGCATGGTAAATAATGGCTTTATTAACTCCAACTGAACTGTACTTTTTCTTCCGCATGTAACTTCCAAACTGTAAGCCCCTTGTGGGAGACCCGAATGACGTTTCCCATTCGTTTGGCTTTCGTGTTGAAATCAGAATGTTTCAGGGTTCGACGAATGAAAGCTGCTGATTCATATTGAGCGACGTCCAGGTAGAGCAAACAATACTGAGCATGGCGCAATTTAGGTTTGAAAAAATCATCGTCAAGTGTGAAAAATGTCGGCTTATTCAATTGGTGCAGCAAGGGGATAATTTCATCATCTTTTAACCCCTCACGACCAATTTCAAAAGCGATTTGCTTAAATGAAACACGCCAGCTTTGCAAGAGGTGGCGTTGACTATCTGGGAAATTTTCGTCAATGATGATCATGCAGGCGTTAAACCAAAAGCGTATTAGTCAGCATGTTCAATGAAAGCCTGACTGGCTAAACGCACTGCTTCAGCGATGGCTTCTTTACTGACTTTTCCCCGCCACTCTTCTTCAATCGTTTCCCAGGCCATGCCACCGGCCACTTGTTCTAAAACTTGCCAGACCATGATTCGCGTGCCACGAAATGTAGGTTTTCCATGACAAATCTCTGGATCAGTCACAATATAACGGCCGATCATTTTCTGGTTCATAGAATCACCTCGCGCTAATTTTTTGAAGCGATATTGACTTCAATCGTACACTGTTTGTTGAGTATCGTTCATGGAAAGTGTAGCATAAATGCCGCTTTTCTGTTGGAAAGCCTGTCGGGGTCTGTTAGTTAGTTGGCGCAGCTTCCTGGAGACGACGGCCGTACTGCGCCTGATAATACGCCTTGAACTCGCCGCTCTTGATTTTGCGCCACCACCATTCGTTGTCCCGATACCAGCGGGCCGTGACCCGGATCGCTTCTTCCGCCGAATGGCGCGGCCGCCAGCCTAACGCTCTGATCTTGCCGATGTCCAGACTGTAGCGGCGGTCATGGCCGGGCCGGTCGGCCACGTGGCGGATGAGGTCGGAGGAGAGGCGCAATTCATCGAGCAAAATTTCGACCATCGCCAGGTTTTCCATCTCGACGCCGGTGCCGATGTTGTACGCCTCGCCCAAAACGCCTTTGTGTAGAACCAGATCAATCGCTTCGCAATGGTCACGCACGTATTGATACTCGCGCATTTGACGGCCGTCGCCATACACCGGCAGCGGTTCGCCGTCAATGGCGTTGGTGGCAAAGAGGGGCACTACTTTTTCCGGGTATTGGAAAGGGCCGATGTTGTTGGAGCCGCGCGTGATCGTCACCGGCAGTTGGTAAGTGACCCAGTAAGCGTTGACTAACAAATCGGCGCTGGCTTTGCTGGCGGCGTAGGGGCTGCGCGGTTCCAGATTGTCCGTTTCCACGCTGGAATAGCCGGCCGGGATGTGGCCGTACACTTCATCGGTGGAAATTTGGTGGTATCGTTCCAGGCCGAATTTGCGCGCCGCCTCCAGCAAGACGTAAGTTCCGTACACGCTGGTCTGGATGAAGGCGTCGGGGTTCATGATGGAACGATCCACGTGGGTTTCGGCGGCGAAGTTGACGATGGTGTCTATGTTGTGCTGCTGGATGGCTTGCTCTACGGCCGCAGCGTCGCAAATATCCGCTTTAACAAAGGTGTAACGGGGATCGTCGGACACGTCCAGCAGGTTGTCCATATTCCCGGCATAGGTGAGTTTGTCGTAGACGACGATCTGATAATCGTCATACTTCTCCAGCATGTGGATGACGAAGTTAGAACCAATAAACCCGGCGCCGCCGGTGACCATGATGTTTTTCACGTTTTCAACTCCTCTGTTTTTGACAAGGCGATATTCACCTTCTGCCCTGATTTTAACTTCTTAAGTTGATTCAGACTATGCTATACTTGAATTTGTTCACGTTGGCTGTTGCACGGCCGTTGTTCGTTTGGGCTACGGCCTCAGTTTTGCCCAACAAATATTAGAAGGAACGAGTGACCCAGAAGCAATCCAAAATCCAAAATCCAAAAGGTCTAACCCATGCCATCTTCTCATAACTACCTCTTTGTCAGCGACTTTCACTTGAGCGAAGGACGAAACCCGGACAGCGGCCATTGGTCGCGGAACGAGGACTTTTTTCAGGACGCCGCTTTTGCCCGGATGCTGGCCCATCACGTCGGTTTGAGCCAACGGCCGTCCGCCGCCGACGCCACCCGCAAACCGTGGCAGTTGATTCTGAACGGAGACATCTTCGACTTTCTCCAGGTCACGTCCCTGCCGCCGGAAGGGGCCGAGTTGGAGCGGGTGTGCGGCGTGGCCCGCTACGCCGATTTGAGCGGCAACAAACGAGGGTATGGGCTGGGCACACGGCCGTCGGAAACGGTGTGGAAGCTCAACCAAATTGCCGCCGGGCATCCGATTTTCTTTCAAGCATTGGCCTGGTTCCTGGCCCACGAAAGGCATCAAATCATCTGGCTCAAAGGTAACCACGACATCGAAATCCATTGGCCGCAAGTGCAGCAGCGGGTGCGCCAACACCTCGTCTCCGCTTACGATGATTGGTTCCAGCAGGCCATCCAATCGGACGGCGAAGCGCCGCTTTTGCCCCACCACGAAGGCTTGCTTTCCCAACTTAACCTGGAAGAAGTGCAGACGGCCGTGCAGTTCAAGCCCTCCTTCCACTACCAGCCCGGCCTGTTCTACGTGGACCACGGCTGCCAATACGAACCAGCCAACGCCTTCCAGGACTTCGAGAACCCCATTTTGCCCCACGACCCGGAACAGATCGAGCTGCCTTCCGGCTCCCTCTTCGTGCGCTACTTCTTCAACAAAGTAGAAGAAATCCACCCCTTTGCCGACAACATGAAGCCGATGACCCGCTACGTCACCTGGCTCATCACCAACGCCCCTTCCGCTTTCATCGTTTTTCTGATTGACTTGCTGCCCCGCTACCTGCTGGCGCTGTGGAAAACAAAAAAGAAGCAGGCGCAGGATGTGTGGCGGCAAATGCGGGGACAAACCCGCCCGCCGGTTAAGCAGAGCCAGGTTGCTCAAGAACTTTGGGAGGATGTGTTAGCCATCCAGACGCAGATTCAGGCGCGGCTGCGGCGCAGTTCGCGTTTGGCGGGCATTGCCACCGCCGCCAGCCTGCTCTTTTTCCTGGGGGTGATTGGGTTCTTGCTGGTGGCGGCGCGCTATTTTGTGCTGTCGAATTGGGGGTTGACGGCCGTCTACCTCATCACCGCCCTTTTCTCCGCCACCATCGCCTCCTACCTCATGCGCGTCCCCGACCGGGTGGTGGATTACCCTTACCTGCTTTGGGCGGAGCGGGCCATTGCGGCCATGATGCAGCGTCGGCGTGATAATGGCGCGCTGCCCGTTCGCTGCCTCATCTTCGGCCACAATCACGTCGCCGGGTTAGAAAAAGTGGTTCAAGCCGGCGAAACCCCGCTTTGGTACATCAACACCGGCGCCTGGATCCCCGTTTTTCGCCAGGAAGATCGGCTGCTACGCGGCGACGACCAGTTAACCTTCCTGCGCCTCATCCCCGACAAACCAGGCGCATCAGCGAACATCCCCGAACTGCTGGAATGGCTGCCAGACGCCGACCAACCCGTCCCCGTGAAGGTGTTTGCCCAGAAACAAGAGTGACGATGCGGTTGACTGTTGATTGTTGTCCGTTGACTGTTGATTGTTGTCCGTTGACTGTTGATTGTTGTCCGTTGACTGTTGATTGTTGTCCGTTGACTGTTGATTGTTGTCCGTTG
>JAJRVV010000238.1 GCA_024277135.1 Chloroflexota bacterium | reverse complement strand
GTGGTGGCGATTGACGCCCGGCGGGTCAGTAATCAGTATTCAGTGGACAGTAATCAGTTGGAAGAAAATTCACAATTCACAATTCACAATTCACAATTCATTATTCCTTCCTGGGAAGTGTACGTCAACGGCGGGCGCAAACCGACGGGATTGGATGCCATCGAATGGGCGCAGGAGGCGGAACGGCGCGGCGCGGGCGAGATTTTGCTCACCAGCATGGACGGCGATGGCACGCGAGCCGGGTATGACATCGAACTGACCCACGCCGTGGCCGAGGCGGTCAACATCCCCGTCATCGCCTCCGGCGGCGCGGGAACGCTGACCCACTTCGCTGAAGCGCTGACAGACGGCGGCGCAGATGCGGCGCTGGCGGCGTCGCTGTTCCATTACAAGCAGTTGACGATTGCGGAAGTGAAGAGTTATCTGGCCGAACAACAAATCCCGGTGCGACGATGACCCAATCACGTTTCACGCTTCACGTTTCACGGTTGAAATTTGACGAGAAGGGGTTGATCACGGCCGTCCTCCAACACCATCTCAACCGCGAAGTTTTGATGGTTGCCTGGATGAACGAAGAAGCGCTGAATTTGACCCTGACCACCGGCGAGGCCCACTTCTGGAGCCGCAGCCGGGGGGAACTGTGGCGCAAAGGGGCTGCCTCCGGCAACATCCAGCGCGCGCGCGAAATCCGGGTAGACTGCGATGGCGACACCTTGCTGCTGCTGGTGGAACCGGCCGGGCCAGCCTGCCACACGGGGGAGATGAGTTGTTTTTACCAAGTTCTGAGCGAGGGATGAGGCGTTATGAACGACATTTTCGACACCCTGTTTGCTGTTTTGCAAGATCGGAAGGCGAACCCAAAGCCGGGTTCTTACACCAACAGCCTGCTGGACGCGGGCGAGGATGAGATTGTGAAGAAGATTGGGGAGGAGGCGGTGGAGGTGATTCTGGCGGCCAAGGGGCAGGGGAACGGCCGTCTCATCGAAGAAACGGCCGATCTCCTCTACCACACCTTCGTCCTGCTCGCCTCCCGCGATTTGTCGTTAAATGACGTGCGGGCAGAATTGGAACGAAGACAGGGTTCAGTGAACAGTATTCAGTAATGGGAAAAACCATCGCATTACAACGGGGTCTTTAGGATTTCACGGGGTTGACGTGTGTGGCGGGTGGCGAGTGGCGGGTATCACCTCTGAACACGCCATCCGCTACCCGCAACTCGCTACCCAAAACCCCACGAATTCCCGAAGCGCCAGAAAAGAGTTGAGAAAAGCTATGCTTATTGGCATTGACATTGGCGGCACATTTACCGACTTTGTTTTTCTGGAAGAAGGGAAAACGCCTCGATTGTGGACGCACAAAATTTCGTCTACGCCTGATAATCCGGCAACGGCCGTTCTCAATGGTTTGACCGAAGCAGGACGGGGAGACCCGCGCCGGGTGATTCACGGCTCCACCGTCGCCACCAACGCCTTGCTGGAACGCAAGGGGGCGCGGATGGCCCTCATCACCACCCAGGGGTTTGCCGATGTGTTGGAAATCGGCCGTCAGGCGCGCGCCGATTTGTATGACTTTTTCGTTGACCGCCCAGAACCACCTGTGCCGCGTGATCTGCGCCTGGAAGTGGCCGAACGGGTCAACGCCCAGGGGCAGGTCTTACGCGCCCTGGATGCGGCCGAACTGGATGACCTTGTCGTCCGGCTGCATCAAGCTAATGTCGAATCAGTTGCCGTCAGCCTGCTGTTTTCTTTTTTGCGCCCGGCACACGAAGCGGCCGTTGCGGAACGACTGCGTGCAGAAGGCTTCTTCGTCTCGGTATCCAGCGAAGTTCTACCCGAATTCCGCGAATATGAGCGCGCCAGCACAACGGCCGTCAACGCCTATTTGACCCCCATCGTAGACCGCTACCTGGAACGACTGGAGTCTGGCCTTTCAAGCGGACTAAAAGGCGGCCTGAAGGAGAGCGATCTGCGCATCATGCAGTCCAACGGCGGCATCATCAGCGCCGCCCAGGCGCGGCAGCAAGCCGCCCGCCTGGTGCTTTCCGGCCCGGCCGGCGGCGTGGTGGGCGCGCGTTACGTGGGCCAGACGGCTGGGTTTAGCCGACTCATCACCTTCGACATGGGCGGCACTTCCACCGACGTTTCCCTGTGTGATGGCCCGCCCAAAATCACCACCGAAGCGGCCGTTGGCGGCTGTCCTATCGGCCTGCCGCTGATTGACATCCATACTGTTGGCGCCGGCGGCAGCTCGATTGCCCATCTGGATGCAGGCGGCGCGCTGCGGGTTGGCCCCCAGAGCGCGGGGGCGGAGCCTGGCCCGGCCGCTTATGGCCGGGGCCGCCTGCCTACCGTTACCGACGCCAACCTGGTTCTCGGCCGTCTGCCTGCTGACCTGTTCCTGGGCGGCCGTATGCCGCTCGATGTTGAACGGGCGCGCCAGGCTGTGGCCCGGCTGGCTCAAACGGCCGGATTAGCCCCGATAAAGACGGCGCTGGGCATCCTCGAAATCGCCAACGCCAACATGGAGCGGGCGGTGCGCGTCATTTCCGTGGCCCGGGGCCACGACCCGCGCGACTTCACCCTGCTCTCCTTTGGCGGCGCAGGCGGGCTGCACGCGGCCGACCTGGCCCGCCGCCTGGGTGTTCCTCGGGTACTGGCGCCGCCCAATGCGGCCACGCTCTCCGCCTTTGGCATGTTGGCCGCCGATGTGATGAAGGATTATGCGGTGACGGTGATGTGGGAGACGGCCGTCACCCGCCTCGACCACCTGACCCACCGTTTTGCCCCCCTTGTGGCCCGCGCCCAAAGCGAACTGGCCGGAGAAGGCGTCTCATCAGACGAGATGCTCATTGAGCAGATGCTGGACATGCGTTACGTCGGGCAATCCTATGAAATCCCCGTTCCCTTTACCCCTGACTTTGAGGCTGCCTTTCACCAAGTACACCGGCAGACCTACGGCTACAGCGAGCCGGCGGCGCCCACCGAAATCGTCAATCTCCGTCTGCGCGCCATCGGCCGCATGCAGCGGCCAGAACTGCCTACCATCGCCGCCGGCGACGCGGTTCCGCAACAGGCGCTTATTGAGCGACGGCCGGTCATCCTGCGCGGGGGCGAATGCGCTGTTCCTTGCTACGAAGGCCCCCGGCTGGAAGCGGGCGACCAATTGGCAGGCCCGGCCATCATCATTGAGCCGGACACAACCGTGCTGCTCGAATCCGGCGACCGGGCGCGCGTGGACGGTTATCGCAATTTGATCATCGAGGCGGCCCTATGACGGATCACGTGAGCATAGACCCCATCCGGCTGGAAGTTTTCAAAAACCTGTTCGCCTCCGTGGCCGAGGAGATGGGCGTGGCCTTGCGCCGCACCGGTTACTCTCCCAATATCAAGGAGAGGTTGGACTTTTCCTGCGCCTTGTTTGACGCGCAAGGCAGCATGATAGCCCAGGCGGCGCACATCCCGGTGCATTTGGGCGCTATGCCCCTCTCGGTGCGGCAGGTTATCGCGGAAATGGCGTTGGAACCGGGCGACGTGGCCGCGCTGAATGACCCCTACCGGGGCGGCAGCCACCTGCCGGACATCACCCTGGTGACGCCGGTGTATCTGGAGAGAGAATTGTTCGGCTTTGCCGCCAACCGCGCCCATCATGCCGACGTGGGCGGCATGAGTCCCGGCTCCATGCCCATCGCCCGCGAACTGTACCAGGAGGGGCTGATCATTCCGCCGGTAAAACTGGTCACGGCCGGGCAGATGAACCATGACGTGCTGAGGTTGATTCTGGCCAATGTGCGCACGCCGGAAGAACGGGCCGGGGATTTGCGGGCGCAGGTGGCGGCTAACGAACGCGGCCGGGCGCGGTTGGTGGAAGTGGCCCACAAATACGGCGCGAATGAGGCAGCGGCTTACATGGACGCGCTGCTGGATTATGCCGAGCGCATGACCCGCCGCCTGCTGGCCGAGTTACCGGACGGGAGTTATACCTTTACCGATTATATGGATGATGATGGCGTGACTGAGGAACCGGCCAAAATCCAGGTGGCGATTACAATCCGGGGGGATGAGGCAGTAGTGGATTTCACGGGCACAGCGCCGCAGCGGGCCGGTTCCATCAATGCCGTTTACTCGATTACTTTGTCGGCAGTGGCTTATGTCTTCCGCGCCTTGTTGGGGTCTGATGCGCCTACGAATGGCGGGGCGGTACGGCCGATTCGCATCATCGCCCCCGAAGGAACGTTGGTCAACGCCCGTAGGCCGGCGGCGGTGGCCGGGGCCAACGTGGAAACGTCGCAGCGATTGGTGGATGTGTTGCTGGGCGCGTTGGCTCAGGCCTGTCCGGAGCGGGTTCCGGCCGCCAGCCTGGGGACGATGAATAACATGACGATTGGCGGGATTGATGCGGCGGGACGGCCGTTCGCCTATTACGAAACCATTGGCGGCGGCATGGGGGCGCGGCCGACCAAAGATGGCATTGACGGCATACATTGCCACATGACCAACACCCTCAACACGCCTGTCGAAGCGTTGGAGTACGCCTATCCCTTCCTGGTGGAACGTTACCAGATTCGCTGGGGGAGCGGCGGCGCGGGACGATTCCGGGGCGGGCACGGTTTACAGCGGGATGTGCGGCTGCTGGTTCCGGCACAGGTGACGCTGCTGACGGAACGGCGGCGATTGTCTCCTTATGGTCTGGCCGGGGGGCAGCCGGGCCAGACGGGTCAGAACCGCCTCATTCGGGACGGGAAGGAACAATTGCTGCCCGGAAAAGTAACCCTGGAAGCGCAGGCTGGCGACATTATCAGTGTGCTCACGCCAGGCGGAGGCGGTTATGGATAGGTAACGTTCCCTTGTCAAATCTAAGCTGCATAACGGAAAAAAGATCATCGCTTAAGCGATGATCTTTTTTTCGTTTACGGCAGTACCATAAATACAACAACCGGTTGGCAAATTAACAAGCGCATACCCGTTGAGGGTCTCAAGAGGGGGTGAAAATCCCTGGCGCGCCGCCAGCAACGAGTAGCACCTACCTAAAAGGAGTTACTCATGACCCTGACAACGATTCGTACTCGGATGTTCCGCATTGCCTTGCTGACATCGGTCGCCGTCGCTCTGTTCATCAGCTCGCCGGTGTTCGCCAGTGGCACATGCCCTGTACCTGGCACGACTGGCTGTTAATCTAACCGGCGGGGCTTACCTGTTAACCTGGTAAGCTCCGCCTTTTGATTCACCCCGCACTTTTATCGAGATTCAGTAGATCCAAAATCTGCCGCGAATTGCACAAATTTCACGAATTAAGAACGTGTTTTTCGTGTAATTCGTGGCATTCGTGGCGAAAATCTTGATCTACTGAGATGGGTGGACAGTGTTTGCACTTCTTGCAATCGCTCCTGGGCGAAGGCATTGTCGGGGAAGCGTTTTAATAGTTGTACAGCATCATCGAAATAATTTTTGGCTTGTGTCTGTTGGCCCAAGGCAACGGCCGTTTCCCCCAAAGAACCGTAACTGTTGCCTAACATCAAATCATTGTGGATCGCTTGCCATAAACCGGCGGTATCTTCTCAATAAACAGGGGGGACAGAGTTAACGGGGCTCCCCTGTTGGTAAAGGATGAAAAGCTGGAGTCTGTTGTCGGATGAGATCAGTTAAGCTGGGCAAAACAAAAGCGTCAGCTACCCGGTCATAAATGTAGG
>JAJRVV010000237.1 GCA_024277135.1 Chloroflexota bacterium | reverse complement strand
CCATCTACAAATTCCGCACCATGACCAGCGCCACAGACAACAACGGCAAGCTGTTGCCCGACGCCCAACGCCTGACCCCATTCGGCCGTTTCCTGCGCTCCACCAGCCTAGACGAACTGCCGGAACTACTCAACGTCCTCACAGGCGACACGAGCCTCGTCGGCCCGCCCCCATAAAAACCCTGCCCTAACCGGAGATGAGCCTGATTATTTCCGTGACAACTGCATTCCACCTTCGCCGGGGTCCACGAACAACCTGTCAGACGCCGGAACCTGGGAGGTTCCTCTGCGATTCCGTAGGCAGGCCACCCTGGCTTGCCGGTGAATTACGTGACAACTTGTTCGTAGACCCCCTTCACCGTTGCTTATTGACTAACCTGACCAATTGGGCTAAACTGCAAAATATACGGCCGCCGGAGGTATCCGATGAACGATGTGATAAACGTGTACGAAGCTAAAACCCACTTCTCCAAATTATTAGCTCGCGTCATTGCTGGCGAAGAGATTATTATTGCCAAATCCGGCAAACCAGTGGCTCGTCTGATTCCGATTCCAAAAAAGATTGTCATGCGTCAACCAGGCAGCGCAAAAGGTCAAATTATCATAGCCGATGATTTTGACGACCCCTTACCCGCAGACATATTGGAAGCCTTCGCCGGATGAAACTGTTACTGGACACCCACACTTTTCTATGGTGGGTGACGGATGATCCCCGCCTCTCCGGCGCAGCTCGCACAATCATGGCTGAGGGGAACAACGATTTGTTTTTAAGCGCTGCCAGCGGTTGGGAAATCGCCATTAAAGCGCGGCGCGGCCGTTTGCGATTACCGCCCAATCTCAAGGAGTACATCGCCGAACAGATACAGAGCAATGCAATCGCTGTACTGCCCATACAACTAAATCACGCCTTGCACGTCTATAAATTGCCAGATCATCACAAAGACCCCTTTGATCGTATGTTGATTGCCCAGAGCCAGTTAGAGAACCTGCCGTTACTTACAAAAGACCCTATGATAGCAAAATATGACGTCGTTATCATCTGGTAAAACCATCACCATGAAACGAATCTACCTCTCCCCGCCCCACATGTCCGGTCTGGAACAGCAGTACGTCCAATCCGCCTTCGACTCCAACTGGATCGCCCCTCTTGGCCCCAATGTAGATGCTTTCGAGCAAGAATTTTGCGCCGCCACCAGCGCTCCCCACGCCCTGGCCCTCAGTTCCGGCACGGCCGCCCTTCACCTCTCCCTTATCGTTTTAGGCGTCCAACCCGGCGATGAAGTGGTTGTCTCCACGCTCACCTTCTCCGCCAGCGTCAACCCCATCATTTACCAGGGCGCCAAACCGGTATTCATTGACAGCGAAACCGCATCCTGGAACATGGATCCGAACCTGCTAGCCGATTTCCTGTCCGCCCGCGCCCAACGAAACCGCTTGCCCAAAGCGGTGATTTTAGTGCATCTTTACGGGCAAAGCGCCGATATTGACCCCATTTTGGCGCTTTGCAACCAGTACGGCATCCCTCTGATTGAAGACGCCGCCGAGGCGTTAGGCGCCAGCTATCGGGGAAAAGCCCCCGGCGTCTTCGGCAAGGCAGGCATCTTCTCCTTCAACGGCAACAAAATCATCACCACCTCCGGCGGCGGCATGTTGGTTTCCGATGACAAATCATTCATCGTCCATGCCCGCAAATTGTCCACCCAGTCCCGCGATCCCGCGCCTCATTACCAACATTCAGAAATCGGTTACAATTACCGCATGAGCAATATACTGGCCGGTGTTGGCCGGGGGCAGTTACAACTGCTGGCAGAAAGAGTGGCGGCGCGGCGCGCTAATTTCGAGTTTTATCATAAAGCGTTGGCCAATTTGTCCGGCGTCCAATTCATGCCGGAAGCTGAATGGGGCCTTCATAACCGGTGGTTAACTGTGTTGACCATCAATCCAGCCCAATTTGGCGCGGACAGGGAACAGGTCAGACTGGCCCTGGAAGCTGATAATATTGAGGCCAGACCAGTTTGGAAACCAATGCACATGCAGCCTGTTTTTGCCCCATACGAATCAGTGGGCGGGCAAGTGGCGGAATCCTTCTTCCGGCATGGGCTTTGCCTCCCCTCCGGCTCCAGTCTAACCAGGGGTGAACAGCAACGGGTAGTGGACGTGATTCATGCCGTTCATCAGGGAGTCTGAAATGTTACAGCGCCTTCGCAACCGTCATTTTTTCTTTTTAGACCTTACATTATTGCCGTTGGCCGTTTACGTGAGTTACGTCCTGCGGCTGGAACGATTTTAGTTGGAACGAAACTTTGTCGCGGGCATGATCTTTTATGCCCTGGTCATGACGCTGGTGACAATTGCGTTCTTTTGGTTTAACCGCATCTATGCCCGTTACTGGCGATATGCTTCGTTGGAAGAATTATTGTTATTAGCCGGTTCCGTAACGGCGAGTACGATCATTGCCGGCGGGCTTACCTTCTTATTTCTATATCTTTTCTCCGTAACCTGGGTGGTGCCGCGCTCCGTCCCGCTCATTGGTTTGATGGTTTCGTTGGCGTTTACCGGTTTGTCCCGCCTGGGCGTCCGCTTGTGGAACTTGTACCAGCGACAAGGGCAAATCGGCTTAAATATGCAACGGGTATTGGTCGTCGGCGCCGGAGACGCTGGCTTGATGATTGTGCGCGAAATGCAGCAAAACCCGCGCCTGCGCATGACGCCGGTGGGTTTTGTGGATGACAATGTGGACAAGCAGGGGATGCGTATCCATGGCGTCCCGGTATTGGGAGGGCAGGAGCAAATTCCGGCGCTGGCCAGCCAGCATGAGGTAAAACAGGTGATCATCGCTATCCCGTCGGCGCCGGGAAAGGTGGTGCGGGAAATTGTCCGCACTTGCGAACAGTGCCGCGTGGAAACCCGGATTATCCCCGGCCTGTATGAATTGCTGGACGGCCGCGTCAACATCAACCAATTGCGGCACGTGGAAGTGGAAGATTTGCTGCGGCGGGAACCGGTACAGACGGATGTGACGGCCGTGCAGACCATGCTGCGTAACAAGCGCGTCCTCATCACCGGCGGCGGCGGCTCCATTGGCAGCGAATTGTGCCGCCAGGCGCTGCGCTGCCGGCCGGCGCAGTTGGTTGTGGTGGGGCATGGCGAAAACTCCGTCTTCCAGATTCACCAGAATCTGAGGAGGCTGGCCGGGCCGGATGGGCCGGAGATTGTGCCGCTCATCGCCGACATTCGTTTTGCCGGGCGTATCAATCATATTTTCCGGCAGTACCAACCGGAGATCGTTTTTCACGCCGCCGCCCATAAACATGTGCCGTTGATGGAGGAGAATCCCGGCGAGGCGATCACCAACAATGTGTTGGGAACGCGCAACTTGCTCCAGGCGGCGCAGATGGTAGACGTGGCGCAGTTTGTCATGGTTTCTACGGATAAAGCGGTTAATCCCACCAGTTTGATGGGAGCCAGCAAGCGGGCGGCAGAATTATTGGTTTACCAGGC
The DNA here is from genome assembly GCA_024277135.1 of Chloroflexota bacterium. GTDB lineage: Bacteria > Chloroflexota > Anaerolineae > Promineifilales > Promineifilaceae > JAJRVV01. Next base: position 3,133 of record JAJRVV010000237.1, on the reverse strand, counting down.
GGCGCAGGCAACAGGACGGCCGTATGTGGCCGTGCGTTTTGGTAATGTGTTGGGCAGCCGGGGCAGCGTGGTACTCACCTTTCGCCAGCAAATCGCTAATGGCGGCCCCGTCACCGTCACCCACCCGGAGATGAAACGCTTTTTCATGACCATTCCTGAAGCGGTGCAATTGGTGTTGCAGGCGGCTACTTTAGGGCAGGGCAGCGAAACGTTTGTCCTGGACATGGGCCAGCCGGTAAAAATCATTGATCTGGCGCGAGACTTGATTCAACTCTCCGGGTTGGAAGTTGGCCGGGACATTGACATCGAGTTTACCGGTATGCGGCCGGGAGAAAAGTTATTTGAGGAGTTGTTTGTGCCCGGCGAAACCTATGAACGTACCCCGCACCAGAAAATTTTCCTGGCAATGGACGCCAGTCATATGGTTCCTGATCGTTTGGATGAAGGCATCGCCGCCTTGTTGTCCGCTGCCGACCAGGAAGACACGGCCGCTATCTATCGCAGGTTACAATCCTTAATACCGGAGTTCAAACCGGTGCGCTACTCGGTTGTGGGGCAGGGGCAGCAGGCAGAATACGCTGCTGAGACAACGGAGGCCGCGCTGGCGATTAATAAGCCCGCTTATGCTCAATAAACTTATGGTTACGCCATCTAATCGAGAGCAATCTACTTGTGAGCCGTGGCCGGATGTGGCCACGGCTCGTTTTGTTTTACGTTATCTGGCGGGGCTGTCTGCCGAACACGGCCGTTTCCTCCCGCAGCCAAACATCCCCGCTTTGGCGGCCTGGTTAATCAATAGAGAGCTTGGCCCTATGGCCCGCGCCCGCTTTGGACAAGACGCGCCGGAACTGGCTCGCTATTTGCAAATGGATACCTTTTCGGCGGCGGCCGAAATGGGGATACATCTGCAAAATCTTGACCGGATTAAAGCCGCCTTCGCCCAGAAAAACATTCCTTTGACATTACTTAAAGGCGCCGCCCTGGGACAAACGGTTTATGATGATCCCGTCTGGCGCGTGATGTCTGACATTGATTTATGGGTTCAGGAAGCGGATGTGCCGCGCGCGGCAGAGGCGTTGGCTGCGTTGGGGTATCGGATGAAGCAAGAAAAGGATGAACGGCCGTTGGCTCTACAACGGCGATCAAAGGGGGAAGTTCAGTTTGTTCAGTCTGGCGTTATGTGGGGCTTGGTGGAACTGCATTGGTCTCCTTTTCCCGGATGGTGGCTGCAACGCGCGGCCGTACCGGATGATGCGGCCGTTTGGTCGCGCAAAGAGCCGCTGCCGGACGGTCTGGCATACCAACTCTCTGCGGAAGATACCATTATCCAATCGGCTATACACATGGCGGTGAACCACCAATTTGATATTTTGGCGGCGCGCCATTTGCTGGATATGGCGTTGACAGCGCAAAAACGAGGCGTTGATTGGCTGATTGTGGCCGAGTGGGCGCAAAAATGGCGGGTAGGCACGGCCGTCTACGTCGCGCTCAATTTGTTAAACCAACTGATTGGTGTGGAAGGGTTGGATGAGGCGTTGGCGCAATTACGGCCGTCTTCCCTGCGCCAACGTCTGCTGCGCCGCTATGTGAGCGCGGAATCAGTTACAGCGGGACGAGAAGTGAAACGCGGCCGTTCCCGTTATCTTCTCCTTCTCCTGCTGGTAGACCGCCCCCGCGACATGTTCAAACTTATTTACCGCACCCTTTGGCCGGAAGATGAGTGGTTGAACGCCCGTCACCGCGGCCAAGCAAGCCGGTGGCGGCATTTGTGGGGTGTGGCGCGGCACGGCCGTATCTAAAACCCGACGTGTCAAATCTGATATAATCAGACACAAAGCAATGATAATATAAGCAATTTTAGATGTAGGGAGTATGTGATGACAATTCAAGGACAGACTGTTAGCAGAATTCAATCCATAGTTCGACTCTATCAGACAGGCTACCGTAGCAAGATCGTAGATTCGACAATCAACAAACTAGTCGATATGGAAAACGCGCGTCTTGAGGCCGAATTGAACAGCCTTTCCTTGCGCCTACAACTTTTTGAGAATCAATATCATCTCTCATCCGAAGCATTCTACCGTCGTTTTCAGGCTGGGGAAATGGGAGACGAAGCAGATATGTTTGAATGGAGCGCCTTCTATCAAATGTGGTTATCTACACAAGAACGACTTGAAGCGTTGCGCTCAAATCAACCATAATGGATGCGCAAGATTATCTTGCACCAATGGATGGATTCGTCCCGCCAGTATTTACGAAAACGATGGGATAATGCGACGCATCATCCCGAATTGCCAAATTTTCCTCATCACGTGCATATCGGAAATGATAATCAAATTGAACCTGGTCGCTCAATGAGTATTCTTTCGCTTATCAATTTACTGGAGCATCAAATTGATACCTCATGAAGAGTGTCAACGCGCCCGGTACGAGAAGTGAAACGCGGCCGTTCCTGCGCCTCCTCCCCCTTCTCCTGCTGGTAGACCGCCCCCGCGATATGCTCAAACTCATATGATGAAAACCATGAAACAGATAACTTTAACGGCCGTTATCCACCGTGAAGATGATCTTTACGTAGCAGAATGTCCTGAAGCAGGTACTGTAAGCCAGGGAACAACAATCAATAAGGCCATCGCTAATCTGAAAGAAGCCACTGAATTATATTTGGAAGAATTCCCTTTAGAAAAAACTTCTAGATCGTTGTTAACTACATTTGAGGTTCCAGCTTTTGCCTAAACTCAAGCGTGTTTCAGGCCGAGAAGCGATCCGGGCATTAGAAAAACTTGGTTTTCAACAGGTTCGGCAACGCGGAAGCCATGTAATTCTAAAAAAAAGCAATACCTGGAAGGACAATCGGCTTCGCTCACTTCCCTCTGTGTCAATGTCGTTTGCCTAACTTATTTGGCATACCTGACTATGCAAGCATCCCTAATGTTGGCGTAGAGCAATCACCCGTTGGGCAAGAATCGCAACAAGCTCATCCGTATGCTTTCCAGGGCAATCGCATACTCGCGCTCTTTTAAGGCAAAATAAGGCTATGCCAACTCAGAATTTGATTTATGTCAAGATTGGCGCTTGTTGGAAACATTGATTTTGCATAAACTGCATCGAAACCTTTGGTTTTTATTGACAT
>JAJRVV010000236.1 GCA_024277135.1 Chloroflexota bacterium | reverse complement strand
GCTTACCCCTTCACCGATTTCAGCCAGCTAAGTTTATCGTTTCAGTATTCTCTGACGAATCTCGTGTGGGACGGCTGCCCCCGATACGGCCGCTGCCAGCGCGTTTTACGTTTCAGTATTCTCTGACGAATCTCGTGTGGGACGGCTTTTCAGCAATGCGTATCTGGTCAATCTGCCGGTTAAGTTTCAGTATTCTCTGACGAATCTCGTGTGGGACGGCGTTGCGGCGCTGCGCCAGCCAACCGCTGAGCAGCTGTTTCAGTATTCTCTGACGAATCTCGTGTGGGACGGCGCCGGTACAAATCCTGCCGCGACATGACGCGGTTGCGTTTCAGTATTCTCTGACGAATCTCGTGTGGGACGGCTCGCCCACACCGTCGCCATCGCCAACGCCCACCGGTGTTTCAGTATTCTCTGACGAATCTCGTGTGGGACGGCCTCTGTTAAGTGTGAGCGGAAATCCCATAAAAAACGTGTTTCAGTATTCTCTGACGAATCTCGTGTGGGACGGCTCCGTCTGGCACAACGGCTGGCAGCACAACAGTTTGGTTTCAGTATTCTCTGACGAATCTCGTGTGGGACGGCGTGTTGGCGTATGGCTTGCCATCCGGCCTTATCACGTTTCAGTATTCTCTGACGAATCTCGTGTGGGACGGCATCCAACCCCAAAAGCCTCATTCCGGCGCGTAAAATGTTTCAGTATTCTCTGACGAATCTCGTGTGGGACGGCTGGTGCTTTCTCCACTTCTCATATGGCCTTCATTTTGTTTCAGTATTCTCTGACGAATCTCGTGTGGGACGGCCACCCACGATTAAAAATTCTAACAGGTCATTTCTAATAGGCAACGGCCGTTTCCCCGCTTAGAACGCATCCTCAAGGGTCAATTTTAGAAATCGAGTACCCCTTATTCAATTGTTAACGTGCATTTTTCGCAAATTGGTTTTTGTGGCAAAACAGGGGGGATCTGCCACAAGGCGATTATCAGGCTGTAAGGCTTTCCCGGCGCATCCAATCCCAGTATAACGGCCATTCGCCACCGGTCAACTCAAAGACGCCGTTCCCTTTGGCGGTGGATTTGCCGGTCTGGACGGCCTGCCCCCAGATGAGCCAGGGGAGCAGTTCGTCCCATTCGTCGGCATGGTAAACGGCCGCGCCCGTGAACCCGCTCAATGGCGTCTTGCGCCCTTTGCGGCCGGAACGGCTCCATAATTCATGCCAGCGAGTGCGGCTTTCCACCAGGCGCACTTTTTGGGCCAGGTCGTTGAGATGGATTCGCTGAGCCGGGTCGCGCCGCTCGCCGCCAGCCAGTTGCCGGTTGAGATCATCAATGCGATACAGCAGGCGGTGAAAAAAGACGGCAAAGTCGGGCGTTTTGAAAAGCCGTCCCTTCTCCTCCAGGCGGGTGGGGGTGAGGAAGCGGACACTCAACTCACCGTTGGCGGGGAGATGCTGGCGGTGTAGTTGGGCCACGCCGACGACGGCCGCATCATCCACCATAATCGTAGGCACATGTACCAGCGACTCGCCGCGCCGCATCAACAGTTGGGCATCGCCGCGCAGTGGGTCTACCGCCGTGATTTGCGCCACCGAGAACCGTCCCTGCCCATCCCGTCGGCCGGGACCAACCCCTTCAGACACTCCCATCTCAGTGATAGCCAGGACAAAATAAGGCAAGAACTGGAAGCCGCTGCCAAAAAGGGTGAGACCAAAGGTAAACGAGTCGCCCGGCCGTAAATCACGCAGCGGCGGCAGCGGCGGCGCCAGGGCGTAGGCGCGCACCACGCTGCCGGGGTCGAGATTGGCGGAAAAGAGCCAGCAGGCGGGGCAAACGGCCGCATGTTCCGGGGCCGGGTCGCCGCGCCGCCGCGTTTCGTCGCAGATGGCGCGGCGCATGACGTTGACCAGCGCATTACGCAGATTGTTGCCGGCGTAATGACCGCCCAGTTTGATGGGCGCGTCGGCGATGCAGTCAAAGCGGAGATGAGTGAGTTGGAGGTCGATCCTAGAAGAAACCGTCATAAGATAATCTCAATTAAATCCTGTTTTGTAAGACAAAACTAATCGAAAGGTAACAACATAAGGTTATTAAACTTGGTTCAGCATTATTTCATGTATAATGGGGCAAGGCAAAGGCATGATGAATATTCAAGACATTATTTGGTTGGAAATAGCAGAAGATAAAATTATTCGCAAACATCATGTCCAACCAGAAGAAGCCGAAGAAGTTTTGATGAGTAAACCGCATGTCCGTTTCATAGAGCGCGGTCATAAGCCTGGTGAAGATTTGTACGCAGCCTTCGGGCAAGCAGACAGCGGCCGTTATCTGGCCGTGTACTTCATTCTCAAAAATACGGGTGCGGCTTTGATTATAACCGCGCGCGACATGACCCGGAAAGAAATAAGAAGCTATGGACGAAAAAAATCGCGTAAGTAGCATTTCTCAATCCAAATCAATTGCCGAAATGGCGGCATTTTGGGATGAACATGACGCCGCCGAGTTTGAAGATCAAACGCACGAAGTGGACATGACCTTTGATCTTGCTATTCGCCGCCATTATGTAGCCATTGATCCCACTCTGTTACAAAATTTGCGACAAACGGCCGCCTCGCGGGGACTCAATACGGAAAGTTTGGTCAACCTTTGGCTGCAAGAACGGCTGCTGTCCACACAAACCTGAAATATTTATTAACATAATATTCCGCCAGACCATTGACGTATGGTCAGGTATTGCGTAGAATTCAATTAGAAAATAAACTGAGTTATTCAGTTTTCTCCCTCCCAGCGAAAAGTCGCCGTAGCGGCGGCCTGCTCTAAATGAGCTAGCTGGGAGGGTTTTTTTACTGCCGCGCCGCCAAATTTGCTCATACAAACGGTGCATTTTCGCAAAATTTGCCCAGAAGTAATCTAATTCAAATAAATTACTTCTGGGCAAATGTGTGATTTTTGACACTTCATCCCCCCAGCTCGTACAGTGAATAAGAGCGGCTGGAACGGGTGAGGCGGTAGGGCAGGATGATGAAGATCGCGTACGCACTGTAAACGTAATTTAAGCGATTGCGCCTAGCGGCCGTGCATGAGCAATTTCTCGTTGGCCGATAGGGCGTACCTGGTGAGCAAACAGAGAAACGACGGCCACGGTTTCACCGTCAAGACTCACGAATTCAACTTCAAAACCTTTGCTTTTTTCATGAACCAGAACAACAGTACCGATGTCACCCATTTTGAGGTCATATTCGGGCAAATCAATGTTCAGGATAATACGGTCAAGTTCTTGTATCATGTCTGCCTCCGCAAGGGATAGGCTGTTACTAACCGGGGGATTTCTGTCTCATCTTCGATGAACCAAATCGGCAGATACTCTGTTATTTTCGCTTGCGGCGCTTGTGCTTTATCACCGTTTGGCAATTTCATAACGCATTATACCCCTTGCTCATATTTTGATCTGTTTTCATCCCGCCACCCGTTTGTACAGAGAGTAAGAGCGGCTGGACTTTTTTAGCCGGTAGGGCAGCGCCACATCCCGCGCAATGCGTTTCGGGCGGCTTTTACTGTAGATATTGGCATTATCCAGCTTCATCTGAGGATCGCAATCATCTATCCGCTGCATCACGCCGCGAACGGGAAACGCCGTCATCTCCTGCGTTAGCAACGTGTAGCCGCTGAGGTCGGAAACGGCCGTTGGCGGCCCCATCAACTGCACAAAACCACCCCGCTTGCCCCAATAATTGAGATTAAGCAGCCACTTCGTCAGCAAGGGGAGATGTTCGGCGGGCGCGCCTAACGCCAGATGAACGGCATCGGAAAAATAGACATATTCGCGGTAGGCGATTGTTTTCTGAAAAGGTCCTGCGTCAGCCGATCCCTCCCGCGCCGGATTGCGCCGTATCTTCAAGATTTTGGCGAACAAATTCGTCACCACAATCTGTTCCGGCAATTGGATGCCTATTTCCAGTTGGCGCAGCCAAGACCACGCCACTTCCGCCTGCGTCCAGCCATCCACGCGAATAGCCACATCCAGCAAACCCATTTTAAGCGCGTAAGGCGAAGGGAGCAGTAAACTTTTTCCGCCGGATGAGGTTGCCCACGACGGCTTGAGACTGAATAAAGTTGTCGGTTGGTAAGTCACTTGTAACCAGTTCATAACAAATCCATTATTTCCCCGGAAACCTGGAGTTCCCGGGGAAACGGCTACGCAGCATAGCTCAAACGATATGGCATCCCGTTCGCAATAACGCCGCTTAACTGTTGGGCGTATTCATTGAGCGAGTCAAACGGGTAGGCGACCAGCGCATCGGGGCGAATGCCATTGAGCGTGTCGCACAAACCGCTAATTTCTTCCCGATACCCCTCTTTTAATGGGCTGAGGGTGGGGGCAGGCACCACATCTTGGCTGACAGCAACTACGCCGCGCACATCCAGAATGTGGGGGGCTTGCGTGTTTCGCATTGCCCCGGCCGGTTCCACTAACGTGTACAGCAGCGCTTCCACCAACGCCTTGAACCGCGCTTGCCGCTCATCGTCGCTGATGACGTATTCCTGGGTGATGTCGTTGAAGCCGATTCGCGCCGCTTCAATCGTGGCTATCAGAGCATAAACGCCGCTGTTGGCCGGACGATGGAAGATGGCCTGCCCCAGGTTTGACTTTCGCGCGCCTTCGGCGCTGTCCGCTTCCCGTTTCTTGTCGCTGCGTTCGCTGGCATATTTAACGTGGAAGTAGCTGTCGGAGCGGGTTTTCTCCGGCTGCCCCACTACCCAGCCAAATTCAACAACCGATTTACGCGGCAGCGATTTGGAACCGGCGGTGATGAGATTGCCCAGCATATCGTCTATAGCGCACATCTCCAGCATGAGGGTTAATGATTCGGCGTCGCTCAAATTTTCTACCTTCGAAATGTAATCGGCGTCGGCGCTGATACGGTTGGCGTTGAAGGTGCGGCAGGCGGAACAAAGCGGCAGTTGGCTGGCAAAGCTGATTTTATGCAGATGTTCAGCCAGAATATGCTTGATCATGTCACCGGAGATGGCGTTGACGTTTTTGAGACGGCCGTCGCCATCCACGATGTTGACCATGCGCGTTTGAATCTGGTTGCCCTCGCCTCCTTCGTTGTTGAGGGAGTGCATGTCTAATGTTAATTCGGCGGACAGGGATAAAGAATAGATTGCGTTCACTTGATTTTCTCCTTAATTTTCGTTTTCTTCGTTTGTCTGGCGCGGCACGCGGGCGTAGCCAAAAGCGACCAGCAATTTGGCGATCACGTCAGAGCCATGCTCATCAATCAGACGGACAATTTCTTCAATGTCGCTGGTTTTGACGCTGCCACGATACGGGCCGGAGCGATTTTCCATCACCTGCGCGTTCTCTGCGTTGTATTTGTGCAGAAAATCGCTCAAGACAGCGACAAACTCATCCGGGTATTGAGATTGGCGCACCAAATCGCGCCCCAGCCCGTAGCGCACACCGTAGCGGCGATCATCCATCTTGTTTTTGCGGTATTGGGCTGTTACTGTACTCTGGCGGATGGCGTAAGCAATGTTGCGGAAACCTTCCGATTCCAGAATGGGACTTAACTGCGGTTCGTTGCTCATAATTAATCTCCTTAAATTGTTTTCGTCAAACTTGCGGGGCGGGAATCCCCCCTTGTTTTCTCCCTGGCTGATCAGCCAACTACTGTAGGCAGTGGTGAACTCGAAAAACGGGTCGAGGTTGTCGGCGACGATGAAGTCGCGGAACTTTTGCAGCAGCTCGATTTCCTCCCCTTTGTTCTCGGCAAACTGGCGTACGATGCTTTCTTGTTCGTCGAGAATAGCTTGAAAGATGACCGCGTCTTCCATCTGGCGGATTTCTATCCAGCCAGGCAGGTTGAGGAAGGCGATGTTCATGGTGGCGGCGGCCGTGCCCAGACTTTTGTAGTAAACGGCGTGGAAGCCGCGCAGGAAGTCGGACGGCCGTTTCACTGTCCCCATGAGCGCCAGGTACATCTTTTCCGCTTCCGTTGCCGTATCCGACTGCGCCGCTTCTACTTTCTCGATGAACGCCCGCGTGTAACGGATGATGGTGAGGATATCGGCGCGCACGGCCGTTTCCCCAAAGCGCATCTTCTTCCCAAATTGTCTCTGAACAGCCCGCTGCGCCTGATAGCTGGAGCGCCCGGCCGACGGCACATACGTTTTGCGATCATCCGACCCTTTCACCCGTCCGGTAAAGGCGATGTGGTAAAAGCCAACCGCCTTCAACCATTCCAGCAGCCAGAAATTTTTCATGTTGCCCAGGCCGACGCCATTGGGCAGCGCTTTGTTAATCCCCTTGCCCTGCGACGGGTTGAAAAACTGGCTGGCGCTGGCCTGGTCTTTCCATTTGTGCGGTTTGGCTAAAAGTTTCCAGGTTTTAACGGCGGCGTCCAACTCATTCGGCGTCTGGCTGAACAGATCGCACAGCAGGCGGCAGACTGCCCCTATCTCTCCTGCCTCGCCCACCGCCAGCCACCGCGTCATCACCTGGTTGTAGCCGTTGATGGGCATGGGCGGCGCGTTGAGCAGGGTGAACACATTCCAGCGCTCATGCGGCGGCGGCGGCATCCTCTCAAAGGGGAAGGCATCGTCGTCGCCGATGGCGTAAGCTCGTTTGAGCGTTCCCTCCAACTCGCTGTATGCGGCGAGAAAGGCGGCGCGTTTCTCCTTTTCCGCCTCATAATCGGCCGCGTAAAAGGGATCGTCGGGCAAATCGGGCAGTTTGGCGCTGTTTTTCTTTGTGCGCAGGATGGGCGCCAGGGGGAAGGCGGGAATGCCTGCTTCCAGCCGCGCCACATCCAGCGCCGGCGTCACCTCAATCTGATAATAATGCCCAAAGTCAGTCTGCACGATTTCCGGATCGGCCTCCCCCTGGAAGTGAAACAGGTTTTCCAACAGGCGCACGAACCCGGCCGTCAACAGTTCATCGGTGAAGATTCCGGTTGTCTTGTCCACATAAAAACGATTGCTCATACCATTGTCCTTTTCGATTTCCCCGGAACTGGCAGTTTCCAGGGAAATGAATCACTGGCTGCCCATTTTTGTGCCTTTTTGGTCAGCGGTACGCAAAGCGCGGACGAGCAGCATGTAGCAACAAACGTCCCGCTCATTGCGCGGCTTGATTAGCAAATAGCGTTCGATAAATTCAGGCGGTAAATCTCTTTTGGCATTGGTCTCTGCTTGCATTTCGGTGTTGCGACACAACTGCTGCACGTTCTTGGGCAATAATTGTAGCGTGTTTTCGATTTCCCGCATGTGATTGGGGACGAGTTGGTAGCTGCCGGGCTGGGAGGAAAAGGGGGCGTGATGGCGGGCAACGGCCGTAAACGCCGCCCGCAGCAAAGGTCTATACTTGTCCATATCAGACGCCACCAATTTCTGCATGATGGGCAGGGAGGCTAACGCGCTTTCGACGGCGTGGGACGGCCGTTTTCCTACCTTAACCTTGTGCCGCGGATTCGCCGGGTCATAATCCGTGTGCGCGGCGGGAAAGGTCAACTCGCTCTGTCCAATCGCTTTCTGCCACGTTTGCGCCCACCCTTGCCAACCCTGGCTCAGCTTGCCCACATCATGTACGGCCATGACCAGATGCGCCATATCCGTGATGATCCCCTCGCGCCAGCCATACGCCCGCTCCAACCGCCTCGCCGCCGCCCTGAATCCGGCTAACGAATCGTCTACAAACGCCTGGTGTACCAGTTCGATGTGGCGATAGTAGCTTTCCAGTTTGTAGCTGTACGTTTGGTATTGTTGGCGGACGGCCGTTTCCGGCACGTCACATTCATACTTCTCTCCCGGATACAACGTCAGCCCCAATTCCAGCGAATAGCCTACCAGGGCAGGATTAACCACCAGCAAAGGGGCGTGCAATTCATGTTTGGACGCCGCTTTCTTAAAGCTGTAGCGGATAGGACGATTCCCCTGAATCGCTTCCTCGTCGTCCACATCCTCCACCAGCTTGCAAACCAGCCAATCTAGATACCCTTCGTCAAAATCGGAATCGAGAGCATCGTTGCGCTCCTGCCATTGGGCAAACTTGCCTTGCAATGTGCCGGGATGCAGCGAAAAACTGTCCGCCTTGAACGGCGCGCCCCGCAGTTGGTCGGGGTCGGAATGGACGACGACGGAAACGGACTGGATATTGCGAATGAGAACGGCCGTCGCCCCCCGATCCTTTTCGCCGCGCCACGCCGCCCGAATTTGTTCCAATCGTTCATACTCCGCGCCAAAAACGGCGTCCAAAATCATGTTGTCGCTATCGGTGTGGGCGTAATTGATCAACGCCTGCTCGTCGGCAAAAGTCAGATGGCGGTCTTGGTTGGCTCCCAGCCATTCCCAGGCCAAATCGCACTGCTGTTTGGCGTGTTTGCCATGATAGGGCGCGTATCCCTTCTCAGCCAACGGGTACACATACACCCGCCCCGATTCGCCGGGATAACGGGCGCAGCGCCCCGCCCGCTGCAACACGGAAGCGGCCGGGGCCAGTTCCGTGTGCAAAACGGCGCAGCTCATGTCCAGCCCCACTTCTACCACCTGCGTTGCCACGACGATGAGGCTAGGAACGGTCTGCTTATCTTTGTCTTTCTGAAATTCATCACGGATAAAGTTCTCGATTTTTTGCCGATCTTTTTTGCGGAAGCGGCTGTGCAGCAGGCGCACGGTCACGCCGTCCGCCTTCTGCTCGTGCAGGGCGGTGTAGACGGCTTGCGCCCGCTCCACCTGGTTGCAGACGACAAGGGTGCGCGGTTTGGCGATGGTTTGCTCTTTGTGGGTTTGCAGGATGCGGGCGACGGCCGTATCCTCTGCCCAAATCCGCTTTTCCTCATCCTTGAACGTCATGGGGGAGTCGGCCGTATAAAAACGCCGTTCCTTGTTCTGCGCCGGAATTTCCGCCAGCATCGCCTCCGTTAGCAAAAACGGTTCCGCGTTCAGATGGCGCGCCAGTTTTTCCAGCATCTCTTTGGAAAATGTGGCCGTCATCAGGATAAACGGGCTGACGCCGTTCAAGGTTTTCAACATTTGCAAGGTCGTCGGCAATGTTGAATCGGGATCGAACAGATGAAACTCGTCAAAGATAAGGTAACTGCCCACAAACGCGCCCGCGTTTAGATTGCCCAACCGCCGCGGCAGGTTGTACGGGGCCATCAGCCAGCCGCTCAATACCTGATCAATGGTGGCAAAAGTGATGTCGGAGCGAAACTCAGGGTCTTCCCGGTATTCGCCTGTTTGTTTTTTAACTGCTGGCAGCGTCTTAAATCGCATCTCCTCGGTCACAAGCCGGTTAACTTCTTCTTCAAACTGATTTGCCAGCACGCGCATCGGCACAGCGTATACGCACTTTTGCGGCATTTGCGATTGACGCGCTGCCCAACCTATGTAAAACGGCCATAGTGAAGCAAACGTTTTTCCTGAACCGGTAGGCGCTTGTAAAATGATGTTTTTACCTTGCCGCACTAAATCAGCGATTTGATTTTGGTACTTGTAAGGTTTCATGATTCATCTCCAAACAATATCGTTGCCCAAGCCTCGCTATCTTCTTCTGGCACGTCCCGATTCAGCGCCAACTTGTAAACGTCGGCCATCCGCATAACTTCCCGTTCGATTTCACGTCGCAACGCTTTTGGTTCCAACACCGCCACATCCGCCCCCCAGCCTCGAATCCAGGGCAACATCTCCCGCCATTCGTCCACCTCGGCCTGCCAACGCAAACGGCCGTCCCCCAACGTCTCAATCTGCTGAGTATGATGCCACTGCGTTTCGGCGACTCGTTTGGCAACTGCCGCGCCAAACCTCAACACCACCCGCTCCGGCCCCTTCTCCGTATACCAAATACCCCACGCATTCTTCAACTTCTCACGCGGATCAAAATCGGCCGGAATTTCATACGTCTCCTCCAAAAACTCAACCGTGCGTATCCGCTCGATTTTGAAGGTACGCAGTTTGTTAAGCGGTTCGCGCCGGCCAATGACGTGTAACGTGCGCCCGACGGCATACGGTTCGATGAAATAGGGGGAGAAAGTGTATTCAAAAATACGGCCGTCCTCCATCTCATGCGCCACCAGCACCTTGCGCTTTTTGGCCCACGCTTCCGTCAGACGACGCAAGTTTTGAATGAAATTAGGATCGCGCAGCCGGTGATCGTCGTCCAAGACAGAGGCTGACTCTTGCATATGGGCGGCAATGAGCGGCGCTAACGGCCGTACCGCCGCCCCCAGTTGCCGCAGCGCCGACGCCGCTTGCGGATAATGTTTGTCCGTGCGCGTCGTCAGCAGCCGCGTTGCCAGATGAAGCGCCAAAACTTCATCCAAACTCAACTCCACCTTCGCCCGGTAATTTTCCCGGTTGATCGAATACAGCTTGCCGTCAATCGGTTCCCACACCGGTTCAAAATTGCCCAGATCGTCCAAATCCTGGGTCACTTGCGCCCGATCAACGCCAATGCGCCGCGCTATAGCAGCCTTGTGCAAACCATCAGGATTATTCAACAGCAAATTGGTCAAATCGCGCATACGCTGTACTTTTTTGACAAAGCGTTCGCCCATAATGTCCTCTTTTTTGTAAAATTGCTCAGGTTTTATGACACATGGACATGATACCATACAACCTGCGGCAATAACGTGATCTTTGATGATAAATTGTTACATCAGTTATCAAAAGGCCAGATACGGCCGTACTCATCCTCGACCAGCAGATAATCATCCTCATGTAGATAGGCCAACTCTCGCTCCACCTTTTGCGGATGCCAGCCCAGCAAACGGGCCAACCAGCCCTTCCTTTGCGCCGGGTATTCCTCGATAGCCGCCTTCAATAAATAACGATCCTTACCATTTGCTTTGCGTCCCATTCGGAACCTCCTTTGAGATTAGATTGGGGACACAATAGCCAACGGCCGTTGTCAGTTTGACAACAAAAGCAGACCAATTCGGCAAAAGATCACGTTATTGGCAACATCAGCATGGTAATCTAGTCGAAATAACATCCACTGCGCCATTCACAATGAACAATTCATTATTCACAATTCATTATTAGGAGACCCCCATGCCCATCATCCAAAACCTCATCGCCGACCAATTCGGCAGCCACATCGGCAAATACCAGGGACGGCTCAAAGTTACCCAAGCCAAAGAAGTGCTGGCCCAGGCCCCCATCCTCCATCTGGAAAGCGTCACCGTCGCCAACAGCGGCGTCAGCATCTCCGCCGCCGCCGTCCGCGCCTGCACCGAGCAAGGCGTTCCCATCCACTTCCTCAGCGGAACCGGCGCTCCCTACGCCAGCCTTTACAGCGCCGGACTCATCGGCACCGTCCTCACCCGCCGCGCCCAACTATCCGCTTACGCCACCCTGCGCGCGGTTGACCTGGCCGCCGCCATCGCCCTGGGCAAAATCGAAAACCAGGCGGCTCTGCTCAAATACGTCGCCAAATACCGCAAAGAAACCGCGCCGGCCGTTCACGACGAACTGCGCCTGCTGTCTCTGGAAGTGCGCGACCATCTGGCCGAACTGGACGGTTGGCGGCAGGCGGCCCACTTCGACCAAAACAGCATTGACGAAATACGCGGCCAACTGCTTTCCATCGAAGGGCGCGCCGCTGGTAAATATTGGCAAGGCATCGGCGCCGTTCTGCCGCAAACGTTGGACTGGCCGGGCCGGCGCGGCCGGCGCGCGCGCGACCCGTTCAACAGCGCCCTTAACTATGGCTACGGCATCCTTTACAGCCAGGTAGAACGGGCGTTGGTGCTGGCCGGATTAGACCCGTATGGCGGTTTTGTCCACGTAGACCGGCCCGGCAAACCCAGCCTGGTGCTGGACTTCATCGAGCCGTTTCGCGCCCCGGTGGTGGATCGAACCATGTTGGGATTAGTCAACAAGCGGGTGAAGATTGAGCAGGATGAGCGCCGCTTTCTGACGAAAAAAACGCGCCGCTTTCTGGCAGAAAAGGTGATCGCCCGGCTGGAATCGGCAGAGAAGTATGAGGGGAAGCGACGGCCGTTACGCGCCATCATCCAACTGCAAGCCCGCCATCTAGCTACCTACCTGCGCGGGGAAAAGGATGAGCTTTCTCCCTTCCTGGCTCGCTGGTGATCAGTGTTCAGTAAACAGTGTTCAGTAACCCGCCCACTACCACACTGAAAACTGAACACTGCAAACTGAATACTGCAAACTGAATACTGAAATGCGCTGTTTGCTTTTTTATGACATCACCCATGACCGGATACGTACCAAAATCGCTGACGCTTGCCTGGATTATGGATTGGATCGGGTGCAATACAGCGTCTTTACCGGCGACATCTCGCGCAATTTGCAGGAAGAACTGTTCTTCAAAGTGATGGATTTACTGGGGGATGAGACAGGTCACATCCTGCTAACGCCGGTTTGTCAAAAGGATTGGCGCAATCGTTCGGCGCGCGGCGAAATGCCGCCGGCCGCTTTGCGCATAGGATGATGCCATGGCTGACCCTTCTTTCACCTTCCGCGTCACTGACCTCAAGCAGTATGTGTACTGCCCGCGCATTTTGTATTATCACACCATCTTGCCCCAGGTAAGGCCGATCACGTATAAAATGACGGCCGGAATTGAAGCGCATCATCAAGCAGCAGGACGGGAGAAACGGCGCAGTTTACGCACCTATGGGCTGGCAAACGGCCGTCGTACCTTTAACGTGCCCGTTTTCAACCCGGCCCTGATGCTCTCCGGCGAGATTGATATGGTGATCGAGACGGACGACGAACTGATTCCGGTAGATTACAAGCAGGCAAAAAGGATAGGCCCTCATTACCGGTCACAGTTGATGGCGTACGGCCGTTTGTTAGAGTTAGCCGATCCCAAAACCACGCAAGTTGTTAACCGGGGATTTTTATACTTGATTCCAACCCGCAAAGCCGTCGAAGTCCGCTTTACTCGGCCGTTACGCCGGCAATTGAGTAAAGCGCTGACGCTAATGAAAGGCATTGTTGAGCAGCAGCAAGTTCCTTCCCCTGTAAACAACCCGGCTCGTTGTGTGGATTGTGAATTTCGCCGTTTCTGCAACGATACGGTCTAAAGGATCCATATCTGGAGCCTGGTGAATTTTATGATTCTTTGCTATTCCCTCCTCAGTCATTGAACCGTATAATATCTCCGTGCTCACCAAAACCGCCTATCTCACCTATAACCCAAACTTGTAACTTGATTGTTGTGAATTTAGTAGTTGCCAAAGTACCGTAGACTACTTTGAGTAACGGCCGTGACCAGAACGTGCAGAAGCCGGTATCACGCACCTGCTCCTCGCCCAGACAGACCCGACAGCCCAGGTACAACCGGCCGCGTCGCCATTCGTTATCCCGACGATGCCAAGTCGGCAGGCAAATGCCCACATAAGCGTCATCATGTTCCAGCACGAAACAGCGGTTGACTTCCAGATGCAGCGGCTCTAACCGGGCAGCCAAGCATTGCTTGCAATGCCCGCATCATTCGCAGGAACCATGATGTTCTTCATAACCATGCGCCCAGCGGCTGAAAATGAGACGGGAAATCTGGTTGAATAGGTGTTGGATAAACATTGAATCTTTCTCCTTTTGGGGGTGAATGGGGGGATAAAAATGCAAAACGGCCGTTACCTGCACCCAGATAACGGCCGTAAGCAGTAAAACAATTTGAGGGATGAATTAAGCGACTATCTGACTAAGCGCCCACGCCGCCGCCGCTTTAACCACATCGCCGTGGCAGGGACCGGGCTTGCACCAACAAATCAGTACAGTAGAG
>JAJRVV010000235.1 GCA_024277135.1 Chloroflexota bacterium | reverse complement strand
GTCGGTGGGGCAAACATCCACACAACCATTACACAAAATGCACAATTCGCCGTCAAAAACCGGGTTGATGCTGCAAATGAGACAGCGGCTGGCCTGCTCCTGCGCCGTCGGCTCGTCGAACCCTACTTCCACGCGGGAGACGCCAATGCGCCGCGCCACCGGCAGCGTGTCCGGCAGCTTTCTCTGCCAGCGCAGGTAGTCGCGCACCGGCCCTACGTCGGCATATTTTTGCTTGGGCACAGGCATGAAGAAGCCTTTGCGCACCAACCGGGGGGTGACGTTTTGCAAATAGCTGTGAATGCTGCGGGCGGCCAGTTGGCCGTCGGCCACGGCGTTGATGATGAGGCGGGGGCCGTAGGCGATGTCGCCGCCGGCATAGACGCCGGGCGCGGTGGTGGCGCCGGTTTGCTTGTCCACCACCAGCGTGCCGCGCCGGCTGACTTCCAGCCCATCTTCCGGCCTGACCCATTCCAATTCTCCCATCTGGCCGATGGCGACGATGACGGTGTCGCATTCCCAGATTGTTTCTGTGCCGGGGATGAGTTGCGGGTTAAAACGGCCGTTTTCATCAAACGTGCGCGCCACATCCAACGTCTCGATACCGGCGGCGCGGCCGTTACCCACGATCTGCTTGGGCGCTACATGGTTGTGGATGATGATCCCCTCTTCCCTGGCTTCTTCCACTTCGATGGGATCGGCCATCATCTCATCCCGGGCTTCCACTACCAGACAGTGAACTTCCTGCGTCGCACCCAAGCGCACGGCCGTGCGCGCCACATCCAGCGCCATCTCCAGGTCGCCGCCAGACTGGGGCGCTTCGCCCAAACGAGCGGCGGTGCGGGCCACGTCCATGGCCACATTGCCGCCGCCAACCACCACCACCTTCCGGCCCAAATCCAGGTTGTAGCCGCCCAGATTGACGTTGATGAGGAAATCAACGGCGCGCAAAACCCCGTCCATCTGCTCCCCTTCCACGTTCAAATTACGGCTGCGGTAAGTGCCGATGCCGATGAAAACGGCGTCAAAATCACGGCGCAGGTCGGCCAGAGAAAAATCGCGCCCCAACGCCTGGTTCAACGCCAAAGCAGGGCCAAGCGATAAGATGGCCTCGATTTCCAGGTCAATCAATTCGCGGGGCAGGCGATATTCGGGCACGCCCATCTTCAACATGCCGCCGGCGACGGATGAGGCTTCAAAAATGGTGACGTCGTGCCCCAGTAGAGCCAGGTCGTGGGCGCAGGTCAGCCCGGCCGGGCCGGCGCCGACGATGGCGACGCGCTTGCCTGTTTTTTCGCCTCGTTTGCGCGCTTCCACCAGGCGGGCACGGCCGTTCGCCAGATGGGCGTTCCCCAGATCAACCGCGTCTGTGGCCCCCACATAAGCGGGCCAGGCGGGCGGCTCCTGCGCCTGACCGCTTTCGCCCAGATAAACGCCATACCGGTCATTGACAAATCGTTTTAAGGCGCGGATGGCGATGGGGGCGTCAATGTTGCCCCGGCGGCAGGCGGCCTCGCAAGGCGCGCCGCACACCCAGCCGCAGGTGGAGGCGAAGGGGTTGGTCTCGCGGGCGATCAGGTAAGCGCGTTCATAATCTCCCTGGGCGACGGCCGTCACATAACCACGGGCGTCGGTACGCACTGGGCAGGCGGCCTGGCAGGATACGGTTTTCTGATAAAAACTCAAGTCGGGAAAATGCACAGGGTATTTTGCCATCAGCAGGCCTCCTCTTCTGTCGTCAGTGTACCCGGTGAAGGTCTATTTTTGGTCTATGTGATGTGTGGGTTTTGTCGGCGAAGCTATTTTGCTGATTTTACTACGGCCGTTTTCGAGGTATGGCGATGTGTCATTTCTCCATCTGGCGCAGCATTTCATAAGCCAGCCGGGGGGTCAAGTCGGGTTCTACCAGGCTGTAACCACTCATCTCATTGGTGGGGGAAAGGCCGTAAACCAGATTCCACACCGTCAACATCTCCACCCAGGGCCAATCCCGCCGCGCGCGTTCAAAAGACCCCAGCAAATAAAGCGCCTGCTGTTCGGCCGAAACGGATGGATGATCCCCCGGTTGCACCGTATAGCCCAGCTCCGTAATCCAAAGGGGTTGCGTCGCGTCGTAAGCCAACATGATGTCGCGTAAATCCATGATACGGGCCAGATTCAGGCCATCTTGCGCCGTCCGATCCGCTTCTGGCGACAGGCCGTAACCGTAATCATGGACGGCCAGAATATCAAAACAATTGGCCGCGCCCGCTGCCAGCATCTGGTCGAGAAAGTCGCGGTCGTCCAGGGAGCGGGGGGAGCGTTCGTTGGTGGGCGCCAGGCCGCCGCCAATGATTAACGCTTCCGGGTCGGCGGCGCGGATGCGCTGGAAGGCGACGCCCAGGACGCCGGCGTAATCGGCCGGATCGGCTACCCAACCGTCGTAAGTCAGCCAATGGTCGGGCTGGCTGCCGCCGGAGCGGCTCCATTCGGCGGCCAGGTTCGGTTCGTTCCAGATAATGTAGCCCAGGATGTGGCCCTGGTAACGGGTGGCAACGGCCGTTAAAAAATCAGCATAAGCGGGCAAATCGAAAGGTATACCCTCGTCCACCGGCAGGATGGCCCAGGCGGGCGGCATGTCCAGCCGGATGACGAGGTCAAGGTTGTTGTTGCGGGCGTTGCGCACCATGTAATCAGCCGCGTCCCAGGCGTAGCGTCCCGGTTCCGGGTTGAAATCGCGCCAGGGGAAAACTTGTACGACGGTGTCGAAACCGGCCTCGGCGGCTAACCGGGCCACATGTTCGTCAAGAAAGAGGGTGTGGACGGCGTAGCGAAACGGCCGTTGTTGTCGGGCAGGCGGGGGCGGCAGGTTGGAATCAGGTGGTTCGTGCCAGGCGTTGGCTGTTGATGGAGGTAGAGGGAGGAAGCGGTTGCAGGGGGAAACGGCCGTTGGGGTTGGTAGATGTGTGACGGCAGTGGGGGGGATTTCAGGAGATGGCACAGGGAGAACACCACAACCTGCCAGTAGAGCTAAGAGAACCAACAAGCCCGCGCCGGGCCGCGCCAGCAAGTGTCGGCTCACGGGTACCACCACCCTATCTTCACAGGATTGCTCGGATCAGAGGCATCAAGGATGTGCAACCAGGACGAATCCGTAACATATACATAGTTGTTTTCTGCCACGATACGCATAATGTTATTGAAATAAAAGTTATTTATATAGGTTTTTTCGGGCAGCGAATTGACTAGTTCTAGATTGGTTGGATCGGTAACATCTATGATATCAAGCCCTGTAGCCGTAATCACATAAGCATAGCGATCTACAATAAGGGCGACACGGATTTGACGTTGGGTCAGCGTGAATATGCCAGGGATTTCAACAGGATA
Source organism: Chloroflexota bacterium (assembly GCA_024277135.1). GTDB lineage: Bacteria > Chloroflexota > Anaerolineae > Promineifilales > Promineifilaceae > JAJRVV01. The sequence goes on along the minus strand of JAJRVV010000235.1, from coordinate 17,805 downwards.
ACTACGATCAGAAATATCAAAAATATTCCCATTAGAAGCATAGACGTAACCATCGTGGATGGTAATATCCGTGAACATCCCTAAAGCTGAGGTCTCTCCAATCTCTCTGGGTTCAAGGGGGTTGGAGACATCAAAGATAGTTAAACGTGAATAATTAGCGCGGGGGATATAATAATTGCCCCATAAGTAAAGATACCCCTCGGCAATCTTGAGACCCTGAAAGGTACTCTTTGTTTCGTGGGAAAGTGTGCGGATTCCAACGGGAGAAGCTGGATCTGATACATTTACGAGGAGTATGTCGGAGTAATAACCCAGCAAGTATGCGACATCGCCCGTAATTGCTATGTCCGTCACTGAAAAATTTGTGCTGTAAAAGCCTGGTGTAGGCAGCATTGGCGCTCTGGAAACATCAGGTTTCATACTGTTATAACATTGTTCAGGTGGCATCAACGGGTTAGACACATCTACGATCTGTAATCCGGTATCTAGCCTATCGCCCTGACCGCCTCCTGGTGTTCCCAGAGCAACGTAGGCATAGTCGCCCACAACTTGAATCTGGTTTATGCGGTTACGCAAAACTACTGCCCCTACTAACATGGGGCAATCGGGCTTGGAAACATTTACCACAGCTAACAAATCGTTGAGACCCAGGTAAACGTAATTCCCCTGCGCGGCCATAGGTAAATTGTCATATTGAAACGGGAACCTGGCCTCCAGCAAAGCCTGCAATACGGCCGAGGGCGTGGGGGTCAATGTTGCGTCAGAGAACTCCGGTGGCAACGTTGCCGTGGGGCTGGCTATGATGGGTATTGGCGTCATCGTGGGCGGTCTGGTCGCTGCGGGTGGCGATACGGCCGTCTCCCTGGGTTCAGACACAATCTCCTGCGGAGTTATCGTAGGTGTGAGTAAGGGGGGATTAGCGGCCGAATCCGGCGCTTCTCGACACGATGTTAATAAAATTGCTAATAAGAGCCACCGTAATGCCATGTGCCTTAATCGCCATTGTTTCATTGTTACTTCCTTTTTGTACTTATCCGCGTTAGCCATTGTTGATTACCACCGCCAGCCTCCCACTTCCACCAGATTGGCCGGGTCAGATATATCGAGAATGCGCAAACCGTTGTCCCAATCCAAAATATATACGTAACCATTTGCCTCCACAATGTCGCTGAAATAAGCATTCGGATACAACGTATTGACTAAATTCGGTTTAAAGCGGTCAATAACGTCTATAACATAGCGCGGTAAACCGCAAGAAGTGGCTAAAGTGACTAAAGTGAAAATAACCGCCTATCATTATTTGCGCGGTTGATACAATCGTCAGGGATGGGGAAGACCTCATCAGGCGGCGGATTAGCCGGTAAATCCATTGTCCCTCTTGGCGGCGAAGTCGGTGGCAGAGAGTAGACAGGGCCGCCTCACCTGCACGCACACACGACGCCAGAATCAGCACACCCAATATCCAGGCCAACCAGGTGAAACGTTTTATGGTTTGACATCTCTCAAAAACACGGAAGCGCCAAGCATTTCCATGCCCATATCCGCCAACAGCATACCACAATCTATTCCAGTAAAGCTGACTCGAACCCGACGTTTGTCCGGCAAACTACTAACAATCAGTTGGATAAAAATGGCACAAAATATCAGTCGCAACCACTATTCAAAACGATAGCCAAAGCCCCGTTCGGTGAGGATGTGTTTCGGATCGCCGGGATCCGCTTCGATTTTACGCCGCAGGGACCAGATGTAATGTTTGACGTGCCGCTGTTCTCCGACATACTCCGGCCCCCACACTTCGGCCAGCAGCCGTTCGGCGGGGACGGTACGGCCGGCGTGACGGGCCAGCGCTTCCAGCAGACGGTACTCAGTCGGCGTCAGGTCGGCCGACTGCCCGGCTACCGTCACCCGCCGCTGGTCGAAATCAACCACCAGGCTGCCGCTGGCGATGTGGCGGGAAGGAGCAACGGAGCCGGCGCGGGCCAGCACCGCTCCCACGCGGGCGACCAACTCGGCAAAGGAGAAGGGTTTGGTGACGTAATCATCTATGCCCAGGCGGAAGCCGCGCAGTTTGTCCAGCTCCTCCCCTTTGGCGGTGAGCATGATGATGGGCACGGCCGTCCCCTCTCGCAATCTTCGACACACTTCCCAACCATCCATACCCGGCATCATCACATCCAACACAATCAAATCGTAGCTGTCCGTTTGCGCCAAAGCTAAGCCAGCACGGCCGTTGTCGGCGGCGCTGACCGCGTACCCGGCTACTTGCAAATGGTCGGCCAGCAGCCCCAACAGCGTTTCGTCGTCATCAATCAGCAAGATACGTTGTTTGCTCATGATGGCGCCGACCAGACCGGCAGAGCCACGGAAAAGAGCGCGCCGCCTTCAGGATGATTTTCGGCCCAGATACGGCCGTTCTGCGCCGCTGCCAATTGACGGCAAACATACAGCCCCAGACCATACCCGTAAGCCGCCTGCGAATCGCTGCCATCCGTCCGGTAAAATTTATCGAAAATCCGCTCCAGCGCGTCCGGCGGCAGGCCCGGCCCGCAATCGCGCACCGTCACCGTCACTTCCACCTCGTCGGCGCGGGCGTCCACGAAAACGGCCGTGTCCGGCGGCGCATACTTGTCGGCATTGTCCAGCAAATTAGCCAACACCTCCATCAACCGGTCACGGTCGGCATAAACCAACGGCAAGCCGGGCGTATCCGACAGATGAATCGGGCGATAAGGCAGGCGAACGCGCATCTGTTCCACCACGCGGCGCGCGGCCGGCAACACAGAAACCGGCTCCAGGTGCAGCGCCAACTCGCCCGACTCCAAATGATTGGCATCCAACACATCCTGCGCCAGCCGATCCAGCCGCGTCACCTGCTGATCGATGATGGCGAACATGCGGGCGCAGGCGGGATTCTGCACGCCGCAGCTTGATTGCAGCCGCTCCACCGCGCCGCGCACATTGGTCAATGGGGCGCGCACCTGATGGGAGACCAGGGAGACGAATTCGGAGCGCGTCTGATCCAGTTTTTGCAACTCCGCATTGGCCTGCGCCAGCTCCGCCACTTTTTCGGCTAACTCTTGCGTACGCGCCGCCACTTGTTGGTTGAGGCTAGCGTTCAACCGCCGGATTTCTGCCTCGCGCTGCTTACGGTTGGTGATGTCGCGCAAGATGAGCGATAACCCCAACGGGGTGTTCCCGTCATCAGTGATGTAGGTGGCTGTCAGTTCGACGATGAGGGTACGGTCGTCAGCCCGATGAACCGTCGTTTCGTGCCCGCGTACAAAACCGACTCCACGGGCCGTTTGCATCAGCCACGCCACTTCAACTTCAGCGGCCTTCTGGCCGCCCGTTTCCCGGCCGCCCAAAAAATCAGTCAAAAGGCGATCCGCCACCTGTTCGGCCGTGTAACCCAAAAGGAGTTCGGCGCCCCGGTTCCAGGACTCAATACGCCCTTGCGGATCAAGGCTGAGGATGGCGTCGGCGGAGGCGTCGATCACAGAAGCCAGCCAGCGTTCGCTGGTACGCGCCTGTTGTTCCGCCTCTTTTTTCTCATCCAACCAACTGTTTACCAGCGTCAAGACCCAAAAGGCCATGGCCGGCCCGACAGCGCCAAAAAAAATAATTTCGACCCCGAAATGAAGCGGATCGCTGTAATTATCATGCACCCAACGAGCCAAACCGAGTTGGTAGAGAACAACCAGCAAGGCAAAACTAAGGGGAATGAGCCAGCGCAGCACAATCACGCGCTTCTGTAGATTATCGCCCAATTGCCCCATCATCATTCTTCCTTGCCGTTAAGCGAGATTGGTTCAATCTCCAAGATTGAACCAATCTCAGTAGATCAAGATTTTCGCCATGAATGCCACGAATTACACGAAAAACACGTTCTTAATTCGTGAAATTTGTGCAATTCGTGGCAGATTTTGGATCTACTGAATCTAAAATATCAGCCCACGCCGCAACTGGCGCCCCCCTGCGGCCCTTGCGGCAGTTCGCCGCCTTCTACCAGCCATTGGTGCATCTGTTGAAAACCGGTGGCGGAGAAGACTTCCGGGCCAACGGCCATACGGCCGTCCACTTCCGCAAAATCTAAATCCATCGTACTCTTGAAGAAAACGGCCGTTTCCATTGCCTGCTGCGGGAACCAAAAGGCGTTGATATACTTGGCCGCCGTGAACATCTCGTCCTCACTTGCCCCCTGGGAAGCCAGCAGTTCCAGCGCCCCCAGCATCGCCATGCCATGATTGCAATCAGGAAAAGCGGTGGGGTTATTGCAGCAAGGCCGGTAGACGCCAGCCGCTACCTGTTCCACCAACGCTTGCTGTTCCATCGTCAGGGGGATGAGCAGCGTGCTGGCATATAATTCTGTGGCCGGTTTCTGCCCAATCGTCCAGCCGCCGGTGGAGGCAAAACGGCCGATATTCCCCTCGCTGGCCTGCGCCATCATCCCCTCGGTTAACAGCGGGTTCTGGTTGGTCAGCCCCACCGCCCAGAAGAAGTTGAGCAGAAAATAGGCGTTTTCCTGGTCAATCACAATGGGTTCGTCATTGCCTTCGGTGAGGATGGCGAGTTGGGCGTTGGTTAACGGCCGTCCGGCGCGCTCGTAAGTCTGCACAAACCGGTCATAATCAATTCCCCCCGCCTCCAGCAGGCGCGGCCCCAAATCGCCATACACGGCCGGCAGCCGGAAACCGGCCGGCGGATTGACCTGCGCCGCCAACGCCGTCTGCGATTCCTGAGCCGCCGCTTGGGGCTGGCTGACAGCCTGGGCCTGGTTGGGAATGTCCGCCGACGCATTGGCAACGGCCGTGCTCGCCCCACGATTGGTTGCCTGATACACAATGAGCATGATCATCACAAAATAAAGCAGCAAGAAAAAGACAGTGCTGCCCCAATTCCGGCCAACCGGATGCCCGCAAACATCACACTCCCCGGCCCCTTCCGACAATTTCAAACCACATCGCTGACAGTACATACCCCGCTCCTCAATTGTGAATCACGAATTGTCAACGGTGAATTGTGAATGAAGAGCCATTCACAATTCACAATTTATTATTCACAATTCATTATTCTTCAGTCTCCGCTCTGCGCCAGCGCCGCCTGCGCCTGTTCCCGCAAAGCCGCTCGCTGCAACCGGTACGCTTCGTCGTCAATTTCCTGTTCGTCATGTGCCGCATCCAGCAGCGCGATTTCCTGCACGATGTCGTCAAACGCTTCCGGGAACTCTTCTTCCTCGGCCAGCGGCCGTCGGTACCACCAGAGGCCCACGCCGATGACGGCTAATCCTAGCAGGATACCGCCAATTGCCAACCCATCTGTCGTCCTGGCCTGCGATTCCGTGACCATGGGGCCGGTTCCTGTCATCGCCAGCTTACCGGACAGAGCAACGTTGATCTCAGCGCCCGCCTCCAGGTCTTCCAGGGAGTAGACGTCCACCACAAACCCCTGTCCCATGTCCCGCTGGCCGCGGGCGATGAAGCCAGCTTCATCCAACGACAATCCCATGGCGGGCGGCAAGAGGATGTTGACCTCTTTGGTGGGGAAAACGGCCGTCTTTGCCAGCGTCAGCCCATCCGTATAAGGCAGGATGTAGGTGACCACCACCTGTCCCGAATTGGTTCCCGGCAGCAACGGCGAGGTGTCGGCAAAGCCGTCTTCGGTAAGGAAAAAGCGGCTTTGATTGCCGCGAAAGTTAACGCTGGTCGCATCTGACGGCAGGGTAAAGCGCATCGTCGCCGGCGTGCCATCGTCCAGCGCCGTCGCCCCTATCACCGTCCGGTCGCCCAGGTTGGATAGGCTGTAAATTTCTCCCACCATCAAGCCGCCCTGATCGGTGTCGAAGAACAGGTGCATACTGTCAATCTGCACCGCAGAGGCATCGTCGGTGACTTCATAAACGGAAACTTCCAGTTCCAGCGTCGTCTCCCCCTCGGCAATGGGTATCGGCGCGGAGAAGTAGGTGGCGCCCTGGTAAACAGCCATGCCGGCGTACAGCAGGTCTGGCTGGGAAGGGACGTTATCGAATTGGAAACGGCCGTCTGCATCCGCCTGCCCGTGAAGCATCTCTTTTTCATTAAAATCAGCGTCCCAAACGTGAAGCATCACCTCCATATTGCCGGGCGTTTCCGCCCCTTCGGTATCGTTGATGATCTGACCGGCGACGCTGATGACGGCCGCCGATTCGGAGGCGGGATCCTCTTGCGCCGCTGCCGGCAGCGCTGCCGCCAGGGCGATGGCGATGATGATGAATGCTGCTTTCATGGTTTTCATACCGCTGCCTCCATGCGTAAACTGGCGCCGCAACCGGCACAAAACTGGTCGCCAGGGCTGGCCTGAAGATCACATTGGGAGCATACTGCCGCCGCCGCCGATCCGCAAATAGTGCAGAACTTGTCCTCTTTTTCCATTTCTGTCCCACAATGGTAACAGGTCAGTTCGTTATTCGCTTCCGGCTCAATGGGGGTTGGCGCAGGGGGCGCTTTCTGGCTCCGGCGGGCGCGGACGGCCGCTTCAATTCGACTCTCAATGTCCGCTGCCGATTCCATGCCAGCCGCTTCCCGCGCTGCGGCCGCTTCCGCCAGCATCTGCACCCGCAATTCGGCATAATCCTCATCGCCGACCACGCCCAACTCATGGTCAAAATCCAGGTCGCGTAAACCCAGCAATATCTGCTGATAGCGATCTTGCTCATCCGAGACATCTGGTTCATCTGTCAGGAACCTTTTCTCCCGTTTGGCGTTTACCACTGGCCCTGCCACCACTGGAATCGTGATGATCAGCAAGGCCAGCCCAATTAAAATAGCTGCAATAGACATTCTTTCTCTCCTAAGTAACCGCCCATTATTTACTTCCATGTTTCGGGAATTGCAATTCCCGAAACATTCTCGTAAAAGAGGGAACTTATTTATGGACGCTCACTAAATTCCACGTTTCGATTACGGATAATGGACTACTCCATTTGCCGTAGTTCTTGTTCAATTTGGGCCAAGGTGTCGGGATTGATGGCGGGGTTGGGCGTGGCGGCGACGGCCGTTGCCTGTGAACCCGCCTTCCAACTTCGCAATGCCTGAACAACTACCACCAATCCCAGCAAAACCGCGACCACCGGCAAAATCCAGACCATCGAGGTAAAACCGCTTCGCTGCGGTTCCGCCAGCACGCGCTCGCCGTACTGCTCCACGAAATAGTCGGTGATCTCCTCTTTCGTCCAACCCTCCGATAGCTGCAATTTGATTTCTTCGCGCCAATCCTGGCACGCCTGGGTCTCGCACACGTCCAGCGGCGTGTTAGGGCAGACTGGACAATACAATCCCCTGGCAATGTCGTTCACCTCATCATCCGTCGGCTCGCTGCCCTGCGCCTGAACCACAGTCACAGCCCAGAAAGCAGCGGCCACAGCTAAGAAAGCAAAAATAATCCGTTTAATCATCATTAATCTCCTGTGCCCAACTGGGGTCTTACCTGGGCCGGTTTAAGTACGTATGAAGATTTACGACGCCGCTCTGCCTGCGGCCAGGCAGCCACAATCGTGCCAAAAATCAAGACAAAACCGCCCACCCAAGTCCAGCTAATCAAAGGATTTATGTACACCTTGAAAGTGGAAGAGCTATAACCTATCTCCTCCCATCCGATCAGCAACACGTAAACATCCTCGGCCGGGGTGGCATAAACGGCCGGAATCGTAGACGGCTGTTCCTGGACGATGAAATAATCCCGGCGCGGCTTCATGGTGCGAATAAACTCACCATTTTTGTACAGGCTGGTGGTGGCTTCTAATATCTCACGGCCGTCCGATCCCGGATACGCCTCCAAATTATCAAAACGCAGCGAATAATCGCCAATCGTCAGCGATTCCCCCCTGGACAACGCCACCTGCGTCTCACTCTTGAAATAAGACTCGCCGATAAAGCCCAGACCAATCATCACCACTCCCAGGTGAATGATATAACCGCCATACCGCCGATGGTTGCGCCCAATCAGGCTCCAAAGCGCAGACAGAGGATTCTCGCCCCGTTTCATCCGCGCCCGCACCCCCTTCCAAAACTCGAACAAAATGGACAGCGTCACAAAGGCCACCAGCCATAGGACAAGGTAAGCCGCCGGATGCATCCGATGGACATACCCCCAAATCGCGGCCCACACCAGCGACAGCAAGAATGGAACCAACAGCAGGCGGCCTAACCTCTGCGCTGCCTGCTTGCGCCAGGCAAACAACGGCGCAATGCCCATCAGTAGCAGCAAAGCCGCGAATAATGGCCCGGCCGCTTTTCTAAAGTAAGGCGGGCCAACCGTAATTTTTTCGGCTACAAAAAGCTCTGACAGAATGGGGAAAACCGTACCCCAGAAAACGACAAACGTGATCGCCAGAAAGAGCAGATTTTGCAGCAAGAAGACCGCTTCGCGGGAGATGAAACTTTGCAGTTCATGTTCCGTCTTCAGCGTGTCCAACCGCTTCAACATCAAGGCCAGCGAGCCGATGAAGGTCACGCTGATGAAAATGAGAAAGACTGGTCCCAGCGCCGACGTACCAAAAGCGTGAACCGAGCCGATGACGCCGGTGCGGGTGATAAACGTGCCAAAGAGTGACAGGGAGTAAGTCAGAATGATCAGAGCCACGCTCCACACTTTGAGCATCCCCCGCTTCTCAGTAACCATCATCGAGTGCAGGAATGCCGTACCCGTCAACCAGGGCATCAGCATCGCGTTCTCAACCGGGTCCCAGCCCCAAAAACCGCCCCAACCTAACACATCGTAAGCCCAACGGCCGCCCAATATCAACCCAACCGAAAGGAAAATCCAGGCCACCAGCGTCCAGCGGCGGCTGGTGCGAATCCACTCATCTTCCCGCGATTTACCGGTGATGAGCGCCGAGATGGCGAAGGAAAAGGGAATGACAAAGCCGGTGAAGCCCAGATACGTCGTCGGCGGATGGCCGATCATGCCAAAGTGACGCAAGAGCGGATTCAACCCTTGTCCGTCTTGCGGGATATAAGGCATGGCCCCGGCCGGTTGGAAGACCGCCTGGAGCAAATCAGATGCGCCCGGCATGTGCCAGAGGCGGGCGAAGGGATTGGCGATAGCCACCGAAATGCCGATGAAAAACGCAGTCGTCAACATGGCCGCCATGATGAAGTAAGGCATCAAGTCCCGGTCACGATCCCATTTGCGAATGAGCGCCATCATGACAAAGCCGGACATCAGCCATGCCCAGAATAAAATCGAACCTTCCTGCCCGCCCCACAGCGCCGTCAGGCGCAGGAAGGGAGACATAGCCTGGCTGGATACGTCCACCACGTAAGCCAGGGAAAAGTCCATCACGTACAATGAATAAACCAGAATCGCCACCGGAATGGTGAGCATGGGAAAGGCGACAATGGCCGCGTTCCGGGCGCTTTTCACCCATTCCGGCCGGTTCTGCGCGCCGCCCCAGGCAGACACAACTGTCGCGTAAATTGCCAGCACAAAGGCTGCATTTAGCGTCATAAATCCAATATCAGCAAGCATAGTTTTAATCTCCTAATCTCTAGCGTCCGTATTCAGTGTTCAATGTTCAGTGTTCAGTGTTCCGATTAAGGTTCGCCCGTTACGAGTTACGGATACGATTCGGCCAGCAACTCATCAATCTTCTGATCGAGTTCCGGCGGGAACAGCGGGCCGATCTTGACGCCGCGCAGTTCGCCATTTTTAGCCACGTAGAACGTCTCCGGCACACCCTGCATGTTGTAATCCTGCGAGATGCGGGTGCCGATGTCCGGCCCGTTGAAGTAAGTGATGTCGAATTCTTCAATGTAAGCCAGCGCCTTCGATTCCGTGTCGGCATAATCCACGCCGATGAAAACGACGCCCTGGTCTTTGTACTTGCGCCAGGTCGCTTCCAGGTAGGGCGCTTCGTCGCGGCAGGGCGGACACCATGAAGCCCAAAAGTTGATGATGACGACCTGGCCGCGCAGATCGCTCAGAGTGAGCGTCTCCCCCTTAAAACTGGTGAGGGTAAAATCAGGAGCCAGGCCGGAATCTACCTGGGCGCTGTTTACTTTTACCAATCCCCAACCGAGCAAAGCCAGCAGACTCAGCACCAGGGCATAGGCAATGTAATTTCCAATCGGGATGCGGCGTGGTTTTTCTTGGGTTCCTTCAGGTATTGATTTTGGAGCTAATTCTGTCATTATTCACTCTCCGAATTGTGCTGGGGTGCTTTTCAAATGAGTAGCCGCGGTATCCCTGCCGCGCAGGTGGAAACGCGGTAAGAAACCGCGGCTACTGAAATAAAACACACCCATTGTGATGTCATTTCCCCGAAAACGACCAGTTTCCAGGGAAGTAGTTACGGGTAAAAGTTCAAAGCGTCGGCCAGGGCGGTTTCGGCGATGGCCTCATCGGCCGCCAGCCAGACGACCAAAGAGTCGGAGCGAAAGTAGTAGTGCAGTTGCCCCATGCCGGTGAGTTCGTAGAGAGTACGGCCGTTCACCTTTCGCGTCCCGGTTGGCGTAAACGGGGAGTCCCCTGCGGCGATGGCCTGTTCCATTTCGTCCACCATCTTTGAGGCCATCCCTTTGGCCGGAGCGCCGGCGACCCACAGCATCGCCATGTTGTCATGGTCGCCATACATGCCATACGCCCCGGATGAAAGCGGGAAGTTCTGGCCGTGCAGTTGGGTCACCACATCCACCGCTTCCGGGCCAAAGCTGGCGTCCGATTGCGCCAGTCCGGCAATCGTTTCCGGCAGGGTGGCGGCCGTCGGCTGCTCGATGGCCTGCATAAACTGCCGGTAAGTCAAACTACCGACAATGAGCAAAACACCGATGGTCATGAGCGCTGCCGGGCCAAGCTTTTTTTGCATGATTATTCTTCTCCGCGAAGACCTGCGAGGTTTCCAACGACCTTTGGTCGTCAACCTCGCAGGTCTTGCCTACGATGTCTCCGGATCCACAACCACCGAAAACTCAATTATCACTTCCGGCAGGTCGGGATCATTGGAGGCGATAAATATCTGGCGCAGCAGCTTGCCGGTCAGGTCGGGGCCGTGCAAGCCGGAATCGAATTCGATGTGCAACGTGCCGGTTTCGCCCGGCTCAATCGTCATCGGCGTCAGCGTAGCAGCGGTGCAACTGCATGAAGTGGAAACGGATTCAACGATGAGCGGCGCGGCGCCATCGTTACGCACGGCCACATCGCGGCTGAGAATATCGCCGTTGACCACGCGCCCCCAATCCGTTTCAATAGGTTCAACGTTGATTTGGGGCTGTCCGCCGCAGGCCGTCAGCAACAGACCAACAGTCAGTAAAAATAAAAAGAGTAGGGTTCGTTTTTGCATCGTTCCATCCATTTGCTCATTGTTCATTATTCATTACTCATTTGGAAATTGAAATGTCCACAAATAAGCGATGATCGCTTCTATCTCGCCGTCAGTAAAAATGGCGCCCCAATAGGGCATACCGGTTCCCATGCCGCCGCGCCGGATTTTGCCATCGAGCACGGCCGTACTCGCACCCAGCATATTTCGAGCGTCAGTGAAGTTGGCGGCCTGGGCAAACGCTTGCCCAAAAACGCCATCGCCCGCGCCCGTTCCACCGTGGCAGGCGGCGCAGTTTTGGGCGTACAAAGTCTGACCCAACTGCCTTTGCTCATCAGTCGCCTGGCTTTGCCAGACAAAGGCGACCGCATCCCACAATTGGCCGTCGCTGTAATCGGTCAATTCCGGGTCATCGCGCCAGGAATGCCACACGGCCGCCGGCGGTTGAACCAGGTAAGTCTGGCGGTCAAAATCGCGGGTAAGAAGGTCAATCGCGCCATCAGCGGCAGGCGGTTGGTCGGGGAACGCTTCCGCCGGATGGGGGGCGTCAATGTCCAGCCCCAGGGTGACATAAAGGGGCGATTGGGGAATGGCTGGTTCCCCCTCTCCCGTCACTTCAATCGTGCCCCGCATCCGCCAATGATTGGGGCCGCACCAGCGGGTGCAGTAGTAGGCGTATGTCCCTGGCTCATCGAAGGTCAGCGTCACCTCCGTCACCTGCCCCGGCTTGATGTCCACCGCCGGGAAACCGGTCTGGCCGACGGCGAAGCCGTGCAGCACATCGTCGGAAGTGAGACGCAGAGTGAAAGGAACGCCAACCTGAGCGGTGAGCGCGTCCGGCAGGAACCCCCCTTCTTCGGGCATAGCGGCGCGGAGGGTGACGGCCGTATCCATCCGGCGCGCGGCCCAAATCCCCAGCGGCAATCCCAGCAGCAAGATCGCCAACAAGAGCCGCGCATAAAGCTCCTGGCGCAGCGGGTTCCGTATGGCGGCGCTCACGCCGCTTTTCCGTTTCAGCCCACCAACAGCCATAACAAACCTACTGTAACCATAAAACTAAACAGGATGATGGGGACGGCCGTTTCGCCCGGTTTCTCAGCCGCCGTCCGGCGCGCCGTTTGGGAAGCCCAGGCCAGGCCGCCGACCAGCGCCAGTGTTTGCAAAAAGGGCGTGAACTGAGTCAGATAAGGCGTCCAGGGAGCGGCGGCCGTGCCCAATAAATCCCAACCCCAGCCAAACGGATCGGAAATGACCGCCCAGATGTATGAGGCGTTGGCAAAGACAAAGGAGAGGCTGAAGGCGATCCACGCCGCCAGCCCCAACGGAACCAGGGCGTAGGCGTGGGCGATGAATCGCCGCCGCACAGCCCGTCGGCCGCGCCGCTGCCGGCTTCCGGCCCAGGCCGCCAGCCAGAAGAGGCCGGGCAGCAATCCAAAAACGACCGCCAGGAAAGTCGTAACGTATGCCCACCAGGGCGCAGAGCCGACGCTGTACGCCGTCATCTTCAGCCAGCCCCAGGGGCCGAGCATGACGGCCGCGTACACGATGGCGCTGCCCAGCATGATGAACCCCTTGAACGCCTCGTCCATTTTGCGGCCGCGAACCACATTCAGGTCGGCGCCGATGGGACGAATTTGGATGGCGATGTTATCGCGGGGGCAGGTGCGCAAACATTCCAGGCAGAGGCCGCAGTTACTATTTTTCACCAGCCCGCCAGGGAAAACGCCCCAGGGACAGCCGTAACCGTCGGCGCTGCCGGTGTAGCAGGTTTTTTCGGCGTGTGTGGCGCAGACGGCCGTATCCCGCACCCGCAACTCCAGCGGCGCTGCCTGGGAGTAAAGGCCGATAAAGCCCCCCACCGGGCAGAGGTAGCGGCAAAAGGCGCGTCGTTCAAAAACCAGCGACGCGCCCACCGCCAGGAAAAGGAAGATGGTCAGGATGACGGCCGTGACTTTGGGCTGGGTCAACACCACTGCGCTAAACAAGGCCAGCAGCGCAAAGCCGCCGTTTTGCAGCCAGATGTTGCGTAAAGATTTGGGCCATTTCCGCCCCAACCCCCAACCATGCCGTTTGCCGTTTGGCCCCAAGAGATTGCCTTGTTGCAGCCACTCTCCAGCCATGGGGATGGGACAAATCGTACACCAGCCCCGGCCAAAGAGGGGGACGGCCGTCAAAATCAGCAGCGCCCACCACGCAATCCAGACAAAGACGATGGCGAAATTACGGCTGCCCACCGGCGTCCCCGCCATCCCGGCCAGAATCGCCAACACAAAGCCGGCCAGCGCGATGGCGCGCAGGATGAATTGCGGCCAGCGGTTGACCAGCAAAGTTTTCACAACGGGGATTCGGGTCAGGTCAGCGCGAGTCATGTTAGATTTCCCGTCCTCCATATTCCGTGTTCGGTTTACGGCTTATGATGATGCCGCTGCCAATGACGACCAGAAGAGACAAAGCGATGCCGCGCCAGAGCAGCATATTCGGCCCCACGTTCAGCTTGCCGATCATGAAGGGATGCAAAGGGCCGCAGGTGACAGAACAGCGAAAACGGAAAGTTCCCGGCTTATCGGCGACGAAGGTGAGCGTTTGCGGCTGTCCCGGTTCGGCCATCATTTCCAAATCGTAACCATCCAGGTACAACCCATGCGTCACATCCATCGCCGCCAACTCAATCGTCACCTCATCGCCCGGATTCACTTCGATAACGGCCGGGCTGAGAGCGAAACTGCTGGCCTCAATGCGGATGGTTTGGCTGGTGGGTACGGCCGGATTCGTCCGCAGCGGCACGAAAGCCATACCCAATCCCACCACTGCCAGCAGCAGCCAAAGCCAAATGCGTCGCCATCGAATCAAACTCTTCATTCCTGTTACCGAATCACCAACAACAACATGGCCGCGCCCAGACCGATCATGATAAAGCCATACCAGAGCCGGATTTTAAGCGCGTGACGCCGTTCCCAACTGGCCCAGGTTTTAGCGGAAGATTTGTTGCCCACCGCCACCAAAATCGCAATCAACGGTACCACAAACATCACGTTGTACAGCGCCAGATAAGTGACGCCCCAGGCCAGGGTCGTCTTGGCATTGAGCAGTGTAATCACCGAAACGTAGATGCCTCCGGAACAGGGGAAGGTGCAAAGCCCCACTAAAAAGCCGGCGCCAACGGTGGCCGGGACGGTGGAACGCTTAATCAATTCATGCGTCTTGGCCCCGGCGATCTTGGGCATGTGCAGCTTGATGGGGAAGTTGGGGAAGAAATGTTCAATCAGGTTGACGCCGCCTAACGCTATCAACAGCCAGGCGCCAATGCGGGCCACAAAATGGGGGTCGGCGGAGAGGCGGACAGCACGCAGGATGCCCAGACCAATGGCAAAGTAGACGATGAAGATCATGCCCACATAAATGAAGCCAAGCTGCAAAATGCGCTTTCGTGACCGGCGCAAAGTGAAGAGGAAAGCGAGTAATAGCAGAATGACGGCAAAGGCGCAGGGGTTCACCGAATCCACCAGGCCGGTAATGATGACTGCGGGCAGGAGTTCTCCTAGATTGGCTAACCCAATTGGCAGCGGCCCGGCAGCAGTCAATGCCTGATCTAAGGCTTCGGCAAATGGCATGTCAATGGCAAAAGTTTGCACTTCGCCGGCCCAGGCCCACAGGCGGTATTCGGCCGGTTCGTCGTGCATCTCTGGCTGCCACACTACCAGGCGAGGAGGCACGTCGGGGGAGGTGACGGCCGTTTCAATCAGATTTGGCGGCACATGGCCCAAAATCAGCAAAGTCCCATTCTCGGTGGGCACAAAAGCGTAGAGCGAATCGGCGATAGAGCGGGGCAGACCCACCGAATCGGCCATTTCCAACAGCCGTTTTCGTTCAGCGGGAATGGTGTAGTCGTGAAATTCTGCGGAAGCGGCCAACCCTTGCGCCTGTAAGGCGGGAATTAAAACATCTTCGGTGTAGGGCCAGCAGGCCACGCAGCCGGCGCTGAAAAAAACGTGAGTCGTTTCGGCCGTGTCGGCTTGCTGCGCCATCGCCGGATGCGCCATGACCAGGAGTAAAGCGGCCACAACTGTCATGATACCGGGCAACGCGAATCGTTTTACCATGGAAAGTTTACGCATCATAGATCCTTTGCCTGACCCCGATGAGTTTCCCAACTCAAAGAAACAGCTTCACGCTCCCGCTATCCTTGTATCAACGGCGTCGGCGGGCCAAAACGGGAGTAGGCGTTATCCACATAGGTGAAAATTTCATCCACCGACTTACCCTCGTCTAACAGCCGCATCGTGTCTTGGGCGATGTCTACACAGATAGAACAGCCCAGCGCGTGTTCATCAAAAGCTATCGTACCGTCGTCATTTTCTCCGGCGACGAAACAGGTGTAATTTGACGTGTGCCCCATGCCGCCGCAGCCGCAGTAGCAGGGAATCCGCGTCGTCACGTCCGGGTTGGCTACCGCAAATTGATACGCTTCCTGCACGGCCGTGGGCGCGTTCTGCACCTGCTCCGACATTTCATCCAGCGGAGCCACTTCAAAACTATGCGCCGCCTGCGCCTGTCCGCCGCATCCGGCCGTCACCGTCCCCACCAGCAGCAAAACCGCTGCCGTCAATGGAAAAATCTTCGTCATTCGTCGCATCATTTCCTCAATTAGTTAGAGCTGGAGCGAGAGGAAGAAGCTGCCTATCCTCCATCCTCTGGCTCTAGCTCTATCCTCTAGCTATTGCGCACGCTCGCCTGAATCCAGATTTCCGCTTCCGACTGGCGTGGATCGTTGTTTTCGATAATCAAGCCGCGCCGCACCGTCTGTCCTACGGCCTCAGCATGATAACCGGCGTCAAAAACAATGGTTACTTCCGCCACTTTGCCCGGCGGAATGACGCTGGCACTGATTTCGGCCGTGGTGCAGCCGCAGGTGGTATACGCTCGGCTGATCGTCAGCGGCGCGTCGCCGGTGTTGCGGATGATGAAGGTGCGCTCCACCACATCTTGGGGGCCAATGCTGCCAAAGTTATGCGATGTTTCTGGAATCTGGATGGCGGGCTGGGCGTCACCACGCGGCAGGAAGGGGATGGGCGGCCCTTCATTCATCTCGTGGATGGCCTGAATGGGCCGGTCATAAACCACGTCTTCCGGCGTATAAACCATAGCGTCGGCGTCAGCCTGCTGTCCGGCCAAGCCGGCGTAAGCGCCCCAACCAATCAGCAGTAGGCCGATGACGACCAAGGCGCCGGTGATGATCTTCTTTTGTTGCGCTTTGCGCCGGGCCTCTTCCTGGCGCGCTTTCCGACTTGTCCTAATTGAACGTGTGTGTCCCATGATTACCTCCTAAAAAATTATTGGGCTAATTGCCAGGTAAATACGCGCTCGGACGCATCCACATTTTGGATGCTCAGGGTGAGCGTGTTGACCTCATCGAGTAGATGACGGCCGTCCGGATTGGACGGGAAATGAAGTTTGCCGGAAACGTGATGGCCGCCGCTGGCTGATGTTTCCCAGGAAAGCGCGGGCACGACCAAGCCGGTGTCCGTTTGCAAAGTCGCCAGAGTGGACAGGTCCATACCCAGGTCTACCGAATGTGTATT
Organism: Chloroflexota bacterium; assembly: GCA_024277135.1. Lineage (GTDB taxonomy): Bacteria > Chloroflexota > Anaerolineae > Promineifilales > Promineifilaceae > JAJRVV01. The sequence goes on along the minus strand of JAJRVV010000235.1, from coordinate 933 downwards.
CATGGCGACTTCAAAATCTAACGTTTCATCGTGGGCGCTCAGATTCAGCGGGGTGACGCCGACAGTGACCGCTCCCTGTTCGTCAACCTGTGTCTGGCCGTCTGGGCCGGCGCTCTGCGGCGCAGCCTCGTCTGTCGGAGCAGCGGGAGGCGGCATATCGGCGGCCGGCGCATCGGCCGGCGGCGCGCCGGCGGCCGTCTCATCTGCGGATGATTGGCATCCGGTCAGGACAACGGCCGTCAAAACGACCAGTAACAGGATAATAGTTCTCAATTTCATACAGCCTCCGTTGTCAGAGAAAACATTTGCAGCGCTTTGCGCCGTTCTTTGAACAAAATAACCAGCATGAAGCCAATGCCCAACAGCGTCATCCCCAGCCCGACCAGCATAAAAGCGGTGCGGTACTCGGCCAGGAAAGTGGCGGCGGCCGTCAGGCCCAATATCGGCAGCACGTCGGCGACGTGATGGGCGCAGCAGGCCACCATGGCCGCGGTGGACATGCCGCCGCTGGCGCCGGTCAGCGCGCCGCTGGCGCCGGTATTGGCCACGGGAATGAACAGCCGCTTTTTCAAGATAATGTACAAGGCGGCCTGCACCCCGAAACCGAGGATAATGGGAAAGACGATCCAGCGGTCTTCCCAAAACAGTTCCAGGGCATGTTGCGGGCTTTCGGCCCAGGAGACAAGACCAAAGTAGACGGCCGTCAAAAAAGCCGTTCCCATCACGCCGGCGCCAATGGGCCATAAAATGCGTTTCGTCCTTATCATGCCAATGATAACCTCCGGTTTTAACTGCCTAGCAGCTTGTCGGAAGAGTCGAAATAGCAACACGGGTAGAACGGATTGGACGGATTTTCACGGATAAAATAAGGGAAAATCCGTGTAAATCCGTTAGATCCGTATCATCCGTGTATCCATTAAATCATTCTCCGAC
>JAJRVV010000234.1 GCA_024277135.1 Chloroflexota bacterium | reverse complement strand
GACGAGGCAGCAGAAATACAATCTTGCCAATCTGTCAGGTAAGCCTGACTGACCAGGAAACGGATTAACGCGATGCGGCCAGCAAGATTGGTATGTTTTTCCTCTTTCTATTCGATTGGAAAGGTGCGAAATTTAGGCTTAGTTGGGACTATTGTTTTGCAATAGTTTGCGGTTGTTGTTGAGTAATAATTTGGAATTGTCTCCCCCAAGATAATCCGTGACTGTTTTCATAGACCTTTACAAAAGGCGTAACGCTAAAAAAGCCGTTTAGAAGGATATGCGCTTCTCTCAACAACGCCCTCAATTCCCCATCCGCAACGGATATATTCAGACCCAAGTGCTTCACCCGGCTAAATGTCAACGAGCGGCTATGCGTTTTATGTTCATCGTAACTGGCAAAAAATTCGACAGCGGTGTTTATTGTTTCGCCAACCTGCTCTCCGCTAAACATATACTCCGTTAGCCATAGAGTTACAAGCTCTTTCGATAAACGCTCGTAATCTTCGCATATTTCCAATAGTTCGAGGGAATACTTTTCGATCAATGGGATATATGCGGGTAACGATTCTGGTCCTTCATTCTTTAATGCTTCACGCGCTTTATCAAATCCTCTCCGCAACACACGCGCTGGCGTACCGTTTATTTGTGGATCTATCGGCCCCAGGCTAGCGCTTGGGTGCATTATTATTTCATTGCCTGACAACGCCATCATTGTTGCCGCCGAATAGGCAGAGTGTGGAACAAGAAAAGTTATGTACTCGAAGCGTTCACGAAGAAGCGCGACTACTCTTTCCGTAGCTTCAGGAGATCCTCCTGGGCTATGGATTAAAACATCAACTTGGTTACCATCTTCGAGTGATTCTGTTAAATCAGTAAAACCATCTACATCTTCTAAATCTATTGAAATTGGCACGCCAATGGGGGATGGTGGGGGAGGAAACTGTACGGAATATACGATGAGAGGTCTTTCTCTAAGTTTTTCAATATCCTTGTAACATTGCTGCCGAAGATAATAAAGATTAACCTCCTGATTCTCTTGACGTTGAAGATTATTTAGAAAGTAATGCCAATCACTTACACGTAAAAATCTTTGACGACCAGTTTGTGTCATTTTTAACCTTTATAGTTTGCGTACTGGAAATAATGAAGCGAATTTCGGGGGCAGCGCCCATAGCGGCTTTTGTACGCTCATAAACATTCACGGACTTTCGGTAGAGATTGTATGAATGTTCAATTTCTGGATATCGTTTTAGTAATTCATCAACTAATTGATTTCGTGTGTCCATCACCTACCTCCCAGCAATATCAGTTCTTTGACGTATTATACGGTCTAAGACCTTGCGAATTCAATAACACTAATGTTCTTCTTTTTGATTTGAAGGGAGGATATAACGCTGTGGTGATTAGCTGAATACCCATCACGTTTCACGCGCTACTCCAACAACGCCTCATACCGACTATATTGATGATGGGTAATCGCCACCGCCAGCCCATCGGCGGCGTCGTCGGGGCGGGGCGTTTCTTCCAGGTCGAGCAGATTGCGCACCATGAGCTGCACCTGCGCCTTGTCCGCCTTGCCGTAGCCGGTGACGGCGTCTTTGATGCGCGGCGGCGAGTATTCGCCGATGGGCAGCCCGGCGTTGGCCAGCGCCAGTAACAGCACGCCCCGCGCCTGCCCCACGCTGATGGCAGTGGTGATGTTGCGGCCAAAGAAGACCTCTTCCACCGCCGCCGCGTCGGGTTGGTATTCGGCAATGAGTTGATTCAGGTCTTGGTATATGATTTGCAATCGAGCTGAGGGAGAAAGTTTGGGGGAGGTGGTGATGACGCCGTAGGTAACGGCCGTAAGACGGCCGTCCACCTCATCAATCACCCCATACCCCGTCGTCGCCGTACCGGGATCAAGCCCTAAAATACGCATCAACAAAAGATGAAGGCGGAAGGATGGTGGCAGAAATTCATCCTTCCGCCCTCATCCTTCATCCTTTTCTTACGCCGCCTCCATCATGACGATAGCTTCGTCGCTGATGTCCAGTGTGGAGTACACATTTTGCACATCATCCAAATCTTCGATCTTCTCGATAAAATTCATCACTTGCAGCGTTTGGCTCTGCTCCAGTTCAATGGGATTATTCGGCTCGTAAACCAGATTCGCCTCTTCCAGCTTGACCCCCGCATCTTCCAACGCCTTGCGTACTGCGCCAAAATCATCCACTTCGGTGAAAATTTCTGTCATCTCGCCAAACTGAACGTCATCCGCCCCAGCTTCCGCTGCCACCATAAAAATCTCATCTTCGTCCACGGCTTCGGTGATGGCGATGTATCCCTTGCGCGTGAACTGCCAGCCGACTGACCCGGATTCGGCTATATTGCCGCCGTTTTTGTTCACCACGTGGCGCATGTCGGCAATCGCCCGATTCTTGTTATCGGTAACGACTTCGATGAGTACCCCGACCCCATTCGGAGCATACGCCTCATACAACATTTCGAACAGCTCGCTGCCTTCTAATTCGCCGGTGCCCCGCTTGATGGCGCGTTCGATATTGTCTTTGGGCATATTTTGAGCTTTGGCTTTTTCAATCGCCAGCGCCAGCCGAGTACTGAAACTGGGATCGCCGCCCCCCTCCCGCGCCGCGATGGTGATTTCCTTCGCCAACCGGGTAAACAGCTTGCCCCGCTTGGCGTCGGTGGCCGCTTTTTTGTGTTTAATGGTGGACCATTTTGAATGTCCGGACATACCTCATTCTCCTAATTGGGATTTTCGATTTGGATTTGGGATTTTGGATTGATCGGCCTTTAGCGGCATGATGAAATCCCAATGATTTTTGAATTTCAGTTGCGGGTCTTCAGAATTTCTGTCGCTCGATTATACCACAATCTATGCGACGGCTGGCGGGGATTGGCCGGGAAAAATGGCGTCCATCAGGTCGGGTGCGTAACGCTGGGCCATATCGCTGGTGACGCTGCCGCTGCGACAGATTTCCCGATAGAGACGGCCGCTCTGCCGCAAATGGCGTTCCTGGGTTTCTGGATCCATTTCGATGAGGCCAAACCGCTGCGTCCACCCTCGCTCCCATTCAAAGTTGTCTACCAAACTCCAATGGTAGTAGCCCATCACCGGGAAACAAAAGCTGATGGCGCGCCAGATTTCGCGCAGGTGGGTGATGAGGAAGGACGGCCGTATCCCATCCGCTTGATCCGGTATCCCATTTTCCGTGATGTAAATCGGTTTGTCGTAGCGCAGGACGCGCTTGATCATCTGGAAGATGCCGTCGGGGTACACCTCGCCATAATTGCCGTCGCTGACGATGGCGTCCGGCCCCCATTCGTTATCCAACAAACCGCCGCGCGGCGGAAATTTGACATAAAAGCGAGTGTAATAATTGATGCCGGTGAAATCGAAAGAGTCGGCCAAATGTTTGATGCGCCCCTGACCCAACGGCCAACGGAGACGGCCGTGCTGCAAACTTTCGTGCCACATATCATTAAACAGCCAACTGATGCGGCCTGCCCACCAATTATCCAACCTGTTTCCGCCGGGCCGCGGCTGAAAAACGGCCATGTTCTTGGCCACGCCCACCAACGCCTCCGGCTGCTTTTCCTTGATGGCGTGATAGGCGGCAGCGTGGCAGCGCAGTAAATTGCGCGTCGCCTGCATCGCCGCCGCCCAGCCGGTCTGCTTCGGCGCCGGGAACGCCTTTTTCAGATAACGCATGAACACGTACACCATCGGCTCGTTGATCGTCACCCATTTGGGAACCAGATCGCCCAGGACATCCGCCACTTTGGCGGCGTATCGTTGGAAGTAGTCAACCGCCACGCCGGAGTTGAAATCCTCTTTTTCCACCAGCCATAAGGGGTTGCTGAAGTGATGCAGCGTGACCATCGGCTCGATGCCCCGGTCGTGCATCGCCTGCAGAATCTGGCGATACCGATCCAGCGCCGAGGAGTCGAAGACACTGGGTTCCGGTTCGATGCGGCTCCATTCCAGCGACAGCCGGTGCGCGTTATTTCCCATCTCGGCCGCCCGATCTAGATCAGCTTCGGCGTTTTGCCACCAGTCACAGGCCAGCCCGGATTTGTGGCCGTGGAGAATACGGCCGTCTTCCTGTTCCCAGACCCACCAATCATTATTTGTGTTATTGCCTTCGACTTGATGCGCGGCCGTTGCCGTTCCCCAGAGAAAATCCGGGGGGAAAATCATCTTTGCCTGTGCCACATCAACCTCCTCTACCCGGTTCTTGTCAATTATGACACGCTCCCCCACCTGTGCCAAATCTTCATCCGTCCAGTACCTTCTTCCTATTCCCGTCCAGATGCTCTCTTAAATTTTGTGGAATTGATGCCCGCTTGTTATACTTATGCAAGTCTGTTGTCTGGTATCCAGGTATTCAACACTTGGTAATTACGGGAATGGCAAACCAGCGTCAATGAAAAAGCAATTCTCCCCAACTTCCAAAAATATGCCTCAAAACAACATGACGAGACATGGTCGTGAACGCCGGAGATCGTCGTGAAAGACTTGGTTTCTGAATCCGGCTATTTTTATCCCAATAAAATGGGGCGCATTCTTTTGCATTCCATGGAAGAAGTGATGGGGCGCAATGGCTTACATGCGTTGCTCAACCTCACCAACATGCGCCATTTGATTCAGGAATTGCCGCCTGACAATCTGGAACGCGCTTTTGACTTTGCCTACATCACCAATTTGAATCGGGGGTTGGACGAGATTTATGGGCCGCGCGGCGGCCGGGGGCTGGCATTGCGCGGCGGCCGCGCCATTTTTTCCCGGGGACTCAAACAATTTGGGGCATTAGCCGGCGTCGGCGACCTGGCCTTCAAAGTGCTGCCCCTTTCCACCAAGCTTAAAATCGGCGTGCCGGCCGTAGCCCGCATCTTCACCCAATTCAGCGACCAGACCAGCCGGACGAAAGAGTTCGACGATCATTTCCTGTATTACATTGATCGCTGTTCGATGTGCTGGGCGCGGCACACAAACCGTCCCGTTTGCTTCGTGGCGGTGGGGATTTTGCAAGAGGCTTTGCGCTGGGTGAGCGGCGGGCTGGAGTTTCGGATCGAGGAAATTGAGTGCATCGCCATGGGGGCCGATGCTTGCGTCTTTAAGATTGATAAGGAACCGATTAAGTAGGGTTTTCACTGCGTACGCATCACGTCCACCTGATGACTTGTTTCCCAGGTTTGTTGTAGTACCGTGAACCGTAGGAAAACAACCCGTGAAGAACCAAAATCATAAACAACGAATTTTTATTGTAGAGGATGACACAGATTTATCTGAAATGCTGGTCGCCTATTTTCAGGTGCAGGGATATGAGGTGGGGAATGCTCTGCGCGGTGAGGATGCAGTGGCGGCGATTACGGCCGCGCCCCCCGATGTGGTGGTGCTGGATATCCGCCTGCCTGATATTGACGGGTATGAGGTGTGCCGCCGCATTCGCAAAGTACGGCGCACGCAAAACACGCCCGTCATCTTCCTCACCGAAAAGCGGGAACGGCAGGATAAATTGGCCGGTTTGGAGCTGGGGGCGGTGGATTACATCACCAAGCCGTTTGACATCCAGGAACTGCGGCTGCGGATTCGGAATGCGCTGCGGCGGGCCAACCTGACCACCTTCACCAACCCGATCACGGGCCTGGCTGAAGGGGTGGTGGTGAAAGAACGGATTGAGGAAGCGCTGCGCCGCCCGGATTGGGGCGTGGTGCTGGCCGGGATTCGCGGGCTGAATAAGTTCCGGGACAAGTATGGTTTTGTGTCAGCGGATGATGTGTCGCGGGCAGTGACCTTGATGATCGCCAATACGGTGCAGGAGATCGGTTCGGAGGATGACTTTATCGGCCACACCGATTCAGGTGATTTTGTGGTGCTGACTTCATCTGACCGGAACCAGTTGTTAGCGGAGCAATGTTTGATGCGGTTACGGCCGTCTATTCAATATTTCTATCCCGCTATTGAGCGTCAGCGCCTGCATCTGCTTCCCAATTCAGAAAAATTGATGGTGCAAGTGTCTACCGTTTCGGCCCAAGACCACAAAGTTGCCAATATGTCCGACCTGTTTGCGGCGTTGGAAAAACAGACGTTGTGAGATTGTGCGTGGGTCGTACCGGGCGCGTTGGGTAAACGGCCGTATGATTGCCATAAACTTTCAGGGCTAGCGATAGCCCTTTTTTTATTGCTGATGAAACGATTTGCTTCTTACCGAAATGATTTGCTCATCCTGGCCGGATTTCTACTGTTGCCGTTACTGCTGTATGCGCCGGTGACGCTGGGCGGGAAGACGATGATCACGGCCGACAACCTGTTCCAGTGGCAGCCGTGGGCCGGCCAAGCGGCCGAATTGGGCGTGGAGACGCCGCATAACGGCCTGCTGACAGACCTGGCGATTGAAAATTACCCCTGGAAGCGGTTTTTCGTGGAAAGCGTGAAAAACCGGGAGATTCCGCTGTGGCAGCCGTATCTGTTCGCCGGGTCGCCTTTCCTGGCCACGGGCCAGCATTCGATGCTGTATCCGTTTAGCTGGCTCTTTTTCCTGATGCCCATCTGGAAAGCGTATGGCTGGTACACGGTGAGTCAATTGTGGCTGGCGGGGGCGTTGATGTATGTGTACGGCCGTGCCCTCAACATGCGCCGATCCAGCGCCGCCATCGCCGGATTGGTGTATCAGGGCAGCGGATTTATGTTGGCCAGCGCCGCCGTCTTCCCCATGATCATCGGCGCGGCGGCGTGGCTGCCGCTGCTGCTGGCGTGCATTGAAAAAATTGTTTCCAATGAACAATTATCAATGAACAATGAACAAAGAGTGAAGCCAACATCAACCACTTTGTTATGGGCAGTCACCGGCGCAGTTGCTTTGGGAAGCCAGATTCTAGCCGGGCACATCGAAATCACCTACTATACCCTGCTGGTGATGGCCCTCTACGCCCTCTGGCGGCTCCTCCGTTCACAATTCACAAGCGACCTGGGGTCGCCCACAATCTCACAATCCATTATTCTCCGCCCCGCCGCCTGGCTGATGGGCATGGTCTTCCTCGGCCTGCTCCTCGGCTCCGTCCAACTCATCCCCTTTTTCGAGGCAGGCCAGAGCAATTTCCGCCAGGATTCGGCCACGTTTGCCCAGGTGCGCAGCTACGGCTTCCCCATGCGCCGGGCGTTGACGCTGGCGCTGCCTAACTTCTTCGGCAACCCGGCCCATCACACCTACACCGATGCCCTAAACGGCCGGGTTGTGCCGCTGACGACCAATTTTTACGGCGAACCGAACCCACACGGCCCGACAACGACCAATTGGGGCATTAAAAATTACGTGGAAGGCGGCATTTACCTGGGTATTTTGCCCTTATTTTTAGCTTTGCTTGGCGTCGTTTCCACCCTTCGTCGTAAAATTTCATCCTTCATCTTTCATCCTTCATCCTTCTTCACCCTGCTCAGCCTCCTCTCCCTGGCCTTCATCTTCGGCACGCCCTTGTACGCGCTGGTGTATTACGGCCTGCCCTTTGCCAACCAACTGCACACGCCGTTCCGCTGGGTGTTCCCGCTGACGCTGGGCGTGGCGGCGCTGGCCGGGTTTGGTATGGATTATTTGGCGCGAACGCGCCAATGGGCGACGTATGCGGATTGGGCGGCGTCGCGGCGGGACGGCCGTCCCCCCAATGTGTGGGCCAGTGACCGTAGCGCGCCGGGATGGGTACGGCCGTTTGTCCTCTGGGCCAGACCATCGCTCATCACCGGGTTAGCGGGGTTGGCTTTTTGGAGCGGGCTGGGGCTGATGGGTGGATTGTTGGCGTCGCGGGTGGCGTACGGCCGACTCGAACCGATCATCTCCCGCATCTTCCTGGGACTGGCGCAGGCGGCCGACGCTTTCCCTTCGGCGCAGGCGTTTTACAGCTACGAATACCGGCAGTTGTTCTTGCTGGGGCTGATGCTGGTGGGGACGGGGACGGTTTTGCGCGTCAGCCGCTGCCCGATTTTTATCAAGCGAACGCCAATTTATCTGTTCATGGCGGCCGTCATCCTGACGCTGGACTTGTTTGCGGCGAATGTGGGGTTTAATGCGGCCGTTGATCCCGCTTTGCTCGATTACACGCCGGAACTGGTGCGCTGGCTGGAGCAGCAGCCGGGCCAATGGCGCATCACCAGCTTCAACCCGCGCGGAGACAAGCCGTTCAACGCCAATTCCGGCTGGCTGTTCAACATCGCCGACGCGCGCGGCTATGACTCCATCATCCCCAAACAGTACACGGAGTACATGGCGGCGATTGAACCACAAAACGAACTGGGGTTCAATCGGGTGCAGCCCATCGCCAACTGGGAGTCGCTCAACTCGCCGCTGCTGGACGTGCTGGGCGTGAAGTACATCATCACCGCCGAAACGCTCGACCTGCCCAAGCTGAAGCTGGCCTGGGCAGGGGAAGGGCTGCGCGTTTATGAGAATCTGGCCGTCGCTCCCCGCGCTTACACGCTGCCGCTGACGAGTACGGCCGTAACCGACGACCCATTAGTGGCGATGATGAAGTATGATCCGAGGCAGTTTGTCATCATAAAAACTGGAGACTGGAGATTAGAGACTAACAGCAGTCTCCAATCTCCAATCTCCAATCTCCAATCTCCAGTCTCCATAGATGAATACCGCAACATCCAAGTCACGGTTTCCGCCGAGGTGGATGAACCATCGTGGATCATTTTGAACGATAGCTATTTTCCGGGGTGGAAGGGGTTTATACGGCCGTTCAGCGGCGGCGAATCCGACGAGGAACAAGTGGACATTATCCGCGTCAACGGCAACTTTCGCGGCGTCCTGTTAGAGCCGGGCCATTGGACGGTGCGCTTTCGATACAGCCCGGCCAGCTTCCAACTGGGCGCGCTGGCCAGCGCTATGGGGGGCATCATTTTGCTCTTCGCTCTGGGCATTTGGGGCTGGCGGCGCATCGTCCGGCCGGACGCCGAGATGACGACGACGCGCAGTCTGGCTAAAAACAGCATCGTCCCCATCCTGCTCAATCTGGTCAACAAATTCGTTGACTTCGCCTTCGCTGCCTTTTACCTTCGTTTTTTGGGGCCGGTCGAGGCGGGCAGTTACGCCTACGCCATCGCCGCCGCCGGTTTTTTCGACATCGTTTCCAACTTCGGTCTCAACATCCTGCTCACCCGCGATGTGTCCCAGGATCGAGGGCGAGCCAGCGGTTACCTGCTCAACAGTTCCATTTTACGCCTGGGAACCGGCTTCGTCGGCGCGCTGCCCATTCTGGCCTGGGTCTGGTTCACTTCTCAGGGTAATAACCCGCCTACAATTCCTGAAATCGCAGCGATTATCTTCATCATGGTCGGCATGGTCTTCTCCGGCATGGCGCAGGGGGTGACGGGGCTGTTTTACGTGTACGAAAAGGCGGAAACGCCGGCGGCGATGACGACGGCGACGACAATCCTCAAGGTCGGTTTTGGCGTGATAGCGCTGTTGATGGGGTTTGGCTTTGTGGGATTGGCGGCCGTTTCCATCCTGACCAACATCGTCATCCTGGCTGTCCTGACCCTGCTCGCTTTCCGCAGTTTTGATTTGCCCGGCCCCTGGCGGGTGGATTGGGGCTTGCAGCGGCAAATGTTGGGCAAGGGCTATCCGCTCATGCTCATCCATCTGCTGCAAACAGTTTTCATCTCGATTGATGTGGTGCTGCTGCGCAACATGCTGGCGAACGGGCAAGAGGTGGTGGGCTGGTACAACAGCGCCTACAAATGGTTCAACGCCCTGCAAATCGTGCCCTCCTTTTTCACGCTGGCGTTGTTCCCCATCATCTCGCGGGAGATTCAGCGTTCGCTGGATGCGGCGCGGCGGATGTATCGGCTGTCGCTCAAGTTGATGCTGCTGTTGGCGCTGCCGATTGCAGTTCTCATCACCTTTTGGGCGACGCCGCTGGTGCAAATTTTGGGCGGCGAGGAGTTTTTGCCGCATGGGGCGATTGCACTGCAAATCGTTATCTGGTCTATCCCGTTTGGCTGGCTGAACAGTGTCACCAATTATGTGCTGATTGCGCTGGGGTTGGAACGGATACAGCCGCGGGCGTTTGCGGCGGCCGTCGCCTTCAACATCATCGCCAATCTCATCTTCATCCCCCGCTTTAGCTATGTGGCCGCCTCGGTGACGACGATTTTGTCGGAGCTGGCGCTGATGGGGTTGTTTGGCTTTTATCTACGGAAGCGGATGGCGGGGATGGATTGGGGCGGGTTGTTGGTACGGCCGTTGCTGGCCGCACTCATCATGATCATCGCCACTTTCCTGGGCGGGCAGTTTCACCCTATCATTGGCCTGGGGTTGGGGTTGGTCGCCTACCCGGCCGCGCTCTGGCTCCTGCGCGTCTTGGGCGAAGAGGAGCGTCGCGTTTTGCGCTCAATTTTGCCGCCGTCACTCATCGCTCGATTAAAGTTTCTCGGATGAGTATTTACACGAGGTATACTGAATGTTATACTTATGGTAAAAACAGAGGTGCAACGATGGCAAATGTAAAAACAGCAATTTCTTTAGGTAAGCCGTTATTGGAACAAGTAGACATGACAGCGCAGGAGATGGGCATTCCCCGCAGTCGTCTTTTCGTCTTAGCGGTGGAAGAGTTTTTGCGGCGGCGTGAAAACGAACGGTTGATGGAAGCGATCAACCAGGCATACAGCGATCTTCCTAATCTGGATGAGAAAACTGAACAGGCGGCAATGCAGCGAGTCCAGCGGCAAATGGTAGAAGGCACATGGTAATCAATCAAGGCGATATTTTTTGGGTTGATTTAGGTGAACCTTCGGGATCAGAACCGGGCTACCTTCATCCATACGTCGTCATTCAAAATAATGTCTTCAATCACAGTCGTATTAAGACGGTTGTTGTTTGCGCGTTAACGTCAAACATTCATCTCACCCGTTTTCCCAACAATGTGCGACTCAACAAGGGGGAAGCTAATTTACCTAAATCCAGTGTGGTCAATACCTCTCAACTGTATACAGTCAATAAATACAATCTGGCAGAAAAAATTGGGGCATTGTCCAAAGAGCGTATGCGGCAAATTTTAGATGGATTACGATTGCTGACCGAGCCGCGCGAGGTGTGGTAAATCCGTTCTCCACTATGCCTCATCGTGTCATGTACCTGCTCGTTTTGTTGGTCACGGCCGTCCTCCGCCTGCACAACCTCCCCACCCTGGGCCTGGAACATGACGAAGTCGCCAACTGGTTGATTGACCGCTCCATCCTGGACGAGGGCAACCTGGCCGTTTACTACACCCGCGCCTACGGCCACGAAGCCGGGTTCCATGCCCTGCAAGCGGCATCGGTAGGGTTGATTGGCGACAACGCCCTGGCTTTGCGCCTGCCCGCCGCCCTCTCCGGCATCCTGCTGGTTGCTGTCAGCTACACTCTGACGCGAAAATTATTTGGCAAAGAGACGGCCGTCCTCGTTGCCGGGCTGCTGGCCGTGCTGTTTTGGCCTGTTTTCTACAGCCGCCTCGGTTTACGCGCCATCACCCTGCCTCTCCTGTCCAGCCTGTCGGCCTACTTCTGGTGGCGGGCGTGGGGATTAGAGAGTGGAGTCCGGAGACTGGAGATTAAAGATCACCCCATCACCGACGACCAGAGGTCGTATTCACCCTGTCACCGACGACCAGAAGTCGTATTCACCTTGTCAGGCTTGTTCGCCGGTCTTAGCCTGTACACCTACATGGCGGCGCGGGCGGTTCCCATTTTTTACGGGCTGTTCATCGGCTACCTGGCGGTTGTTCATGGGGCGGCGTTGAAAAAACGGTGGCGGGGCGTGTTGGCATTTGTGCTGGTGATGACGGCCGTCTCTGCTCCCCTCCTCATCTTCCTGAAAACCAACCCGGGGGCCGAGTTCCGCATCAGCGAAATTGACGCGCCTTTGCAAGCGTTAAAATCAGGGGATTGGCGGCCGATTCTGGCAAATGGCCTCAAAATTTTGGGGGTGTTTGGCTGGCGAGGCGACCCGTTGTGGCGGCAAGGGGTGGCTGGACAGCCGGTGTTTGAACCGGTGGCAGCTGTCCTGTTTTACCTGGGAGTAGGGGTGAGTCTGTGGCGATGGCGGGACGGCCGTTACGCCTTCATCCTCCTCTGGTTAGCTACATCCACCACGCCCAGCCTGGTGACCACGGACGCCCCCAGCAGCATCCGCATCATCAACGCCTTGCCAGTCGTCGCCATCTTCCCCGTCATAGGCGGACGCTTCCTCTTTTCCGTCGTTTTCCCAAAAGTTATGCACAATTCCCGCCGGTTATCCACAGCTTTGCCCCACTTATCCACAATTTTTGGCGGAAATCGGGGAAAAACAGTCGCGGCCCTTTTGTTTTTTCTGTACCTGGGACGGACGACGCGGGATATTTTTGTGACTTGGCCGCAAAACGAGGAGGTGCAGTTTGTGTGGCAGGCGGCGCTGACGGAAACGGCCGTCGCCCTGGACAACACCCCCGCCATCACCGCCGCCGCCCTGGCCGGCTGGTCGCCGGACACGATGGACAGCCCCACCATGCAGCTCAGCCTGCGCCGGGAGGATGTGGCCTTAAGCCATTTTAACCCGGCCGATGGCGCGCTCATCTTGCCCAACGACGACCAGCCGGCGCTGATACGGCCGTCCGCCCTGCCCCTCGATCCTATCTGGGAAGAAAAACTGGTGGGCGAATGGGGCGCAATCGTTGAAAATGAGGGGCTGAATACCCGCTACACGCTGCCCGCCGCGCCCCCCATCCGGCCAGAAATTCCGGTCAATGTCCAGTTTGGCCAGGAGTTGGAATTGGTGGGGGTGGATGTGGGGGAAACGGCCGTACTCACCTACTGGCGCGTCCTGGCCCCGCCCGCCGCCGCCCGCCGCCTGTTTTTGCATTGGCTGGATGGCGGCGGCGATCTGCTGGCTGAGGATTACCGGCTGGACACTCTCGATCCGCAGTCGCTCTGGTTCCCGCACTGGCAGGTTGGGGATTTGATTTTGCAGGCGCATCTGAGACCGGAGGGAGTGACGGCCGCGTCGCTGCGCCTGGGCGTGTTTAACCCGTATACCTGCGCTCCCGGCCCCTGCCAGAATTTGCTGACGGAAAGCGGCGAGCCGTTCATCCTGGTCTCGCTGCCATAAAAATGGAGCGAGCGGCGAGTGGCGGATTCAATAACCCGCCACTCGCTGCCCGCTACCCGCTCGCGTTGAACAAATGCACGTCCCGCTGCGGGAATGGAATCGAAATACCTTCGGCGTCGAAGCGCAGTTTGACTTGTTCTGTCATATCGGCGGTGACGGCGGGCATGTCTGACACATGGACATACGGCCGCGCCACCAGATTCACGCTGCTGTCCGCCAATTCGCCCACAATGACCGACGGCGCCGGTTCCGCCGCCACCCGTTCGTCGGCGGCCATCAGTTCTTGCAGCAGGCGCTTGGCTTTGAGCAAATCATCCTCATAGCCAATGCCAAACAGCAGTTCCAGCCGCACCAATTCTTCTTTGGAATAATTGGTGATGTTGCTGGAGAGCGCGTCCTGATTGGGGATAAAAATCGTCTCGTTGTTGGGCGTGGTCAGGGTGGTGTGGAAAATCTGGATGTCGCGGACAAAGCCGGTTTCGCCGCCGATGATGACAAAATCGCCGGCCCGGTACGGCCGTAACAAAATAACCATCACCCCCGCCGCCAAATTGCCCAGCGAATCTTGCAGCGCCAACCCAATCGCCAGCGTGGCTGCGCCCAATACGGCGACCACCGAGGTGGTGGCGATGCCCAAATTGCCCAAAGCGGCGATGATGACCACAACCAGCAGCAGGTAGTACAGCACATTCCCTAAAAACGAGACCAGCGTCTCATCTATCTGCGCTTTAGCCATCAACTTTTTGCTGGCATCCACCAATTTTTGCGCCAGCCAACGGCCAATCAGCAAAATGGCGATGGCGCCCAACAGGCGCAAGCCGTAGTTGGCGGCCAGCGTTTGAATCGTCTCAACGTATTTTGACATGGGTACTGCTCCTTCGGGTGAAATTGATGGTGATAACTGTACCGGAAAAAGAAGATTAGACAAAAATCCGGCCGGAGAACGGCCGTCTTCCGCCAACTGTGCCGCCCCTCTAATTTATGATAAACTCACCCCATCATGCAAGGGTTACTTAACAACTGGCTTTTGGTGATCGAACTGGGTAATTTCCGGCTGCAAAGCGTCACGCCCTGGAACGAAATCGCCTGGTTCGTGGCTGGTTTAATACTGCTAACCGGCTCCTCGGCGGCCGTTCTTTGGTGGAACCGCCGCTCCCGGCCAGACCCCTTCGTTTAATTGTCAATTGTAAATCGTCAATTGTGAATTGCTAACAGAGTCCTTGACCGCTGCGACTCTTTTTAGACCTTCATCCGTTTCATTTACAAGTTATCATTCTCTACAGGAGCATTTTCGATGAAAGATGTCAATCAATTACGCCGCGGCGTCACCTTCACCCAAGGCGGCAATTTATACAAAGTGACCGAATACAGCCACCACAAACCGGGGCGGGGCAAAGCCACCATCCGCGTCAATGTGCGCGATTTACGCACCGGTTCTAATCTTCAGATCACCTTCACCTCCGGCGACCGGGTGGAAGATATCCGGCTGGATAAAAACACCTTCCAATACCTGTATGACGATGGCCAGTTTTACGTGTTTATGGACACCAGCACCTACGAGCAAAAGCAGGTCTCTCACGCCGTCATCAAAGAGTATGCGCCCTACATTCGGGACAACATGGAATTGGAATTGCTCACTTATGAAGGCGAGGTTTTAGACTTGATCCTGCCCAAATCAATGGATTTTGAAGTGGTGGATGCGGAAAACGCTGTCGCCGGCGACACCGCTACCGGAGCCACCAAAGAGGTCATCACCGAAACCGGACTGAAGGTAAAAACGCCGCTGTTCGTGCAGGTTGGCAACCGCATCAAGGTGAACACGGAAACGGGCGAGTACATCACCCGCGCGTAAGTTGTCACCTACAATTGACCCGCAGAAAGACCTCAAAGATTGATGAAACCTTTGAGGTCTTTTGTTTTACACGACGATGTTGACCAGTCCAGGCGGGACGACGATCACTTTGCGAATGGGTTTGCCGTTGGTGAAGCGCTGAATTTTGGGGCGAGACACGGCCGCCACCCGCAACGCCTCCTCATCCATTCCCACCGCCGCCTCAAACCGGTCCCGCACCTTGCCGTTGACCTGAACCACTACCGTCACCACCTCATCCGCCGCCAGCGATTCGTCAAAGTCCGGCCATGCCTGCCGGTGAACCGATTCTGTGTGACCCAACACCGTTTGCCACACCTCTTCCGTGATGAAGGGGCAAATTGGCGCCAGCAGAAGGGTGAAGCTCTCTACCGCTCTCCGCCATTGGTCGGCGGGGATGGGCTGGTCGGTCATGCCGATCAGGGTGTTCAGGTATTCCATCAGGGCGGCGACGGCCGTATTAAACCGAAACTCCTCCATATCCCTTGTCACCCGTTTAATGGTCTGATGTCTGGCTCGCTCAAAGGCGTGACCAGGTGACAGGGTGACAGGGTGAACAAGGTGAACGGGTGACATCTTCCAGTCTCCAGTCGCCAGTCTCCAAAAACGATCCAAAAAGCGGGTGATGCCCTTGATGCCCCGGTCGTCCCACACCACCTCGGCGTTAAACGGCCCCAAGAACAGCACATACGCCCGCAGCGCGTCCGTGCCGTGCTGGGCCGCCACCTCGTCCGGCGTTACCACATTGCCCCGCGATTTGGACATCTTTTGCCCATCCACCGCCGACAGCAGCATCCCCTGGTTGCGCAGTTGGCTGAATGGCTCCACAAAATCCACCAGCCCGGCGTCGTACATCACCTTCGTCCAAAAGCGGGCATACAGCAGGTGCATGACGGCATGTTCCGCGCCGCCGACGTAGGTATCCACCGGCAGCCAGCGCCGCACCGCCTCCGGGTCGAAGGGGCCGTCTTCATAATGCGGGTTGGCGAAACGCAGGAAGTACCAGGAGGAGCAGGCGAAGCCATCCATGGTGTCGGTTTCCCGTTGGGCTGCGCCGCCGCAGGTCGGGCAGGCGGCGTGTACCCAGGGTTCAACTCGCGCCAGGGGCGAACGGCCGTCCCCCGCCGGGGCAAAATCATCGGTATCGGGCAGCAGAACCGACAGACCTGCCTCTGGAACCGGAACCGCGCCGCAGTCGGGGCAGTGGATGATGGGGATGGGCGCACCCCAATACCGCTGCCGCGAAATCAGCCAATCGCGCATTTTGTAGGTCACTTGCCGCCTGCCCATCCCCCGCGCTTCCAGGTCGGCGATGATGCCCGCCGTCCCCGCATCAGAGTCCATCCCCGAATACGGCCCAGAGTTGATCAGGATGCCCTTTTCCGGGAAACAGGTTTGTGTGCCGTACGGCTCGCCATCCGGGCTGATGACCTCGATGATGGGCAAGCCGTAGGTGCGGGCGAAGGCGAAATCCCGCTCATCGTGGCCGGGGACGCCCATCACCGCACCTGTGCCCACGCTGCCCATCACATAGTCGGCCACCCAGATGGGGACTGGCTGGCCGGTCAGGGGATGGACGGCTGTCCCGCCAGTGAAGACGCCGGTTTTCGGTTTGTCCGCCGCCAGCCGCTCCTGTTCCGGCGCGCGCTGGGCGGCAGCCACGTAGGTTTGTACGGCCGTCGTCTGCGCTGGGGTGGTGACGGCCGTTACCAGCGGATGTTCCGGGGCCAGGGCCAGGAAGGTGACGCCGAACAAGGTGTCGGGCCGGGTGGTGAAGACGGAGATGGGTTGGCCGACGGCCGTCTCGAACATCACCTCCGCCCCTTCTGACCGGCCAATCCAATTGCGCTGTATCGTTTTGATGTTTTCCGGCCAATCAATGCCATCCAGGTCGTCCAGCAGCCGGTCGGCATAATCGGTGATTTTGAAATACCATTGGTTCAGCGTTTTCTTTTCCACCAGGGAGTTACAGCGCCAGCAACGGCCGTCCGCCACCTGTTCGTTTGCCAGAATCGTCTGGCAGTCGGGGCACCACCACTGCGCCCCCGGCGCCCGATAGGCCAACCCGCGCCGGTACAACAGCAGGAAAAACCATTGCGTCCAGCGATAATAGTTGGGAAAAGTGGAGTTGATCTCCCGCGACCAATCGTAGGAACATTCAATCAACTGCATTTGCCGCCGGTAGGTATCGCTGAAAATCCGGGTGCTTTCACGGGGGTGGATGCGGTGTTTGATGGCGTAATTCTCGGCCGGCAGGCCAAACGCATCCCAACCCATCGGGTGCAGCACATTGTAACCGCGCATCCGATGATAGCGGGCGCTGACGCAGGAAGGCACGTAGTTTCGAGTATGGCCGACGGACAGCCCGGCGCCGGAAGGGTAGGGGAAGTAGTCCAGGATGTAGATGTCGGGCTTGTCCGGGTCGTTGCCGGTTTGGTACAGGTCTATTTCGTCCCAATACGGCCGCCATTTCTGTTCTATGGTTTTGAAATCGTATCGTTTGCTCATGAGTGTCCTCGTTTGATAGACATCCGATTTCTTGGAGAAATCGGATGTCTTGCGTACACTATTCCCCTTCCCAAAACAAAAAAAAGCCTCAGGCGGGTGGCCTGTGGCTTAAAAATCGAAAGGGTTCCTAAACTAAAAACGGCAGGCAGGCATCACCCGACAACTTGGGGAGTTGTTTAAGAGGTGTGCTAAAAGACGGCCGCTCATCATCGAATTCATCATCAAACTCATTTTTTGCTTGAGTGCCAACAGGGTAGCATATTGTCCAAAGAGCGTCAAGACGCAATTTTTACAGGAACCTGTTCGTCCGATATATTGACGGCAGGGTAGCTGGCATTTACAATGGTTCCAGTAAACTCCATTTACCCCTTGCAACTTAAAGGAGGTTGTAATGTCTGAAGATTTTGATGGCAAAGATGAAGGAATGGATTTCGAGGAGGATGTTCCCATTATGGAAGATAATTTTAGTGGTATGGATGAAGTCACGTCTGACGATAAATTATGGGCCTTTCTGGCTTACGTTTTCACACCATTGGTTCCCATCATCATTATGCTGATGGAAGATAAGAAGGAACGGCCGTTCCTCAAAGCTCATAACGCTCAGGCGTTGGTATGGGGTCTCATCAACGTGGTCGGCGGCACCATTCTCAGCTCCGTGCTTTTCTTCTGCTTCGGTCTGCCCTCCATTCTCATTTGGGCCGTGGGCGTCTACTGGGGTTGGCAAGCCTACCAGGGGCAGGAAGTGACCATCCCCTTCATCACCGACTTTGTCAAAGGGCAAGGCTGGGCCTGATACCCAAGCGATTTGAGTTAATAAGACTGGAGTAATCTGTGAGACTACTCCAGTTTTTTCATATTACAACCAACCTCCCGGAGGTTTTTACCCTGAAAGGTCTATTTGGATGGAACCTCCGGGAGGCTTATTATAGGGAGGTCATTTATGGATGTTGCCAAGGCATTTACGTTTGTTGCCGAAGATGAGGGCTGGCTGCGCAAAATCGGCATCGGCGCTCTGGTATCCATCGCCGCTTTTCTCATCGTTCCTATTCCGCTGTTGTTCGGTTGGATGGTAGGCATCACCCGCAACGTCAAGGACGGCGTAGATTACCCTATGCCGGAGTGGGATGATTTGGGTCAGCTTTTCCGGGATGGGTTGGCGGTTATGGTAGCCCAAATCGTCTATACGTCTCCGGTCTGGATTTTGGTTTGTGTGGCCGTGATCGCCACCGTCGGATTGGGTGGAGTGGCCGGTTCCAATCAAGATTTGTTCGCCGCCGGGATGTTGGCTACCTGGGCTATTATCGGGTGTTTGATTCTCATCCTCAGTTTGGCGTTTTTCTTCCTCAGCCCGGCCATTGTCATTCAATATGTGCGTACCAATGAACTGAGCGCTACCTTCCGCTTTGGCGAGGTTTTCAGCATCGCCCGCGATAATGTGGCCGACATCTTGATTGCAGCGTTGGCTACCTTTGCGGCCAGCATCGGCATCAGCACGGTACTCAGCATCATAGGTTTTATTCCCTGTCTGGGTTGGGTTGCCGCGCCAATTTTGGGACTGTTGATCGGCCCATATCTTTTGGCTCTGTCAGGCCATCTGTACGGGCAAATTGCCGGGAAAATGGATGGTAAAGTCGGGGCGTTCGAGTCTCTTTAGCCGATCCCAATCCTATTGAAAGGCAAAGAGGCGCGTCGGGGAACGCGCCTCTTTGCTTTGGGAAGAGGAAGGGAAGTTGTTTATTCTTTGAATTGGGCCGGGTCTTCTATGGTGAGGGTTTCCAATATGGCCGTCACTTTTTCCGGTTCAGCCAACCCATCTGTCAAAGGATAGGGTTTGGCGCCAAAGCGGGTCAAAGCCGCCGCGCCCAGGCCGACGCTCATCACCAGCATCGTCAGTAGCCCTTCGCCAAACACAAAGGGCAAGATGCCCAGCAAACCAATGGCAAATGTGAGTACGGCCGTGCCTAACGCGGCCGTCGTTGCCAAATTGCGGTTCTTCAAATTGATGGGATCAGCTAATCGCTGCCCCAACACATTCCCAATCGAAATCCAGCCCAGCAAACCGCCAGCCGCCATCGCCAGGAACAGCAGGAAGATGACGGCCAATCCCAACAAGCCCAGCGGCGCCGTCAAAATCAGCACAATCAGCAGCGCCGAAATCAAGAGCAACAGGAATGCCAGCGAAGGCACCGCGAACGCCGTCAGGACGCCGACAGCGCCGCTGGCAATTGGTTTGCGCTGCACGGCCGTCTGCACCTTCAAGATATGCTGCGGGGCAAAGGTTGCCACCACAAAAGCCAACAAACCCATCAGCAAACTACGGCCGGCCGCTGCGCCCAAATTGCCAAAGAAACCAGGCTCATTATCCGGCGCGCGCGTTTCAAAATCCGGCCCGGTAAACCGGGGAATGTCGGGCAAATCAGACAACGCCGGGATGAAGTTGGGCAAGTTCTCCACATCGGTGCAGTTCAAGCCATCTTCCGTCTTATCTGTCAACGACCCATTCAGCAAAACGCAATCGCCGGTGACGACGGCCGTGTCCGCCGCATCCAAATCCCCGTTAAACAAAACTAGATCGCCATTCACCGTCCCGGCAATATCCGCATGACCATTAAAAACCGTCACATCTCCATTAACGACAGCGCCTTCTTCAACCTCCAGGTCGCCGTCAAAAACCACCACATCATTATTAACCGTCTCCCCCTTCTTCACCGTCGTATCAAACGGAGGCGCCGCCAAAACCGCGCGCGCCGGAATCAATAAAGCCAGTAAAACCACGCTCAAAATTACAATACGTTTAACCTTCATCAGAATCCTCCATCCGGCAGAAAACTAAACATTCTGCCGTTGTGGAATGAGTAATTGTTGGTAAACTCCGCCCCAGACAGAAACCAGGCCCGCCATCACCAACAGCAAACCAAACACCGCCGGTTGTTGCAGCACAAACTCACCGGCCCCATCCATAAGGGCGCGCGCCACCGTGCCTATCACTTCAACCAAACGGCCTAATGAACCAAGCAAACTGCTCAAAATGTCAAGTTCACTCAAAACCGGGCGCAGCGCCCCTACCATCAAATAGCCCACCGCCGCCGGAATCACGCCCACAACCAAGAGCATCACATAAACAACGCTCATGGCCCAACGACGGTAACGCCGGTTGGGCAGGCGGGCCAGCGTGCGCTGGGCAAAATCAACCGCCGGCGCCAACGCTGGCGTCTGGCGGAACAAAGCGTCAATCGCTGCCAGGGCACGCCATTCGCGCCCGCAAGGTGGACACGCCTGAAGGTGCGCCTCCAGTTCTTGCTGTTGACCTTCTGCAAGCTCGCCATCAAGCGCGTCCATCATCATGGAATAGGCAGTTTCATGTTCCATATCGCTTGTCTTCTCCAGAGGTGCGACGCACTTAGAAGTGCGTTGCACCTGAATGTCGTTACGCCATAGCAGCAGCGCGTTCAACCGTCGGCGCTATGCCCTGGGCCACGCCCACTTCTGCCAGTTGGCGGCGGGCGCGGAACAACCGGGATTTGATGGCGCTGACGGTGGTATCCATCATCTCGGCGATTTCTTCGTAGGACATGTCATACCAATAGCGCAACACCACCGCTTGCCGATAATCCGGCGCCAATTCTTGCAGAAGTGATTGAACCAGTTCTTGTTGTTCGCCCATCAGCAATTGTGGTTCCGGCCCCTTCCTCTTATCCGACATCAAGGCCGGATGCGGCGGCAGGGGTTCATCAATCGAGAGCAGCAATGCCCGCCGCTTGCGAATAATGTCGATGCAGTAGTTCGACGTGATGGATAACATCCACGTGCTAAACTTGTGCGCCGGGTTATATGTTTCCAGTCGGGTGTAAGCGCGGATAAATGCCTCCTGCGCCGCTTCTTCAGCTTCACCTGGATTACTGAGCATTCGATAAGCCAGATTGTAAACCGGTATTTGATATGCTTCAATCAATTTCCCGAAAGCTGCTTTATCACCTTGCCTGGCCTGTTCCAGCCAAACGTTTTCTTTGTTCACAACTTTCCAATCTCCTGAACCTCACCCTTAAGTACGCAGGGGGGTGGCGAAAGTTTCATGAACATTATAAGGCTTTTGGGATTACTTTGGGGAGATGAGGCGCAAAAACTACTCAGGTGAATTATTTGTCGCGGAGGGTGAGGATAGCGAGGGGGACGGAGGAAAGGAGAATGATGAGCAGAGCCGGGGCGGCGGCTTGGGCGAAAAAAGCTTCGGAGATGTTAGACCACACGGCCGTTGCCAGCGTGCCAAACCCAATCGGGCTGAGAATCAACGTCGCCGGCAGTTCCTTCATCGCCGTCAGAAACACCAAAGCCAGCCCGGCCAATACGCCGGGGCGTAGCAGCGGGAAGGTGATGGATCGGAAAACTTGCAACGGCCGTTTCCCCAAACTCCGGCCCGCTTCTTCCAAACTGCGCGGCACTTGCAGCAGCGAGGAGCGAGTGGCGCCTACAGCCTGGGGTACAAACAAAATCACATAAGCGATGATGAGCATGGGTAAGGTCTGGTATAACGACCGTAAATAATTCGCCCCGAAAAAGACAAATGCCAGCGCGATCACGATCCCCGGCAAAGCATAACCGGCATACGTCAGCCGTTCCAGGGTATGGCTGAACCGACCCGGCTGGCGCACCGACAAAACCGCCACCGGCAACGCTGCCAAAATCGCCGCCGCCGCCGCCGCTAGAGACACCGTTACCGAATTCCAGGAAGCTTGCCACAATGCCGACACCTCTTGCCCGCGCATGATGCCCCGCGCCAGCCAATAAATTAAGCTCACGGCCGGGCCAAGCAAAGCCACTGTCACCAGGCTGCCGATGAGCAGGGCGGCCGGCCAGCGCCATGCCCCCAGTTTAACCAGCTTTTGCTGACGGGCAGCGCCGACGGAGCGACGGGCATACTGCGCCCGGCCGCGCGCGCGCATTTCCAGATAAAGGATGACGGCCGTCATGCCAATCAACACCAACGACAATGCCGCCGCCAACGAGCGGCTGGAAAACGACTGGTACTGGATGTAAATCATGCGGGTGAACGTGTTGTAACGCATCATCGTCACCGCCCCGAAATCGCGCAGCACATACAACGCCACCAGCAAACTGCCAGCCATGATGGACGGCCGTAACTGGGGCAGCGTCACCTGCCAAAACGCCCGCATCGGCGTGTAGCCGAGGCTTTGCGCCGCTTCCACCAACGCCGGATCCATGCGCCGAAACGCCGCCCGCACCGTCAATAAAATGTACGGGTAACTCATCAACGTCAGCGCCAAAAACGCGCCGGGAAAACCATAAATACCCGGCAACCGCTCCACGCCAAACAACGGCTGCAACGTCTGTTGCAGCAACCCTTTTGGCCCAAACGTGGAAGCCAGCAGATAAGCCGCCACAAAACTGGGCAGCGCCAAAGGCAGCGCCGCCGCCACCAGCCAAAAACGACGGCCCGGCAAATCGGTGCAGGTGGTCAGCCAGGCCAATGGCACTGCCAGCGCAATCGAAGCCAAGGTCACCGCGCCAGCCAGCCCCACCGTCCGCCCCACCGTTTGCAGGGTGGTTGGCTTGAGCAGCATGTCAACGGCCGCGCTGCCCGCCCCCACCGTCCGCGCCAGCAAATATACCGGCGTCAACAGCATCAACCCACCCACCAAAACGCCCGCCAGCATCAACAGCAGGCGCGGGATATGCCAATGAATTTGCCGCTTGGGGAAAAGGCGAAGGAAGGTGAGATCAAGTTGCTTGTTGATGGTTGGTTGCACGCTCATGACCCATATTATGGGTGTTTAGGCTCGCCTTATCAATGAAATAAGTTAAGTCTGAAATTATGGGCGGATAAACCAGGGGTTAACAAGTTGGCAACAATCAATTTAACCAAGGTTAACATGGGTGGCGGGTAGCGAGTGGCGCGTCCAGAGGCATACCCGCCACTCGCCACCCGCCCCATTTTACAACTGGGCCATCGCCGCCGCAGCCGCGGCAACGGTGGCCTCAATTTCCGTGTCCCCGTGCGCGGTGGAGATAAATCCCGCTTCAAATTGGGAAGGGGCAATGTAAACGCCCCGCTCCAGCATCCCCTGGAAGTAACGGCCAAACCGCTCCGTGTTTGATTGAGCGGCCGTGTCCCAATTCATTACCGGCCCCTCCTGGAAAAAGAGGCCGAACATCGAACCAATCCGGTTGGCGCAAATAGGGACGCCTGCCCGCGCGGCCGCCGCTTTCAAGCCGTCCAGCAGCTTCGCCCCGGCCGCCTCGATGCCGTCCCAGACGCCCGGTTCGCGCAAAATCTTCAGCGTCTCAATCCCGGCCGTCATCGCCAGCGGATTGCCCGACAGCGTGCCTGCCTGGTACATCGGCCCGGCCGGCGCCACCATCTCCATGATCTCCCGACGGCCGCCGTACGCCCCCACCGGCAACCCGCCGCCGATCACCTTACCCAGCGCCGTGATGTCCGGCTTAACGCCGAACAACGTCTGCGCCCCGCCTAAATGGACGCGGAAACCGGTCATCACCTCGTCAAAAATGAGCAGCGCGCCATCCGCTTGCGTCGCCTCCCGCAGCCCCTCCAGAAATCCGGGAACGGGTGGGATCATGCCCATGTTGCCCGCCACCGGCTCCACAATCACGGCCGCAATTTGCCCCGGAAACTGCGCAAACAACCCTCGCACCGCTTCGATGTCATTGTACGGCGCGGTCAGCGTGTCCGACACGGTGGCGGCGGGCACGCCGGGCGAATCGGGCAGCCCCAGCGTGGCCACGCCGGAGCCAGCCTGCACCAGCAGCATGTCGGCGTGGCCGTGATAATTGCCCTGGAACTTGATGATTTTATCCCGACCGGTGAACGCCCGCGCCAGCCGCAGCGCGCTCATCGTCGCCTCCGTGCCGGAGTTGACGAAGCGCACCATTTCGATATTGGGCATCAACTCTATCACCAGCTTCGCCAATTCGTTTTCCACCGCACAGGGCGCGCCGTAGCTGGTTCCCCGCGCCGCCTGCGCCTGAATCGCCTGCACCACACGCGGGTGGGCGTGCCCCAAAATCAATGGTCCCCAGGAGAGAACGTAATCAACGTACCGGTTGCCATCCGTATCCGTCAGGTACGCCCCTTCCCCTTTTTCGATGAACAACGGCTGGCCGCCGACGGCGCGAAAGGCGCGCACTGGCGAATCCACGCCGCCAGGCAGCAGTTGTTTGGCTTCTTTGAATAATTCGACTGATTTTTGAATGTTTAGCATGATTTTCTCCAAAATGGTTGACAACTTGTAGTTTTGTATGCAATAGTATGTTTTGTAAGTAAAAAATCCTTTAGTCGGTAAAAGTGAGGTGGCAAATGATGGTAACAGTTGGGTCAAGAGGCCAAATTACGCTTCCCAAATCCCTGCGGCAGCGGATGAGAATTAAGCCGGGGGATTCCATCACCCTGACAGAAATTGACGACTACATTATGTTAAGACCGATTACTGACACAATTTTCGACTTGCGGGGCGTTGTTCTTATCAGCAGGCCGCAGGATTTAGCCGATGTCAGAGAAAAAGCCCGGCAGCTAGTTGCTGAAGATGTGGTAAAAGGCATGGAAAATGGCTGAGCGCGTCTTTGCTGATACCAACTTGTTCCTGCGCTATTTCATGAATGACGATGTGGCGCAGGCAGATGCGGCGGAGTCGCTTTTTCGCGCGGCTGTGCAGGGCAACATCACCCTGGTCACTCACCACCTAATCATTGCCGAGATTGTTTGGGTGATGAGCAAGGTTTATCAGCAGGACCGGCACACGATCCGGCGGCAGATCATGGGCATTCTAAATACGCCCGGCATTGAAATCGAATCGGCCTCTGTCATCTCGCAAGCTGTTGACCTGTATGCCGGGAAGAACATTGATTTTGTTGACGCTTACACGGCCGTCTGGATGCGTGAAAACGGGTTGACTGAGGTTTACACCTTTGACCGCCGCCATTTTTCCCGCGTCAGCGGATTGAATGTTAAAGCGCCGGGGCAGTGAACCACGCCGCTACCTGATCCTGAATCAAATCCACCAAGGTTTCGATGAAAAGGGGATCGTCGTTGAGGGCCGACGGCCGTACCAACCGCACCCCACACTCCCTCGCCACCCCCTGCGCCTGAATGTCAATATCATACAAAATTTCCACGTGATCGCAGACAAAACCGACCGGGATGCTGACGATATTTTTCACGCCCCGGCCGGCCAAATCCACGATATGGTCTTCAATCTGCGGCCCCATCCACGGCTCCGGGCTGCGCCCGGCCGATTGGTAGCTCCACGACCATTGATCGTGGCGCAACCCCGCCTTTTCCGCTGCCAGCCGCGCCGTTTCCCGCAGTTGGCCGTCATACGGATCGCCCATCTTCAGGATGCGGACGGGCAAACTGTGGGCGCTGAAAAGGACGTGAACGCCGTCCCGCTCCGCCTCCGGCCATTGCCCCAGCCCTTCCTGCACCCGGTTGGCGAACGCCTGAATCAATTTGGGCGCGTCATGGTAGCTGTCAATGTATTGGAATTCGATGTCGCCGCGAAACATCGCCAGGCCATCGTTGATTTTGGCGTGGTATTTGGCGACGCTAAGTTTGCTGTAATGGGGGGCCAGCGCCAGAGCGATGGCGCGGCCGATCCCGTCCTCCACCATCTGTCCCACCACTTCCTCAATCCAGGGCGACCAGTGGCGCATGCCCAGATACACTTTGAATTGGGCCGGATCTAACTGCGCCCGCACCGCTGCCACCTGCTGTTTGGTAAAATCCAACAGGGGGGATTTGCCGCCGATTTGCCGGTAATTGTGGGCGATCTCTTCGAGAACGGCCGGGGCAGTCGGACGGCCGTTGCGAATATCCGCCAAATACCCCGGAATCTCATCCAAAGAATTTGGCCCGCCGTAGGCCATGATGAGGACGCCGATTGGGTTCGTCATTTGCGCTTCCGCCTTCATCCTTCCGCCTTCATCCTTCTTCCGTGAATGTAATCCACCACCCGGCGCACGTTATCCACCGGCACATTGGGGAAAATGCCGTGTCCCAGATTGAAGATGTGTCCGGGGCGGCCGTTCGCCCGATCCAGCACATCATCCACCCGCGCCCTCAACTCCCGCCACGGCGCCAGCAGCGCCACCGGGTCCAAATTGCCCTGAATCGCCTTATCCGGCCCGATTTGCGCCCACGCCCAATCCAGCGGCATGTGCCAATCCACGCCGATCACGTCGCCGCCGCAGGCCGCCACCACATCCAGGTAACTGCTTGTGCCCGTGCTGAAATTAATCACCGGCACGCCCGCGCTTTCCAGCTTCTTGAACAACTCTGTATTGTATGGTTTGACATAACGCTCATAATCCAGCTTGCCCAGGGCGTGCCCGGCCCAGGAATCGAACAGTTGCAGCGCCGACGCGCCCGCCTTCACCTGCTTGAGCATATAATCCGCCTGCACCGTCACCAGCTTGTTCATCAGCCGTTTCCACGCCGCCGGTTCGCTGTACATGAACGACTTGGCCCGCAAATAATTTTTGGAGCCGCCCCCTTCGATGGCATAGCTGGCCAGGGTGAAGGGCGCGCCGGCAAAGCCGATGAGCGGCGTCTGGCCCAGTTCGGCCACGGCCAGTTTGATGGCCTTCAGCGTGCCGCCCATGATTTCTTCGGCGGGCGGGACAGCCAGGAGGTCTACGTCATACGGCCGTTCAATCCGATTGTGCAGCGCCGGTCCTTCCCCTTTCACAAATTCCAGGTTCAGGCCCATGCCCGCCAGCGGCGGCAAAATGTCGGAAAAAATGATGGCCGCATCAAAGCCAAACGCCTTGATCGGTTGCAGCGTGATTTCGGCCGCCAGTTCCGGCGTGTGAATACATTCCAGCATCGAATGTTTGGCGCGGAGCGCGCGATATTCGGGCATGTATCGCCCCGCCTGGCGCATAAACCAGACCGGCGTGTGTTCAACCGGCAGGTTGCGGCAGGCGCGGAGGAAGGGAGAGGTTGGTTCGGGTGTGGTTGTCATAAGATTGTTAATTGTGAATGGTCAATTATTAGCGCAGCCACCTGGCCGCATCCAGCGCATGATAGGTGATGATCAAATCCGCCCCCGCCCGCTTAAAGCCGAGTAGCGCTTCCAACACCGTCTTCCGCTCATCCAGCCAGCTATTCGCCGCCGCCGCTTTGATCATGGCATACTCGCCGCTGACGTTGTACGCTGCCAATGGCATTTCCGGGAAAGCGTCACGCGCGGCGCGAATCACGTCCAGGTAGGGCAACCCCGGCTTCACCATCAAAAAATCCGCTCCTTCAGCCACATCCAATTCCGCCTCACGCAGCGCCTCGCGCACATTGGCCGGGTCCATCTGGTGCGTCTTGCGGTCGCCAAACTTGGGCGCGCCATCGGCGGCGTCGCGGAACGGGCCGTAAAAGGCGGAGGCGTATTTGACGGCATAGGACATAATCGGGATTTCGGTGAATCCGGCGGCGTCCAGCCCATCGCGGATGGCGGCTACCATGCCGTCCATCATGCCGCTGGGGGCCACGATGTCCGCGCCGGCTTGCGCGTGGGAGACGGCCGTCCGCGCCAACACATCCAGCGTCTCATCATTCAGCACATTCCCCATCTCGTCCAGCAAACCGCAATGCCCATGATCGGTATACTCGCACAAGCAGACGTCGGTGATCGCAACCAGGTCGGGCAGTTCCGCCTTGATCGCCCGGATCGCCTGCTGCACGATGCCATTCTGGGCGAAATTCTCCAGGCCGATGGGGTCTTTCTCCGCCGGAATGCCGAACAGGATGACGGCCGGGACGCCCAACTCCCACGCCTTTTTGGCCTCGACCACCGCTTCCGCCACCGACAACTGGTCAATGCCGGGCATGGAGGAAATGGGGGTACGGCCGTCTCCATGCCGCACAAACAACGGGTAAATAAAATCATTGGGGGCGACGCGGTTCTCGCGCGCCATCGCCCGTAATT
This sequence comes from Chloroflexota bacterium, assembly GCA_024277135.1. GTDB lineage: Bacteria > Chloroflexota > Anaerolineae > Promineifilales > Promineifilaceae > JAJRVV01. Next base: position 21,088 of record JAJRVV010000234.1, on the reverse strand, counting down.
GGGGCGTGCGCCGCAGCCGTCGCGGCCGGTGTAACAGAGTGAAATTGCTCATTGCTCATTGCTCATTGATAATTGCCTGCACCAGCCCGTCAATGGTGTACTCGTCGGGGGTAATGGTGGCAGTCAAGCCAGCTTTTTTGGCAGCAGCGGCGGTGATAGGGCCGATGCAGGCGATAGGCGCGTCGAGTTCAATGCCCGCTTCGCGCACGGCCGTCGCCCAATTTCGCGCCGTCGAACCGCTGGTGAAGGTGATCAAGTCCACGCCCTGCGCCAGCGCCGCCCGGCCCGCTTCGTCCAATCCGGCGGGCAATGTGCGGTAAATCGGCACGTCGTCCACCTGCGCCCCCTGCGCCGTCAATAGCTCCGGCAGCGTTTTGCCGGCAATTGCGGCGCGGGGCAGCAAAATGCGCTGTCCCGTCAGGTCGCCCATGCCGCCCGCCACCGCTTCGCTTACAAATTCATCCGGCGTAAATTCCGGCTGGACGCCTCGCTCCAACAAGGCGCGGGCCGTGGCCGGGCCGACGGCGGCGATTTTTGGTAATTGATAATTGGTAATTGGTAATTGCAACTGCCGCCAGAAAATTTTAACGGCGTTGACGCTGGTAAAAATGACCCAATCGTAACTTTCCAATCGCAGAATCGCTTGTTCTAACGGCCGTTCATCCGCCACCGGTTCAATGCGAATCATGGGGATTTCGATGGGGATCGCGCCCAAATCGGCCAGTTTGCGGCTCAGTTCCGCCGCCTGCGCCTGGGCGCGGGTGACGACGATGCGCTTGCCCGCCAACGGCCGCGCCCCATCCTCTGCTTCCAGGCTGGCGATGATGTCGCCGCCGCCGGCAGCAATCACCTTTTGCGCCAATTCGCCGCCCAACGCCCACGCCTCCTTGCCCTGTCCGGTGACGCGGAACGTTTCACGGCCGTCGGGCCAGGCTGCCAACGCCTCCAATTCAATCCCGGCTTCTGACACGGTGGCAAAAGCGGCTACCGGCGCCGAACAGCCGCCGCCCAACCCGTTAAGAAAAGCGCGCTCGGCGGTGACGGCCGCGCGCGCATCCCCATCTTCAATCGCCGCCAAAATCGTCAAGACAATTTCGTCGCCGGCGCGACATTGGACGGCCAGCGCCCCCTGTCCCGGCGCGGACAGCATCACATCCATGTCTAGATATTCCGTCACCATCTGTGTCAGCCCCAACCGGGTGACGCCGGCCGCCGCCAGAATCGCGGCGTCATACTCGCCCGCCTGCACCTTGCGGATGCGGGTGTCCACGTTGCCTCGAATTGGTTTGATGACCAGATCAGGCCGGATGGCGCGCAGTTGGGCTTGACGGCGGACGCTGCTGGTTCCCACCACCGCCCCTTCGGGCAAGGCGTCCAGCGTCCAGCCTTCGCGGGCGATGAGAGCGTCGCGGGCGTCGGCGCGGCCGGTGATGGCTCCCAGCGTCAGGCCGTCGGCGTCTTCGATGGGCAAATCTTTGAGGGAATGGACGGCGATGTCAATACGGCCGTCACGCAAAGCCGCTTCCAATTCGGCCGTGAACAACCCTTTGCCGCCGATTTGGGGCAGCGGTTTGTCCAGGGTTTTATCGCCGCGGGTGACAAAGGGTTCGATGCGGCATTCCAGTCCCGGCCACGTCGTTTCCAGCCGGGATTTGATGTGTTCGGTCTGCCACAAGGCCAGTTTCGAGGTTCGCGTGCCGATGGTTAGCGATGGTTTGGGCAATGATTCGGCTGTGGTCATTAAGCGGGTTCCTCTAAACCGAAAAGATGGCGCATAGTTTCCACGTACTCGTCGGTACGGCCGTTGCCTGCTTCGTGGCGCAGGCGTAGAGTCGGTTCATGCAGCAGTTTGTTGATGAGCGATTGGGAGAGCAGCTCGATGTGCTGCCAGGTGTCCGCGTCGAGATTAGGCGCAAAGCGGCGGGTGCGTTCCAACTCTCGCTGGCGGATGGCTTCCGCCTGACGCCGCATAGCGACGATGAGCGGCCGGACTTGCAACTGGCGCATCTTTTCTTCAAAGTTGATCATCTCGCTTCTGATGATGGCGTTAACCTGGGGGATCGCTTGGCGTCGTTCGGCAATCGTGTCATCCAACTGCCCTTGCAAAGCGTCCACGTCCAGCAGATGCACCTGGGGAATGTCGGCCGCCGCCGGGTCAATGTCGCGGGGCACGGCGATGTCTATCAGCACCAATTGGCGTTGCGGCCGCTGCGCCATCGCCTGCGCCGCCATGTCGGCCGTAATCAGATAATCGGGCGCGCCAGCGGCGGTGAAGATGATGTCAGCGCGGGCGATTTCATCGGCCAGGTCAGACAGGGGGTGCGCTTCAACATCAAACCGGTCGGCCAACGCTTCGACGCGGGCAAAGGTGCGGTTGACCAGGCTGATTTCGCCGGCGCGCCGATGCCCCAACGCCTTGAGCGCCAGTTGTCCCATCTTGCCCAGCCCCACGATGAGGGCGCGTCTGTGGGTGATGTCGCCGACGATGCTTTGCGCCAGCCAGACGGCCGTGGAGCTGATGCTGGCCGGGTGGCGGGCGATGTCGGTTTCGGTGCGGGCGCGTTTGCCCACCCGGACGGCCGATTGGAACAAAGCGCGTAATACCGGCCCGGCCGTGTGCTGTCGCTGCGCTTTCTCAAACGCCTCCGTCACCTGTCCCAAAATTTGCGGCTCACCCAATACCATCGAATCCAACCCGGCGGCCACGTGGAACAAATGCCGCGCCGCCGCCATGTCCGTATGCTGGTACAGGTACGAAACAAACTGCTCTCTAGGCAAATTGTGCGCCTCGGCCATGAAATCTACCAGGCAGGGGAAAAACTCATCTTGCACGTCCGCCATCGCCGCGTCCGACGCCGAGACATACAATTCCACCCGATTGCAGGTGGAGAGAACTACCAACTCCTCAATCAGGTAGCGGCCGTTGCTGCATTCAAATTGCGCCAAGGATTCTTTGAGGGAGGCCGGGGAAAAATCAAGGCGCTCGCGTACTTCTACGGGGGTTTTATGATAACTGAGTCCCAGGCAAACGATGGTCATAAGTTACCTCTTTCGTTGTGAGCTTCATAGATTTCGGCAATTGCCAGATGAACGGTATTGAGTAGTTCATTGATGCGGCGCATCAGGCGGACATTGGCCCCAGGCTGGATACGCGCGGTCACTGGCAATTCCAGGGCTACTTCCATCAACGTGTCCCGGAAAAACATGATGGCTTCAATGGCTTCGGTCAGGGGGAGTCCGGCTTGTTGAGCAAATCGGCCGTATTTCAGGCCGATCAAACGCGCCTCATCTAAAATGCTGCCATTCCCCGCCGGATCAGCCAAGTATTGCAAGGTAAGTCCCAAAAGTTGGCGTCCCATCTCCCGGTGTTTTTTCCGCCCCCGATCATCGTAGGCAACTAACCAAGGCTCCCTTTCCTCTTTTTGGAAAATAATCTCCTGGCGGGTTTGTACCAGCGCCTTATCCGCCCAAATTTGTTCTAGCGCCGCAACCGCCCGCAGCCCTTGCCGCGCCTCGGCGAATTGGATGAGAGCCGATTCGGCAAAGCGCCGGTGCCCGCCGGGCGTGAGCATGAAGGGGATATCGCCATTATTTGCCCAGCGCCGCAATGTCGTGGGATGCACATTCAATCGTTTGGCAGCTTTCGTCAGGGTGAGCCAGTTTTCGACCTCAACCGCTTTGTCAGGCATGGGGATACTTCCTTGGAAAAAAGTACGGAAATGAGTAAAAAGTTATGCAAAACTATACAATTGTGAGAAAGTCTACTAATGGAAATGGGGAAAGTCAAGGGATTTCATGAATTTGTGACAAACGTCACGGATTGATCCGTGACGTTTGTCTTTGCATCAGGAAGCCCCCGTGAGACCCATGTTTTTGGGCCGTCTATTGCCCATAAAATCGTTCTTTAACAATTTATCCCCCGGAATTATTGCTTCCCAGAAAAGCAAAAAAGCGCCGACCATTACTGATTGGCGCTTGTTGTGTACGAGTGGTTGGTCGGCATTATTTCTTTGCCAACTATGGTGGAGGCGGATAGGCTAGTCGAGAAGCGTCTGGCATAGCTGGCGATGGATAGGCCGGCAAGGGAGCTTCTGGCATAATTGGTGGCGGGGACAGCGGGCTGGCGCCGGTGGGGTAATTATTTAGGACCAGGGGCATAAACGCCTGGGGGAATCCGGGTGTCCAGGCGGAGGGCGTTACTTGAGCGTAGTAGTTGCCTATATCGGTAAAAGCAGGATTGTTGCTGTAATCTGTTACCAACCAGGTGGTAGGGTAATCCGGGTCTATGGTTGTGTACCAGGCATAGCGATTGATCCAGCGTCCCTCATCGTTGAGGTAAGCGGTGATAGCGGCGATGTAATCAACCATGTCGGGATGGACGTCTGTATCCGGACAGAACGGTACAGCCGGACAGCCGGTCTCGGTCAGCCAGATTTCGTCACCGGCTGAACCATACTCTATCCACCACTGCTTAAATCGTTCCGTGTCTTCAATATAGTAATTGATGTTGGCCCTGTCGACTCCAAATCCACCCCAACTATTATCCGGGCATGGCTGCCCAGGTTGCCAAATGTCCGGGTCTAGTCCCACGTCCGGGTAAACGTGAAAGTGCCAGCCGGCGCGGGGTGGATCTTCCCCATATAGCGTGCGGTACGCTTCAATGAAGCGGGTCATCCAGGACACGCCGCATTCGTGGGCAGTACTGCCGCCAATGATCAGTTTGGCGTCAGGATCGCCTCCCTGATCGTAGATCAAAGGCAATACCTGATCATGGTAAAATTGAGCTTGATCTTCAGGCAACTGGTTGCATTGCCAATAGTTCTCGCATTCGTTAAATACCAGCCAGTAATCGTGGTTGGTCTTACTGTCAATGGACTGAACAGTTGCCAGAGAAGGCAAAGTTTGGGACCATACCAGCATAGGCACCAACTAGTAGTCAGTCGGATATTGCCCATTAAAAGCCCACCAAACATATGCCCACGAACCGAGTTGGGGCAGGTAGGGCCGGTGACCGGTGTAAGGGGCGACTCCCTGACGCGGGACGGCAGGTGTAGGATAGGGGTTCGGGGTTGGCGTGAGGCCGATCGTTCCCTGTGCGGCCAGGCCGCTAAGTATCCCCATTGTCAAGATTGCGGTTAAGAAAAGAGTGATGCCCATGATAAGCAGTTTTTTGTTCATTTTATACTTCCTCCTGTATCTTTGAACTTGGACTTTGGACAAAATGCTTAACATAAAATGCGATTTTGTAAATTCTTACTCGACTACGAATCCGTTTTCACGACAAATGCGTGAATTAACTTGGGGTTGGGGCGGTTTGAGATTCTTGCCCAAACCCCAAGTTAATTCGCCCAAAAGTCTTGTTTCAAGGCATTCAGTCGAGTATAAAACCCCATCGCGCATGATTATGTCAACTATTTTGTCCAAAGTCCAATTTGAACATAACCGGCCAATAATAATGGTACACGTTTGGCACGACATGGAGCGTGATTGTGGTGGTGCGGCTCATCCCCGCCCCGGTTGCGATCACGGTGAGCGGATAGACCCCAAAAGGAGTAGTGACCGTGGTGGTGATGGTCAGCGGTGAGTACGTCGTCGGCGTCACCGGATTAGAACTGAAAATGACAGAAGTGGTCGGGGGCAAAGCCGATACGGCCAACGTAACTGTAGGTACTTGCCCGCGATCGAGCAAGACAGAGACATCCACAGTGGCGGCCCATCCTGGTTCAATGAGAACCACACCGGGTACCGCGTTAACAGAGAAATCCGGTGGCGGCGTGAACTTGCTCACCCCTCCTTCTGCCTGATTGTACCGAGGCTCCGTGCCAAACCAGACGTTTCCTTGTTGGTCAACAGCAACCCCACGGACTTCGTTGCTGGTTAGACTTGAGTTTTCATGAGTGTAAATAGTCCAGGCGTCGCCATCGTAAAAGCTCGTACCTTCTCTACTATTACGATCATTATTTCTAATAATCCATACGCCAGCCCTCCCCTCGACCACCCACAAACCGGGTAGGGAATGGGCGCCTGCCTGGTGCGGGTTGAACGAGGTCATGATGGCGTCGTAGTTGGCTTCAATGGCTTCTTCCCGAGAGTTGTAATAGGTCCATGTGTCGCCGTCAAAGCGCGTCACCCCATACCCTCGCTCAAACCAGGCGTTGCCCATGGCGTCGAACACAATACCTCTGGCGCTGGTAGCCAGGTCGGAGGTGTAGCTGATCCAGGTTTGGTTATCGGCCGAAAGCATCCAAATACCAGCATCGCTGAATCCCTGGATGGGGACGCCGCCGAACCAGCGGTTTCCGTCCGGATCAATGGCGGCGGTCTCAAAGCTAACCAGGTCTGGGGTGTAGAGCGTCCACTCGTCATCCGCTTTATCGGCCGTTCCCTTGTGGTCGAGCAGGTTGATGTAGGGGTGGTAATAAATGTTGTAGCCGGCCGTGACCCATACTTTGGTTTTGCCTTCGGGAACGATAGAGGTGACGTAAGTGCCGGCCAGGCCATCGGCAGGGGTAAACGTGACCCAGGTATCGTCCACAGACCAACTCAACCCGCCGCCAGCGCCCGACGGCGGGCCGGGGCAATAAGCGCCGGCGTACACGTCATCGGCTGCGGCTAGAGCCGTGACACGGCACCCCGGCAGTTCGTAGTTAACCCAGGTGTCGCCGTCCAGCCGGCTGACCAGTTGGTTTTGAGGCAGCGGATAGTTCCACCCACCCTTTTCAAAGCCGGCCCATACGTTGCCGGCGCTGTCCACGACCACGCCGCCCCAAACTGAATTAGAGGGCAAACCATGCGCCGTGGTGTAGGTAGTCCAGGTACCGTCGTTTTGTGGGGAGGAAGCGGCCGCAGCTATTTGCCCATCCTGGAGAGCTAGGAGAGCGATCAAACTGATGATCATGAGCGCCGCACCCAATATCCCGACTAGAGAATAAGCTAATCGTTTTATCATGTTGTAGTAACTTCTCAATAACCTGGGGAGATTACAAAAGTTTTAGCGATGCCTTAGTCAAACAAACCCAATTGCGAAACTTTTGTAATCTTTTCCCCCGAGATTTTGAGAAGATACATGTTGTAGAGGTAAAACTAAAGGATTGTTTTGATGTTAGCGCCGTAGATAACAACATTTGTTGAAACCTGGCTCCGGCGGGGCTTTTTTGTTGGGGACGTTGAGATGGTTAGTTGGGGGGCAGGTAGTAAACCATTTTCTGCATTTGCACGACGGGATCGCTGTAGCTGATCCGTATGCCATCCGGCGCTTTGAGCGGAACCGGGGCGTAGGTGAGAATCGCTTTGATGCCCGCTTCTATTAACCTGTCGGTGATTTCCTGCGCTTTTTCGGCAGGCACGGCGATGATAGCCAGTTTGATTTGCAGATCGGCGATGGTTTCTTCCAGTTCGTCAACGTGTTGGACGGTTAGTTCGCCCATGGCGCGCCCGATTTGGGCCGGGTTGTTGTCAAAGATGCAGGCGATGCGAAAGCCGCGCCGCCCAAACCCGCCGTAGTTGGCCAGGGCGTGCCCTAAAAAACCGGCGCCGATGATGGCTACATCCCATTTTTTGGTTAAATGGAGGATTTTGAGAAGCTGCTCGGTGAGGTACTCAATGTGGTAGCCGGTGCCTTGTTTGCCGAACTCGCCGAAGTGGGATAAATCTTTGCGGATTTGGGCGGAGCTGATGCCCAGGCGGCGGCCCAACTCTTGTGAAGATGTGGTGGTTTTCTCTTCACGGGTGAGCCGCTTCAACTCGCGTAAGTAGATTGGCAGTCGCCCTATAACAATATCTGGAATTTCACCTGCCACGGCCGTTTTCCCCTTAACTATAATTTGCGAATTCGTGGAAGTTTTCACAATTTTAGCAGAATGACATAAAGACAGCAAGAGACGGCCGTGTCTTGTGTGCAGTTTTTTTAGAGCGGCGTTACCCCAGCATACTTTACCCCGGTCAAATAAGCGATTTCCCGCTGCCACGTCGTCAAATCAGCCAATTCAAACTGATTCAGGCGATCATGGCCGCAGGCGCGAGCCAGCGCCTGCATCAAATGAACCGATGCCTGCAGAAAGGTCTGCAACTGTTTGGCCGACTGCTTGACGATGAGCCGGGCGCGTAAATCGGGCCTCTGGGTGGCGACGCCCACGGGGCAATTGTTGGTATGGCAGGCGCGCATTCCCAAACAGCCAATCGCCTGCATCGCCGAATTGGCAATGGCTACCCCGTCTGCTCCCAACGCCATCGCCTTCGCAAAATCAGATTCGGTGCGCAAACCGCCGGTGATGATGAGCGTCACTTCCCGCCCTACGCCGACGGCGTCCAAATGCCGCCGCGCCCTGGGCAGCGCCGCCAGGGTAGGCACGGAGATGTTGTTTTTGAACAGATCGGGAGCCGCGCCAGTGCCGCCGCCACGGCCGTCCAAAATGATGTAATCCACGCCCACGTCCAGCGCAAAATCAATGTCCGCTTCAATGTGCTGCGCCGACAGTTTGAAACCGATGGGAATGCCGCCGCTGATGGCGCGCACCTCGTCGGCCACCTGGCGGAAATCGGCGGCCGTCGCCAAATCAGGAAACGCCGCTGGACTGACCGCATCCTGCCCTTCCGTCAGCCCGCGCACCTGAGCGATTTTACCCACCACCTTGCTGCCGGGCAGATGGCCGCCGGTTCCTGTCTTAGCCCCTTGCCCGCCTTTGAAGTGAAACGCCTGCACTTTTTTTGCTTTTTCCATGTCCCAGCCGAATTTGCCGGAAGCCAGCTCATAAAAATAGCGGGTGTTGACCGCCTGCTCTTCTGGCAACATGCCGCCTTCCCCAGAAGCGATGCCGGTTCCCGCCCATTCTGCGCCCAACGCCAGGGCAATTTTGGCTTCTTCGCTCAATGCGCCAAAGCTCATGTCGCTGACGAAAATAGGAATGTCGAGTTTAAGCGGTTTTTTGGCTTTGGGGCCGATGATGAGTTCGGTTCCTACCGGGGCGTCGTCGAGCAACGGCCGTCGCGCCACCTGCGCCGTCACAATTTGAATGTCCTGCCAACGCGGCAGTTCCGTTAGCGGCACGCCCATGGCCGACACCGGGCCATGATGGCCGGGCAAGCCGTTGCGAGCCAGGCTGCGAATGGTGTTGTTATACGGTTCTTCCGGCGCGCCATGCAGGTCTTCATACTGCCCCAGGTACGCTTCCCGGTCATATCGCTGCGGGTTTTGCCGATGCCAGGCGGCGATTTCGGCTTCATCTACGAATACAGCGTCCGCCGCTTCATCTATCCAGGCGTTGAATTTGTGCAATTTTTCATCGGGATTGTATTCGCTGACGCCGGTGTCGCAGCGGTAATCCCAGCCGTGCAGGCCGCAGATGAGGTTGTGCCCTTGAACAGCGCCATCCCCCAGCAGGGCGCCCCGGTGCAGGCAACGGCCGTACAACACCGATACCGCCGCATCATACCGGATGATCACCAAATCCACATTGGCTGCCAACGCCTGAACCGGCTGCCGATCAGCCAACTGGCTCCAGGCAGCTACCTTCACTTTTTGCATCGCCAGCGAATCACTCATAATCAACCTCTTTGCCAAACAAACAAAAACAGAGAAAGAGAATGCTCAGACTCTCCTTCTCTGTCTTCCGCCTTTCTCGTAGTCAGATTTTAGACGGCGTCTACGCCTTGAACTTCGGGGAAAAATTGCTTGACAGTGCCTTCCACCCAACCGCGCAAAGTCACCGGGGCCAGATTACAACCATCACACGCGCCCGACATCTTCACTTTAACGCGCTGGCCTTCATAACTAACCATTTCCACCGCGCCGCCGTGATATTGCTCAATATAGGCGCTCAGGGTGCGAACAAGCGCTTTCATCCGCTCCTCTTCCGGCACTTCATCCAAAATGTCGTTAATATCCGGCCTGCCCCCAGCAAAAAGTGTACTCATTGTGTGACCTCCAAATTGCCCAGAGGGAAAAGTATTTCTGTCCATTGTATCACATGGCAAAAATCATCAACTTTTCGCGTCGGATATCATGGTTTCCCAATGTGGATAAGAAAAAAGACGAAGAGGCTTAATCTCTCTGCCTTGAGTTGTGCGCCTTTGGATCACATCTGCATCGGTTCTTTTTCAATAGCGATGATGCCTTCTTCCTGGCCCATAGCGATACAATTGGTAGGCGTGATGCGGAACTGCTGGCCGCCGCTGCCCCAGGCAAATGCGCCGCGCAGCACGCCGACTGCCAGATGGCAAACCGGCTGTTCTGAGGTGCGGCCGGTACACATGGGGCATTTTTCCAGGCGCCAGTACCAATGTTCGCCATCGCTCTTAACGGAAACAACCTGATCGCTGACCGTGTTGAAGAATTTGGCGAAGAAAGCCAATCCCACCGACATCCGTTTTTCCAAAGAGCCGATTTTCATCACGGTCTGGGCAGCTTTGGCTACCTGACCAAAGCTTTGTAAACCATCGTTGAAGGCTTGTTCGCCAGCGCGGGTGGCAAAGACGCGGGCGCCACGCGGGCCGTACATATCCCAAAAGGCTTGCTGGAGCTTGCCCACGTCTTCAAAGGGGAACTCTTTTTTCATGTTGTCTGGCGGATAGTTATCTATGTACTCTTTCATGTTCGCCATATTGAGTAGGGCGGCCACGCCATCGCGTCCGACAATTTCTTCGGCCGATGTCAGAATGATTTTGGCCCATCTGTTGGGGTAGAAACGTTGTTCTTCTGACATGTAATCCTCCATTTTTCCAGAGTGCGCCAATGGTGATATTTCTATCACCATTATAATGGCTCTTTCTATTTGCACAAATGATGTTTATGGAATCGTGGCGCGCTCAAGGGCTTCCTGCGCACAAACGCGGACGTTGGCGGGCATGTCGGTTTTTTGAATCTGCACGGCCGTAAACCACGCCAGTTGTTTCGTTTCTCCCAGTCCAGGGGCAAGTTCCGCAGTTTGGGCAACAGCGTAGTAAATCAGGTCAATGTGCTGGTGAAATGGGTTGATTTGTTCCAGCAAAATATGGGCCGGAGGATGGAGTTCGCGGGTGGAATCATCGCTAAAGTCGAGACGGCCGTCGCCCCCCATCAGCATCACCTCCAGCCCCGTTTCTTCTTTCACTTCGCGCAAAGCCGCCGCTTCCGGCAGTTCGTCCCGATCAATGTGGCCGCCGGGCGGCAGCCAGCAGTTGAGCTTCTTGTGCCAATGCAGCAGCACCTTGTTTTGGTGAATAACGTAAGTGGTGGCGGTGAAGTGACGGGTGATCTCCATGTTCAAGCGGGCGGGAAGAGATCGGATAGAGCGATCTCCAGGTTTTCAAAGTTAGCGAAGGTCAGGTCGTCAAACGATAAGCGGTAATGGGCTTTCACCGTTTCCATCAGCGCCAGATAGTTGGTGAGCAGCCGCTTTGACCAGTCCAGTTCTAGCCGGACGGCCGTCTCCTTGATGGCTGCTTCTTCCCCTTCCAACTCCACAAAGTTGCCAAATGGCATTTCGTCCAGCACAATTTCTACGTCACGCCAAACAAAAGTTTCCCGGTACTTCTCATAGGTTTGGAGTGGCCGGAAACCCAATCGCTGGCAGATGAGCGCGGCCGTGTCAAAATCACTGACCTCGATTTCTAATTCTTCGCGCACTTTGGCTTGGCTGACGACCGGATGGGGCGGGATGCCTTTGTAGGCGAGGCGCACGGCCGTATCCTGCCGCAGCCGCAACAATTGACCCTCGGATCGTAACCGCTCGTCTGGCGTGTCAAAACGCACATTTCGCTCAAACACGCGCGGTTTACGCAACTCCGCGCCCAACGCCACTAGCAGCTGGCGCGCGGCCGTCAACTCAAGCACATAAAACTTCACTTCAACTTCTAAATTGGAGGATGCAGGCGGAACCGGTTCACTCACGAGCCAATCGCTCCTTATCCATTATCTATGGCCGGGTCTATAATGACCAGAAGCGGTTGATTTTTCTCTACGCCCGTCCCCGGCTCTACAAACACGCGGGCGACTTTACCATCGCGCGGCGCCCGCAGCTCATTCTCCATTTTCATGGATTCCAGGATGATGACCGTCTCTCCCTTTTTCACCATATCATCGGCTGCAACCGGCGTGGCAATGATGATGCCGGGCATGGGGGATTTCACCGTCGCTTCGCCAGTCACGGACGCGGCCGTGCCCCGCGCCTGCGCCAGCCGGTAAGAACGTTCATCCTGCACCTGCACATTGTACAGTTCGCCCCGGATCAACACCTGCCAGCCCTCCTCCCGCTCCATCGCCAATCCTTCCAGCGATTGGTTATTGAGCAGCAACGAATAAATATGCCCATCCGGCGAATCCTGAAAATCCACCGCAAATCGTTCCCCATTCACCACGATTTCATCATCATGGTCAATCTCGATCGTGTATTCTTTCTCGCCAACCGTCGTGATGTATTTCATCGTTAGCCAGAGCGAGAGCTAGAGCAAGAGGAAGACCTCTATCTCTCGCTCTCTCCTCTATCTTCTCAACCGTTCCCACCGGCTGTACCATTTCCAATTACTCGTATCCCGCTCGCCGGGGGCCACAATCTGGCTGGCCTGCTGCCCATGTTGATGCGCCACCAGCGTCGCCATAATCGCCGCTTCCAACCCGTCCGGCGCTTCCCGGTCGTTCATGCTGAACCGTTCCTCCACAAACGTGGTGTCAAACTGCCCCGTCAAAAAGCGATGGCTGTCCATCATATGCTGGTGGAACGGGATATTGGTCTTCACCCCCATAATCCGATATTCCTCCAACGCCCGCCGCATCCGCAACGCCGCCTCCCCCCGCGTCTCGCCATAGCAAATCAACTTGCTGATCATCGAATCGTAGTAAGGCGTCACTTCATACCCCTGGAACACGCCTGTATCCACCCGCACCCCCGGCCCGGCCGGCGTCCGCGTCGTCGTGATTTTGCCCGTAGACGGCAAATAATTATTGTACGGGTCTTCAGCATTGATACGGCACTCAATCGCCCATCCTTTCATCTGCACATCAGCTTGCGTCCAACGCAGTTTACGGCCGCGCGCCACCCGCAGTTGCTCCTGCACAATATCAATCCCCGTCACCAACTCCGTCACCGGATGTTCCACCTGCAGCCGGGTGTTCATCTCCAGAAAATAAAAATTCTTCTCTTTGTCCAGCAAAAATTCAATCGTGCCTGCGTTGACATAGTTCACCGCTTTGGCCGCCGCCACCGCCACCTGGCCCATGCGCCGCCGCAAATCCTCATCCACCACAAACGACGGGCACTCCTCGATCAGCTTTTGGTGACGACGTTGCAGCGAACATTCCCGCTCGCCCAGGTAAATGACGTTGCCATCCGCATCCGCCAGCAGTTGGATTTCAATGTGCCGCGCTCCGATGATCATCTTTTCCAGGTACACCGTATCATCGCCAAACGCCGCCATCGCTTCCCGGCGCGCCGCCGCAATCGCCCCCGCCAACTGGCTCGCCTCGGATACCGGCCGCATCCCCTTGCCGCCGCCGCCGGCCGTCGCCTTCACCAGCAGCGGATATCCGATTTCGGCGGCGGCCGCGATCAATTCCGTATCGTTCAGCCCTGGTTCCGTGCCCGGAACCACTGGAACGCCGGCGGCTCTCACCGTCGTCCGCGCTTCCTGCTTATCCCCCATCACGCGGATGGCGTTCGCCGGCGGGCCGATAAAGACGATGCCCGCATCCACGCACGCCTGGGCGAACGTCGCCCGCTCCGCCAAAAAGCCGTAACCGGGATGCACCGCGCCAGCGCCAGAACGTTTAGCCACGTCCAAAATTTTATCCATGCGCAAATAGCTGTCTCGCGCCGCGGAAGAGCCGATGTGGTACGCTTCGTGAGCATAGCGTACATGCAGCGCATTTCGATCCGCATCCGAATAAACCGCCACCGTGCCTATGCCCAATTCGTGGCAGGCGCGCAAAATACGCATGGCGATCTCGCCCCGGTTGGCGATGAGCACTTTGTCAAATCGTTGGGTTAAAAGTCCGTCGTTTCTCATTTTCGGTATTCAGTGATCAGTATTCAGTGATCAGTATTCAGTTTCAATGACAAGTACAAAACTGATTACTGTTTACTGATTACAGCTAAAGCGGCATATTGCCATGTTTTTTGGGCGGGTTTTGGTCCCGCTTGTTTTGCAGCATGTTCAAGGCATTGATGAGCCGGGGACGGGTTTCGCTGGGTTCAATGACATCATCAATGTAGCCTCGTTGGGCGGCGACGTAAGGATTGGCGAAATTTTCCCGGTAGTCGGCCACCAATTCAGCTTTACGGCCGACCGGGTCTTCCGCCTTTGCCAATTCCCGCCTGTGGATGATATTCACCGCGCCATCCGGCCCCATAACGGCGATCTCAGCGGTGGGCCAGGCCAGGTTTAGGTCGGAGCGGATATGTTTGCTGTTCATGACGCAGTAGGCGCCGCCATATGCTTTGCGGGTGACGACGGTGATTTTGGGCACGGTGGCTTCGCAGAAAGCGTAGAGCAGTTTGGCTCCGTGCCGGATGATGCCGCCATGCTCCTGATCCACGCCGGGCAAGAAGCCGGGCACATCTTCAAACACGATGAGGGGGATGTTGAAGGCGTCGCAAAAACGGACGAAACGGCCTGCTTTTTCGCTGGAGTTGATGTCCAGGACGCCGGCCAGAACCATCGGCTGATTGGCGACGATGCCGACGCTGTAACCGCCCAACCGGGCAAAACCGATGATGATGTTTTCAGCGAAATGCTCCTGGATTTCGTAAAATTCGCCGTTGTCCATGATGAGGCGGATGGCCTCTTTGATGTCGTACGGTTTGTTGGGGTTTTGGGGAACCAGCGTGTCCAACGCCGCCTCGGTGCGCAACGGATCATCGCCGGTCTCTTTGAACGGGGGGTCTTCCATGTTGTTGGCAGGCAGGTAGCTCATCATCTCGCGGATGAGGAAGAGGGCGTCGGCCTCGGATTCGGCCGCCATGTGGGCCACGCCGCTTGTGGCGTTGTGGGTCATGGCGCCGCCCAATTCTTCAAAGGTGACTTCTTCGCCGGTGACGGTTTTGACGACGTCGGGGCCGGTGATGAACATGTGGCTGCTATTTTTGACCATGAAGATGAAGTCGGTGAGGGCGGGGGAGTAGACGGCGCCGCCAGCGCATGGCCCCATGATGGCGCTGATTTGGGGGATGACGCCGGAGGCGAGGGTGTTACGCAGGAAGATGTCGGCGTAGCCGCCGAGGCTGACCACCCCTTCCTGAATGCGGGCGCCGCCAGAGTCGTTGAGGCCAATGATGGGGGCGCCGTTGCGCACGGCCATGTCCATGATTTTGACGACTTTTTCAGCGTGTACCTGACTGAGACTGCCGCCGAAGACGGTGAAATCCTGGCTGAAGACGTAGACGAGACGGCCGTCTATCGTCCCCCAACCTGTGATCACACTGTCCCCCAGAAATTTCTGCTTGTCCATGCCAAAGTTGCGTTCTCGATGGACGACGAAGGCGTCAATTTCGTGAAATGTGCCTTTGTCTAGCAGCATCTCAATTCGTTCGCGGGCGGTCATTTTGCCCGCCTTGCGCTGGCGGGCGATGCGCTCGGCGCCGCCCCCTTGTTGTGATTGTTCTCTTAGTTGACGCAGGTGTTCGATTTTTTCATTCATAAGCGTTCACACATTAAAATAGGGTTGGACGGCCGTTCGGTTTAACGACCAGCCAGAGAAAAGGATGACGGCGATGTAAAAAAGGGTGTTGACCGCCCCGCTTTGCCGGGCCGGCGCCGACTGGACAAAGAGGAGGAGAAAGGATAGCTCATGAACGGCGTAGAGCAGGAATAGAACGGGTACGGCCGCGCGCGCCAACGGCCGCCGTCCCCGCAGCGCCAGCCAGACTCCCAAGAAGAGGATGGCCCACACCAGCGCCAACATCAGCCGCAGGCGCGGGTCTGGCCTTACCCCCCAATCCAGAAAAAGCTGGATGTCTCGACTAAGCGCGGCGGCGCGGCCCACGTTCCATGCGCCAAAGAGAAAAACCCACCAGAGCGTCAGAGTTACGGGAAACGGCCGTTTTGAGTACACGTTCATGAGCGCATATTATAAGTGAATGACGCGAATGGGAACAGGAGAACGGCCGTTTCCGTTAAACCTTCACTCCCCCGCTGCCAACGCCAATTCCGGGTATTCCTTCTTCTCCGCCGCTTCTGGCGACACGCCAAAATGGGCCAGCAATTGCGTGATTAGTTCCGCCTTCCGTTCCGCATCGCTGCGCGACCAGGTGCGCGACTTGATTTCCAGGTAATAGCCGGGCAAATCCGGCAGCGTCACCTTGTCCAGATTCACCGCAAAATCCGTCTCGTCGTACAAAATCCGCCAGCGGCGGCGTTCCTTGTTCACCTCCACCTCGGTAGCCGGGGCGAAATACTCCTGGTAAAAACGGCGGCTGCGGCCGGCGTCGGCCAGATAGCGGGAGCGGGAGAGCATGACGGCGTTGGGAAAGGCCAGCCGCTGTTCCTCGCCAATTAACGTTAAGCGGGAACGCTCCTGGTAGACCGCTCCCTTTTCGTTGATGTATTCGTCCTCCCGATAACGCAAACGGGCGGCGTCGGGGTCGCCGCCTTCAAACAAGAAGTAAAGGTCGTACTGTTTGTAATGCGCTTTTTTGACGATTTCGATCTTGTCTGATTTCAATCCGGCCAAAATCGGCGCGTCGTCAACCAACGGCGCTTTCACCTGGATTTCAAAGCTGGCCTGACGGGTGACGCCGGACAACAACACCAGTTTGTTGTAAGGGCTGGCCTCCCGTTGCAACACAAAGGCGTCAATTTTGGCGGCGACTTCGGCCGCATCCGCCAACGCCGCTTTTTCATCAACCGTCAGGAGCTCACGATCTCGCATCAGCCAACGGCCGTGTACCATCACATCCGCCACATCCGTACTCTTAGCTGCATACACCAGCCGGGAATAAACGGCGTCCAGGCGATTGTGGAACTGGGGCCGGTTATGCACTCCATCCATGTTGATGATGGCCAAATCGGCCCGCTTGCCCGCTTCCAAACTGCCCGTCACATCCGCCATGTGCAGCGCCCGCGCGCCGCCAATCGTGGCTAATTCCAACGCCTGCCGCGCCGGCAGCACGGTGGGGTCGCCGCTTCTTGTTTTCGCCAGCAGCGCCGCCAGCCGCATCTCCTCAAACATATCCAGATCATTATTGCTGGCCGGGCCATCCGTGCCCACGCCCACGTTCAGCCCCATCTCCAACATTTGCCCCACCTGGGCGATGCCGGAGGCCAGCTTCAAGTTGCTGGTGGGGCAGTGGGCGATGCCGGCGCCCGCTTTCTTCAAATCATACATTTCGCCCCGATCCAGGTGGACGCAATGGGCGGCCAACAGCTTGGTGTCCAGCAGGCCGTGATTGGCGATCCAGGGCACTACCGGCATGTTATGCTGCTGGCGGCAGTTGTCCACTTCCAGACTGGTCTCGCTGACGTGGGTGTGTACCGGCACATCAAAGGCGCGGGCCAGGTCGGCGCAGGCGCGGCTCAATTCCGGCGTGGCCGTGTACCAGGCGTGGGGGGCGACGGCCGGTTGAATCAGCGGGTGGCCGTTCCAGCGTTCGATGAAGCGGCGGCACAAAACCAGTGCATCTTCGTAGGTGGGCGCGTCGGGCGCGGGGAACATGAGGATAGTTTGGCCCAGTAACGCTCTCATGCCGATAGCGGCCGTTTCTTCCGCAATCGCCTCTTCAAAATAGTACATATCGGCAAACGAGGTGATGCCGGATCGGATCATCTCGGCGCAAGCGATGCGCGCGCCTAATTTGACGAATTCCGGCGTCACAAACTCCCGCTCCAGCGGCATCAGGTAGCCCAGCCACACGTCCAGGCGCAAATCGTCGTTCAGCCCGCGCAGCAAGGTCATGGGGATATGGGTGTGGGCGTTCACCAGGCCGGGGATGATGACCTGGCCGGCGCAGTCTACCACTTCGTCGGCTTGATAGGCTTGGGTGACGACGGCCGTTTCCCCCACCGCCACGATATTCTCAGCCTGGATCGCCACCGCCCCATCCAGGAACAGGTCAAAATTCTCATTCATGGTGATAACCGTACCGCCGGTCAACAGCAAGTCTATTTTTTCGGGCATGATGTTCTCCTGAACAAGCGCTGCAAGGTTTACAGATAATCGTTTTGGTAAAAAGTTGGCCGATGATTGTACCACAGGGGACAATCTTGCGGGAAAGGGGAAATTTGAGCCATTTGTGATTAAAATTCAAAGTGAGTTCGTATAACGGAGTAGAAGCAAGTTGAAGATGATTTTGGAACGAAGCGATGAGCAATGTTGCCTACTTGATTGAGCGCTGGTTGAACGGAGATGAACGAGCGGCCGAAATGCTCTACAACCAACATCAAGACCGGATATTCCGGTTGGCTTATGGCTTGTTGGGCAATGCAGCGGATGCGGAAGAAGCGGCGCAAGATGCTTTGAAGTATGCGTTGGTGAACATCGGACGATTTGACGCCACAAAGTCACAGTTCAGTACCTGGCTGCATACGATTACAGTGAGCCGCTGCCGGGATAGGCAGCGGCGCAAACAACTATCGCGTTTGTCTTTGTGGAAATGGCTGCATCAGGGCCAGAATGTGCGGGATACAGCGTCCACGCCGGAACGAACGGCCGTCACCGCCGAAACCCACACCGAAATCTGGCAAGCCGTCCAATCTTTGAGCCAGCCTTTGCGCGAAGTCGTCATTTTGCGCTTTTGGGCCGGCCATACCTTTCGAGAGATAGCCGAAATTTTGGACTGTCCCGTGGCCACCGCCCAATCGCGCATCCGATTAGCCTATCCCAAACTGCGGACGGCGCTGACGCAAGATGATTTGCTCTCGCTGTCCCAGGAGCGTGTCTCATGAGTAACCATATCACGGAAACACAATTCGAAGGCTTTGTTCTCAAGACTTTGACCGATGCCGAGCGCGAACATATCACGCGGCACACGGCCGATTGCCCCGCCTGCCGGGCGACTTTACAAGAACGCGAGGTGGAATGGCGGCGCATCCGGTATGAATTGCAGACGGAACTACGGCAGGCACGGCCGTCTCCCCAGATGAATTTCGACGCCATTGCCCCAGGCATTCCTGGTTTACGGAGGTTTACCATGTTCAAAAAGAGTTCTACGCACGTTTTGACCAGCGCTTTAGCCCTGGTCATGTTGATTGTGGGGTTCATCGCTCTAAACAACTTTTGGCGGCAATCGGGTACGTTGGCTCCCATCGTGCTTGATGCTCCCGATGTGAGCGTTTCTGATACGCCGGTAAAGACATCCCCAACGCCGTACCAGTTAGGTGACGGCCGTTCCGTCCCCGGTTGGTACACGAACAATACTTATGTCAGCCTCCAGGAGGCGACGGTAGTTTCTAGTGACTATGAAGTGGGTATTGATACGGCCGTCAGCTACCAAGGCGGCCACAGTGGGTATATCCGATCTCGCGTAGATAACCCCAGTGGGGGTGGCAATCTCCTGCAAACCATCCAGGCCGACGCCTATCGCGGTCAGCGGATACGCATTGCCGCTTTCCTAAAAACCAAACAGGTAGACGGCCGTGCCATGTTAAGCGTTGCCATTTACGACAACAACGGCCGTGTTATCAACAATAGCCATACCGGAAACAGCGCGCTAACCGGCACGCAAGATTGGCAGCGGCAGGAGATGGTCGTGGACGTGCCCGAAAACAGCGCTTACATTTCGTTTGGGGCTGCTCTGAACGGAAGCGGTCAGACCTGGGTAGACAACTGGGCTATAGAAGTTGTATCTACCGATGTGCCGGTCACAACTGACCGCAGCGTGCCGCACAACCTGGGCCTGGAAACGGCCGATGACAACGGTTTCCCCCGGCATTGGTTCATGGCCGGCAGCACCCCAGAGAAGTATCAAGCCAGCCTGGACGACACCGTTTTTACCGAAGGGCAAACCAGCGCCTGGCTGCAATCCGACACTGCCAATGGCAATGAATTTGGCACGTTGATGCAATCCATCTTGCCGGGTGACTTTCGCGGACAGTGGGTGCGCCTGACGGTCGATGTCAAAAGCGAAAATGCGTCGCAGGTCATGCCCTGGATGCGCGTTGACGGCCCGCGCCTTCAAATTCTGCAATTCGACAATAATGCCTACCAGTTTCTTTCCGGCACGGTTGGTTGGACGCCCTATGAAATTGTTCTGGACGTACCGGAGGAAAGTACGGGTATCTCTTTTGGTTTGATGGTAAGCGGCGCAGGCAAGGGGTGGATTGACAACGTGCAGTTGGAAATCGTTGGCGGGCATGTCTCCACAACAAACAGCCAGGATGGTCCCTGGTCCAGAGATGCTCCCTTGCGAACAGCATTGCAACCTGAAGGATCGGCCCGCATCAGTACGCCATTGAGCGGCTGGTTTGAGGCGGGAACGGAGATGGAAATGTATGAAACGGGGGTGGATACGGCCGTACTGCCTCCCAACAGCGACTTGCCCAGCGTTTTCATTCGCGGCAACGACGCCGGGGCCGCCGGCAGCGGCGCGCTGGCACAAACCATCTCCGCCCAAAATTACCGGGGACAGCGCATCAGTCTCATGGTGTACCTGCGCGGCGACGCCGTCACCGGGCAAGCCGCCCCCTGGTTGCGGGTTGATTCTCTGTTCGGTACGCTGGGCAAAGCTGAAATGGGTAGTCTGGCGCTGACCGGCTCCCAGGAGTGGACGCCTTACGAGTTGGTATTGGATGTACCCGATGAAGCGCTGGCCATTGCCTTTGGCGTCTCGCTGGAAGGCGCAGGTACGGTCTGGATTGGGGACGTGCAGTTGGAAGCGGTCAGCAGCGATGTGCTGACCACCAATCTGTTTGATGTAGCGGCTCCCGTCAACCTGGATTTTGAAGAATGATGGATAACGATGAATAATCCTCCCGGAGGTTCAAACCTCCGGGAGGTTGGCGATAACGGCCGTCTATTCCTCTTGTGGGGAACAGACGGCCGTTTTTCGTTCATTCAAGGTATCTTCTCAATAAATCGCGGTAGACAAAATGCAAATGAAACTCTATCGTAATGTTGAGGAAAATCCAATAAACGGCGACTATCCTCAGTAACGAAAATCTATCTTTTGGAAACAGGTAAGTAAAT
>JAJRVV010000233.1 GCA_024277135.1 Chloroflexota bacterium | reverse complement strand
GATTACGAAAAAACACTTGACCTGCAAATCAGCGTGCGTGATGTCCTGCCGCCCGAACATTTGGCCCGTTTCATGGTGAATGTGATTACCCAGCTTGATTTGAGTAAGATTTACAACCAATACAGCGACCAGGGCGCACCATCATACGCACCGGAACTATGGGACATTTGGAAATGGGAAATGTTAGTTTGGACGGCAGCAAAATCCATGCTGATGCTTCCAAGAGCAAAGCGGTCAGTTACAAACGACTGTTGGCCATCAAAGCGTATCTGCAAGCCGAGGTTAACGAGTTGTTTACCTTGGCCGAAGCTGCCGATGGCGGCCAACTGCCTGATGAGATGAACATTTAGGACGAGATTGAACGGCGCGAGCAGCAATTGGAACGGCTGGCTGAGGCCAAAAGGGTGTTGGAAGCCCGCGCCCAAGCTCGCTATGAAGCTGAAAAAGCTGAATATGAAGCCAAAATGCGGGCGCGGAAAGAAAAAGCGGCCAAAAAGGGGCGAAAACCGCCGGGGCGACCACCCCAACCGCCCACACCTGGGCCGCGTGACAAAGATCAATACAATTTCACCGACCCCGAATCGCGCATTATGAAAAACGCCAACAACAGCGGTTTTGACCAACATTACAATACCCAGGTGGTGGTTGAGCATGACAGCCGTCTGATAGCCGGCAACTGGTTGTGCGACCATACCAACGATAAGCAGGCGGCGCTGCCTACAATCGATACGGTTCCCCCGGCATTGGGTCAATTGGAAGCGGCTAATTTGGATACGGGGTATTTCAGCGAAAACAACATCGCTGGCTTGGAAGCTCGTGGGATTGACCCTTACATTGCCACTGGACGCAGTCCCCATCATCATGGTTGGCGGGCTTACTTCCTGGACAAGCCTGACCCACCGCCCCATGATACTTCTGTTAAAGAGCAAATGGCTTACAAATTTCGTACCGAAATTGGTAAAGCGCTTTACCGCTTGCGCAAATCGACGGTCGAACCGGTGATTGGCATCATCAAGGAAGTGTTGGGCTTTCGCCAGTTTTCTTTGCGTGGTTTGTTCGCTGCCGGTGGCGAGTGGACCCTGGTTTGTCTGGCTTACAACTTGAAACGGCTGCATACCTTGCAGATCAGTTAGCAGGGGAGCAGTTGCCCCCTGCCTGATGCCCGGAAACGGGACGTAAAACCGTGTCAAATTCATGATTATGAGACTGACATGAGTTGCAAACAGCTTGTTTTGATTCTTTGAAATCGTTATTTGTCTATCATTGGGCTGTCAGAGGGTACTTTTCCGACAGCCTGCTAGGGTGGGCAGTTTGGCCGCAAAAATCTACCTGGGCAGTTTGGGCGAAAACGGCCTGGGCTGATGGGTGAAGTTTACCTGGGCATTATCGCCCGAAAAATGAGAAATGCCTTTGTGAGCTGGGTCAAGGCGTTAAAAACTGGTTTGTGTTTGGCTGGCGGTTTGTGTTACGTTGAATTGGGTACGGCCGTAAATAAGTTGGAAGATTGAGGTGAATTGCTGGTTACGGCCGTGGGCAGTTAAGTTGGCTCAAATCCGTCTCAAGAAACGCTGAGATAAGAACGCCCCCTAACAATGCTTCCAGCAGAGCGGCGAGAGATGGGCTCGTTTAATTTGTTCCGTTTAGCAAAAATAATCGCCCGGCCCGCCGCCTGCTGAAGCGGGTGTTAGAGTGCGACACGAAGTTGCATGAGTAGCTGTTATGATTTAACAAATAAAGGCAGTACCGCAAAACTCGGCAGGTGAATTATGGGCAACTCGGTAGAAAGTAGCTTTGTGGACAGATTATTTCTCTCTGGAACGGAGTTTCGGTTGCGAACGGCGCGTCTGACAACATCATCGGCGGGGTCACGGCCGCCCAGGAAAATGTGATCGCTGGCAATACGGAATACGGAGTGTTCATCGGCGGCAGCGGCAACGGAAACACAATCGCCGGCAATGGCGAGTCAGGCGTCTATTTTGCCGCCTTATCCGGGATGACGATGGTGCAAGCTAACACCATCAAGGAAAATGTGGGAAATGGGATTGCCAGTTGGGGCGGCGATAATGTTCAGGTCATTAGCAACACCATCCATAACAACACGATTTACGGAATTTACGTGTCAGGGGCGATCAGTAACACGTTGAGTCAAAACAGTATTTATGACAATGGGGGAAAAGGGATTGCGTTGAACAATGGCGGCAACGCCAACCTGGCGGCCCCCGTCATCAGTATGGCTGCGTCTACGGGAGCGTATGGCACAGCTTGCGCCGGCTGCTGGGTAGAACTCTTTTCCGATGCGGCCGATGAAGGCAAAGTGTACGAAGCCATCGCCATGACTGATGGCAGCGGCCGTTGGGGCTACGTAGGCGCGCTTGCCGGGCCAAATCTCACCGCCACCGCTATTGATGTTAGCAGCGGCAACACCTCCGAGTTCTCCGCGCCCAAAGCTGTGGCAGCCAATGCCTCGCCCAACACGCCTGCCAATCCCTCTCCAGCAAACAACGCCACCGATGTTTTGTTCAACCTCACCCTCAGTTGGAGCGGCGGCGACCCGGACGGAGACACCGTTTCTTACGAGGTTTGGGGAGACGCCGTTGTCCCTCGTGTTGGCGGGGAAGACCTTGCTGGCCGAGTTGCCGCTACGCTGTGGTACAGCGGCGCCGCTACCACGTTCGACCTGACCGGATTATCCCCCAATACAAAATATAGTTGGTACGTGATGGCCTATGATGATAAAGGCGGTGTGGCTCAGAGCGCGTCCTGGACATTCACCACCGGTAGCAGCGGCTATAAACTGTTCCTGCCTGCCATCCTCAAGCCGTAAACAGATCGGATGTCTTATCTCGACGATCTCTCGACGTTGAAGGCATATACTGGGAAGAAGCGGCTATTGACTTAGTACGTTAGTAATGAAATTCTAGTATACGCGATAAGAAAATTCACCATTGCGAAATTTATCAGGAGATTGGGAGATTTAATCTCCCAATCTCCAATCTCTATTTTCAAAGGAGCCGTCCCATGCACAAGCAAACACGAATCTTCACCATTCTATCCGCTGTTTTCCTGGCATTCGTGATGTTGAGCGGCACGTTGGCGGCCGCGCGGTCGGCCACGGCCGCGCCGGAACCGTTGGAGTTGGCGGCGTTGCCGGTGGGGGAGGAGACGGCCGTTCTCGCCGCTTCTTCCTGGGATACCCAATTTGGTCTCCCACCCGGCGGCAATGGCGTTAACGGCGAAGTGGTGGCCATCGCCGAAGATGGCAATGGCAACCTGTACGCGGGCGGCTTATTT
This sequence comes from Chloroflexota bacterium, assembly GCA_024277135.1. Lineage (GTDB taxonomy): Bacteria > Chloroflexota > Anaerolineae > Promineifilales > Promineifilaceae > JAJRVV01. The sequence goes on along the minus strand of JAJRVV010000233.1, from coordinate 24,643 downwards.
AACCAGGCGGGCGGCGTCACCGCCTACAACATCGCCATGTGGGACGGGAGCAGTTGGAACGCGCTGATAGACGGCAACGGTTACAACGGCGTCAGCGGCGACGTGCTGGCTATCGCCATAGACCCAGTCAGCGGCGATGTGTACGTGGGCGGCCGGCTGGCCCGCATTGACGGCACCAACGCCGGGCCATTGGCCTGCCGTCTGGCCCGCTGGTCGCCATCCAGCCAAACCTGGTCGGTGATGGCGGACAGCGGCGGCCAAGTAGGGGTGGACGGCGACGTGTACGCGCTGGCAGTGATGGGGAATTATGTCTACGTGGGCGGTTTATTTGACGGCGCGGCCACCACCGGCAGCTGCGGCACGCTGAATGTGCCTGCGCCAGGGTTGGCGCGTTGGCACACCGGCAGCGGCAGTTGGTCAGATGTGGGCGGCAGTATGGGCAGCCTTTTTCCAGTGGTGGATGCGCTGGCGGCGATCAGCCCAACGCTGTACGTGGGCGGTTACTTTGACAAAGCGGGAAGCGCTAGTGTGGCCAACATCGCCCAATGGAACGGCAGCAGTTGGTCAGGGCTGGGGTCGGGGTTAAACAGTGAAGTGTACGCGCTGGATATGGATGCTTTTGGCACGCTTTACGCAGGCGGCGCATTTACGCAAACGGGAGGGATTAACTATATCGCGCAGTGGAACGGCAGCAGTTGGTCGCCGTTGGGGAGCGGTTTGGGCACGGTTTGTCTATCGGCCAGAGTGAACGCTATCAAGACAGACAGCAACGAAATATACACGCGAATATACGCCGCCGGGACGTTCCAGACAGCGAGCGGCGTTTCCGCAAATAACATCGCCCTGTGGGATGGCAGCGCCTGGTCGGCGCTGGACGCCGGGCTGGGGATACAGCCGTCGCCGCCTTTCTGTGAAATGACGGACACGGTGAATGGTTTAGGCTTGCTAGGGACGGATTTATACGCTGGCGGCATGTTTACCACGGCCAGCGGCGTTGACAGTTATAATTTCGCCCGCTGGGTCGCCAGCCAGAGCGGACTGCCTGATTTGACGCTGGTGAAAGATGATGGCGGGATGACGGCCGTGCCCGGCGATACCGTCACTTATACCCTCACCTACAGCAATGCGGGCAGCGGCACGGCCAACGACGTCACCATCAGCGATACCGTGCCGGCGTACACGGTGTTTAATGCGGCGGCCAGCAGCGGCGGTTGGAGCTGCGCTGATGGCGCGCCAGCGGGCGCGGCGTGTTCTTATTCCGTTGGCAGTTTGGCGGCTGCGAACGGGGGCGTGGTGACGTTTGGCGTCACCATCTCCAGCTTTTTGCCCAGCAATGTGACGATGATTACGAATACGGCCAGTATCAGCGACAGCGCGGGAACCCCCACCCTATCCACCGATACCACGCCGCTGCTGAAAAACGCCGATCTGTCCATCAGCAAAACGGATAATCTCACCACCGTTTATCCGGGCGACACGCTCATTTACACCATCACCGTGACCAATAACGGCGATCAGGATGCGTTGAATGTGGCGATGGCTGACGTGCTGCCGCCGGGCGTCGGTTTTGTGGCGGCCAATGGCGGCGGGGTCTATAGTCCCACCATACACAGCGTCATCTGGCCTGCCTTTGGCGTAGCAGCTTATGGCGGCTTTAACCAGGTGACGGTAGAGGGGACGGTGACGGGGCCGTTTACGCAAACGACGGCGCTAATCACGAACACGGCGATTATCTCGGAACCAACGAGTGTGCAAACGGCCGTAGACACCGACACCGTCCAATCCCTGGCTCTGGGCAACCTGGTCTGGGACGACAGCGACGGCGACGGCCTCTATGAACCGGCCAACGGTGAACAAGGCATCCCCGAAGTCATTCTGAATCTGTACCAGGATATTGACCAAAACAACCAGTTCAGCCCCATCACCGACACCTTCATCATCAGCGTCAGCACAGACAGCGGTGGGCTTTACACCTTTACCACCCTTATCCCCGGCGACTACATTGTGCAGGTGGATCCCATCAACTTCAACGCCTCGTTCAATCCCTTGTACAACCGAGTCAGCAGCAACGGCAACGGCGTGCCCGCGCCCGACCCGGACAATGATTTGAACGATGACGACAACGGCGACGACGTCAGCGGGCAAGGCGCGGTGGCTCAGGCGGTGACGCTCAGTTATGGCGGCGAACCGACTAACGATGGCGATGGCGACGCCAACAGCAACCTGTCCGTGGACTTTGGCTTCGCTCAGGGCGGCATTATTTCGGGGCGCAAGTTTGAAGATATGGATGGCGATGGCCTGCCCGGCCGCTTCAATATCGACGCTCAGAACTCAGAGTCAGACGGGATGCCATTTATTCTCCATGATTTGGATGGGGACGGCGACCTCGATCTGGTTGCCAATGTGACCGAAGGTATTGACAAAAACTGGCTGGAGGTGTTTATCAACACCGGTTACGGGGTGTTGACCGATTCGGTCGTTTACAATGTGCGCGATCCCATCATAATCTTGACGCAGGGCAGAGCCTTTGGGGTTGGAGATATGGACGAAGACGGGAACCCGGACATCGTGTACGACGCCTCCGACGACCGTGGTTACGAGTTGTACCTGGGAGTGGGGAATGGGCAGTTCATCTCCCCCACCGTTTGGATGCAGGCAAGCGGGGCATTGCAACCCCTCTATCTGGCGGACGTGAACGGCAGCTACCTCGATCTGATTTCGACAAATAGCTACAACAATCAACTCAATATCTATCTGGGCAACGGGAACGGCACACTTAGCGCCGACACGCCTATCTCGCTGACCAACCTATCCGTACAAGAAATGACCACAGCCGACTTGGGCAGCGACTCTGATGTTGACGTGGTCGGTATAGCATACGCAGGGGGTGTTTTCAGCGAGACTCTCTTCGCACTCACCAACGACGGCTTGGGCAGCTTCACGCTGATCACCAAAACCTACGGCAGCGGCGGCTTCGACCGGCTGGCTCTGGGCTACATCAACAACGACAGCTACCTCGACCTGGCTGTACTCGCATACCAGGATCACGTCTCGGTCATGTTCGGGGATGGCGCTGGCGGGTTTGGGGCGGAGACCGATTATCCGGTTTCCAACAAGGCGGTTGCGCTGGCTCTGGAGGATGTGAACGGGGACGGAAAAGACGATCTCATCACCGGGAATGATATAGATGAGACTGTCAGCGTCTACCTCAACAACGGCAGCGGCGGGTTTGGCTCGGGAACCGATTTCGAGACCGGGCTGACTACCGTCGCCAACATCGCCCTGGCTGACATAACCCAAGACGGGGCGCTCGATATCATCGCCAGCGGCACAGGGAAGAATATCAATCCCAGCAACGGTTTCCTGCTCGGCGGGCTTGCCATTCTGCCCGGCCGCGGAGATGGTACTTTTGCCGACCAGCCTGAAGGCGCCACTCAGGGCGGTACCTGGACCATTTACCTCGATTCCGATAATGATGGCGTCCTCGACGCCGGGGAAATAACGACCACCACCAATATCTCCGGGCAATACGCCTTTGCCGGTCTGGCTCCGGACGCATACATCGTGCAAGAAGTCACCCGGACGGGTTGGATACAGACGTACCCCATTGACCCAGCCTATCATGCCATCACCCTCACCAGCGGGGCGTATGTGGGCGGCGTCAACTTTGGCAACTTCAAAACCATCAGCGTCAGCGGCGTCAAATATGAGGATATGAATGCCAATGGGCTATTTGACGGCAGCGATCAGCCGCTCAGTGGCGAATATATTTTTCTGGATGCAAACAACAATGGCGTCCGCGACAGCGGCGAAGTCAGCGCCACCACCGACGCTGCCGGATATTACGCTTTCACCAACCTGGGGACGGGCGTTTATACCGTTACCCAAGAAGTGACGGCCGGTTGGACGGCCGTTACCGTCACTGTTAGTTTCATCGCTGCCAGCGGACAAGACCAAACGATCAATTTCGGCAGTTCCCAATCAGTTGCTGTGGGCGATAAAGTGTGGCTGGACTGGAACGCGGACGGCGTTCAAGACACGGGCGAGCCGGGAGTACAGGGGGTGCCGGTGACGTTGAATACGGCCGCCGGCCAATCCCTGATGAGCCAGACCACCAACATCTCCGGAACCTACACCTTTGCCAACGTAACGCCAGGACAATACATCATCTCCTTCACCCTGCCATCCGGCTACCTGTTCAGCCCGCGCGATCAGGCCACGTTTGACTTCATGGACAGCGACGCCGATGTGGTGACGGGGGCGACGGCCGTCTTCACCCTCACTTCCGGCGCAGACCAGCCGACCTGGGACGCGGGCATGTACCGCCCCGCCACCCTCGGCGACCGGGTTTGGAACGACGCCAACTACGACGGACGACAGGACGCGGGCGAAAACGGCATGAGCGGCGTCACTGTGACCTTGTACATCTCCGGATCTAACACGCCGCTCAAAACCACCAGCACCAACAGCAACGGCGATTACAGTTTCAGCGCGGCTCCCGGCGATTACTGGTTGAAGTTTGCCCGGCCGTCCGGCTATATTTTCACCCAGCCGGATGTCGCTGCCGAGGATGTGGACAGCGACGTGGATGCGGGCGGCAACACCCTCCCCTTCCCGCTGGCGGAAAACGAGAACAACCTTGATTGGGACGCGGGGGTGGTGGAACTGGCCGCCGTAGGCAACCGCGTCTGGTACGATGTGGACGGCGATGGCATCCAGGACGGCGAAGAACCGGGCAAACCGGGCATCACCGTCACCCTGCGTAACGGCACGGGCGTAGTAGACACCCTGTTCACCAACGGCGACGGCTACTACACCTTCACCAACGTCATCCCCGGCAATTACTACATCAAAGTGGAGAAACCGGCCGGATGGGAATACAGCCCCTTCCAAAACCCGGCCGCGCCAGATAACGACAGCGACAGCGACGTAGATGAAACCAGCGGCGGAACCGGCTACTTCACGCTAAATCCGGGGCAGGTAGACAAAACGCAAGACGCCGGCATGTACCCCCTGCCCGCCACTATTGGCGACCGCGTCTGGCATGACCTGGATGGCGACGGCATCCAAGATGCGGGCGAGCCGGGGCTGGCCGGGGCCACCGTCGGTTTATACTTTGTGGGCAACACCTTCCCCCTGGACAGCAAAACGACCGACGCCAACGGCTACTACACCTTCACCAACGTCCTGCCCGGCGACTACTTCCTCAGCTTCAGCCCGCCAGGAGGCTACTACCTCAGCCCCCGCGACCAGGGCGGCGACGATGCGCTGGACAGCGACGCTGATCCCACGTCATCCAGCCCCACTTTTGCCGAGACGATCAGCTTTACGGTTTCGGCCGGGGCTGTGATGACAACCTGGGACGCTGGCGCGTACCAACCTCCTATTTTACTTGGCGGGCAGGTTTGGTTTGAACTGGATTATAATGGTATTCGGGCCGTCACAGAAACCTTTCGTCTTTCTGGGATCACCGTGACATTGCTCAGCGGCAACTTCGTGGTTTCTACCACACGCACCAACGCTAACGGTTATTATACCTTCACCAATTTAGTTCCAGGTACCTATGCCCTAAAATTCCCACCGTCTCTTAAGAAGAGGAATTTGGATGCCCTAAGCCCACAAGACCAGGGGAATGATGATACCATTGACAGCGATCCTGATCCTGTGACCGGTCAAACTGTGACATTTACCTTGTCTGCAGGCCAACAAATAACGACATGGGATGCAGGTTATACTACACTTGACACTATTTATATGTTCGTAAACCAGGACAACAATCTGGATGGCATTGTTGATGGTTCGCCCACAAATGTCAAGGTACACCTATGGGATATCAACAATAACAAGATTCAAGAGACGGAATTGACAAACAACGGTCTGGCGATTTTTATTGGTTGGTGGGATGGTATATATCTCCTTGAAATTGAAAAGCCTGCCGGTTTCCTTTTTGTTCCTAAATATCTAAACCCTGGTATAAACCCAGCAACGGGAAAAACGGACCCATTTACATCAACAATATCTCATAATTCTGTCACTACATGGTCATTTGGAGGGAGACTTTACCAGCCTGGCAGTTCCGGGAATGTATGGCCGGGCAGTGGCAGCATGGTGCAGTTTGTGGATGGGCAAAGTAATGTAACTTTGGCACAGTTTCAGGCCGGGGCGGTGACGACAGATACGACGATGTACTTGACGAATCTGGCCAGCGGGTCAGCCGCCCGCACCTTCCAGCAAACAGGGACGATTACGCCGACGTTTGAGCCGCCGGATGGGTACACAACAACCAACCACCACTTCTATCTGGATGCGGAGCAAGGGGGCCGGCAAACGCCGGGGCTGACGTTCACTGTGCCGGCGACCTTGACCATTGAATACAGCGACGCCGATGTGGCTGGCGTGAATGAGGACAGCTTGCGTCTGTTCTACTGGGATGGGGACGGCGCGGTCTGGGTGGAGGCAGCTACCGTTTGCGCCACGTCATTTACGCCGCAGCTAGATACGGAAACGAACAGGTTCACGGCCGAAGTGTGCCAGATAGGACAATACGCTCTGTTTGGTCAGACATCGTTTACTGTTTATTTGCCGGTGGTGATACGGCCGTGATACCATCTGAACAACTAACCCGACTCACCAGTACGTGAGTTTTAACAGCGATTATCAAATTTGAACAAGAGCAAGAGTCTTTTCCTCTTGCTCTTGCTTTCATTGTAGGAAAAACCATGGGACTATTGATCGTCAGCGGCATGATGGCGATTTGGGGCGCGGGGATTCTGCTCAGCGTCATCTTTCGCCTCAAATTTTATTGGGACAGCCCGCGCATGGCCGCCAGCCGGGAACTGTTTGGCGACAAACGGGCCAGCCTGGTGCATGGCGGTGTGGGCGCGTTGATGATCCTGGTCGGGTTGTGGGTGATTTTTAGCTAACAGGCTGTTGAAGAACAAATGATTGGGTACACGGATGGTACGGATTTAACGGGTTTGCGCGGATTTTCTTTGGTTTATCCGTAAAAATCCGTCAGGTGTGTTTCAAATACTTAACGAATGAATTCGCGGCAACAACTGCAAAACCGGCCTTCGCCGGTTAGAGCCGAGTCGGCGAAGGCCGACTTCGCAATTGTAGCAGCAGATTTATCTGCCTGCCGTGTTGGTAAAGTAAATGAAACACACCCAAATCCGTCTCATCCGTTGTATCCGTGTGGCTATGATAACTTTTTCGACAAACTGCTAGGGAGATGTCATGAACAAACTGTGGGGCGGCCGTTTCGCTAAGGCCACCGATTCGCTAGTTCACCAATTCAATGCCAGCATCCAATTTGATGTCCGGCTGGCCGACGAGGACATCGGCGGCAGCGCGGCCTGGGCGCGAGGGCTGGCAGCGGCCGGCGTGTTGACGGCCGTCGAAGCAAAAACGATCATCGCCGGGTTAGAACAGGTGCGGGCCGAATTTGCGGCCGGTTCCTTCGAGTTGGCGCCGGGGGATGAGGATGTGCATACGGCCGTGGAGCGGCGTCTCACCGAAATTGTGGGCCAGGTAGGCGGCAAACTGCACACCGGCCGCAGCCGCAACGACCAGGTCGCCACCGATTTCCGGCTGTGGGTGATGCGGGCTTGCCAGCAGGCGGACAGCTGGCTGGCCGGTTTGCAAAACGCCCTCATCGCCAGTGCCGAAGCGAATTTGACGCTGCCCATGCCCGGCTACACCCATTTGCAGCACGCCCAGCCCGTCACCTGGGGGCATTGGGCGCTTTCCCATTTCTGGCCGCTGGCGCGGGATAGGGGACGGTTTGCGGCGGCCAAAACGCAGGCGGCGGTTCTGCCGTTGGGTTCGGCGGCGTTGGCGGGGACGGCGTTTCCGGTGGATCGGGAGGCGCTGGCGCGGGAGTTGGGCTTTGCGGCCGTCTCTGCCAACAGCCTGGACGCCGTCTCTGACCGGGATTTTGCCGCCGATTTTCTCTACGCGGCGGCGATGGTCGGTTTGCATTTGAGCCGCTTGTCCGAGCAGCTCATCCTGTTTAGCGCGGCCGAGTTTGGTTTTGTGCGGCTGGACGACGGCTACAGCACCGGCTCCAGCCTGATGCCGCAAAAGAAGAACCCGGATACGCTGGAATTGACGCGGGGGAAGAGCGGCCGTCTCATCGGCCATTTGACCGGCTTGCTAACCACGCTGAAGGGATTGCCGTCCACCTACGACAAGGATTTACAGGAGGACAAAGAGCCGCTGTTTGACGCCTTTGACACGCTGGCGCTGGCCCTGCCGGTGATGGCCGGGCTGATCCGCACCCTGCAACTGCGCCCGGAACGGATGGCGGCGCAGTTAGAACCGGGCTTGCTGGCCACGGATTTAGCGGATTATCTGGTGAAAAAGGGGGTTCCGTTCCGGCAGGCGCATGGGATTGTGGGGCAGGTGGTGCGGCTGGCAGAGGAGAAGGGGGTGGCGATGACGGCCGTCTCTCTCACCGAGTTGCAGGCCATTCATTCCGCGTTTGAAGCTGACGCGGCGCAAGCATTGCAGATGGAAACGGCGTTGGAAAATCGGGGGAATGTGGGCGGCACAGCCGAAACCGCCCTGCAAACGCAGTTGGCGGCGGCCAAACGGGTTGTGGAAAAAGCGGATTAGCCTACCTTAACCGCGGCGGCTTCCAGCAAGGATTGCAAGCGCTGGACGATTTCGCGGTGGGGGGTAAGCTTGGAGAGATACAGATTGGCTCCGGCCTCTAGTCCCTCTTCAACGGCGCTTTCGTGGTTGCGGGCGCTGAGGATGATGATGGGGAGAGCGGCCGTTTCTGGCTCGGCGCGGATGGCGCGGCAAAGCGAAAATCCATCCATCCCCGGCATCATGACATCGAGAATGGCGGCGTCTAGCTTTTGCTCTTTGATAATGGCCAAGGCTTCCAGGCCGTCTTCGGCTCCAATCACCTGGAATTTGGCCCGTTCCAAGACCATGCGAAACAGGTCGCGGGCAAGCGGTTCATCGTCAACGAATAAGACTTTCCAGGTCACGGCAATGCGCTCCTCTTCAAGATAGTGTAAATCCGCTAGGTGGATTATACACTGGTTAGAAGAGGAGGTTGTTGGTTTTCACGCCTCTTTTGCGGCTAAGCTTCGGGATCGTCGGGGTAGGATCGGGCCAAAATGGTGAGATGGCGCAGCAACGGCCGTATTTCATCAGGCGCCGTCTCTTCCGTCATCTCATACTCTTGCCGTTTTTTCCCATCATCCACCACCAGCCGGTATTGAAAGGTATCCACGCTGCCGGGCGGCTCCGCTTCGAGGTCTCGTTTTTCAAGATAGTTGGCGGCGGTCATGATGAGGTGTTGCAGTTCAATCGCCTCTTTTTGGGGCATGGTGGCGGTGTCCATCGCGCCGGACAGCCGCATTCCCATCAATCCACCGGTTCGTTCAAAATAAACGCGCATGTTTCACCTCAAAAACCTAACAACGCTTTTACCGTAGGCAAACAGCCGTCCGGTTCGGGCTGCGGGATGTCGCCGCCGTTGTCGTCACCATCATCGGGCACGGCCGTAACCTGAATCCCCACCTCATTCCAACCGGTCCGCACCGCCTGCTGCTCCAAACTGCCGCTGCCAAACAAACCGCCCGCCACTTCAAAGGTAACGTTGGCCGTATCCTGGAAATTGGAAGTGGCGGTCAGCTTGTCGCGCAGCGCCACGTACCAGATTTTGCCCATCTTTTCCCAGGCAAAGCCGTTTAATTCAAACGCAGCCACGTAAAACGCCCGGTTGGGAATGCCGGAGTTGATGTGGACGCCGCCATTGTCGTAGGTGACGTTTTTGTAATCATCCATGTGGCCCGGCTGCGGGTCTTTGCCCAGGACCGGGTCGTCATACGCTGCGCCCGGCTCTTTCATGGAACGCAATCCTACGCCGTTGACGGCGGCCGTAAAAAGGCCGCTGCCGATAATCCAATCCGCATCGCGGGCGGTTTGTCCCAGCAGCCGTTGTTTCACCAGCGCGCCAAACACATCGGAGATGGATTCGTTGAGCGCGCCGGGCTGATCCCGGTAAACCAGAGCGGCTTCGTGCTGGGTGACGCCGTGGGTCAGCTCATGGCCTATGATGTCCACGGCGACGGTGAACCGGTTGAACAGCCGATCTGGTTCTGGCAGGTCTTCGTCGCCGTCGCCGTACACCATCTGCTGCCCGTTCCAAAAAGCGTTGTCGTATCCCCGCTTGTAATGGACGGTGGCGTCGAGCCGCATCCCTTTGGCGTCAATGGATTTACGGCCGTACACCTCCCAAAACAAATCATACGTCACCCCGGCGCCATCATACGCTTCATCCACCGCCGCATCGCCGGTGGCGGGATCGTCTTCGCCGCGCACCCGGCGGCCGGGTAGCGCCGCGCCTTGCCCGGCGTCGTAAATGACCCGCTGTTTGCCCTCCACCAGTCGGGCCACGCGCAGGACGGCAAAACTGGTCAACGCCTGCCGCCGCCCCCGCACTTCCGCCGATTCGGTCAGGTTGCTGATAGCCATCTGCCGTTGGGCGGGGTTGCCTTTTTCTGCGATTTCTTGCAGCATGTGGGGGGGCAGGATGCAAAATATCGGATGTCGATGGTTCATGTCCGAACTCCTCTATCATTCAGCCAGATATGGTTTTTCTGCCTGCAAAAGCTGTTTGATTTCTGCTAACGTTTTCATCTTGCTGACATTATACACAAAACGGCCGTCTCTCTCAGGCCGCCACCCCCATTTGCGCCAGATATTGCTCAATCACCCTGTCCAGTTCAGTCGGTTTGAAGCCAAAGGGGCCGAGGCCGCCATGATAGACGATACGGCCGTCCAACCCCACCAGATACAAGCGGGTCGGCCAGGCAGCATACGCTTTATTCACCCGATCATCCATCTCATCCACCAGCGTGGGCACGCCAAACTGCAAAGCCGTTTCACAGGCGACGGCCGTCGCCCGCCGCTGCGCCATCGTGTGCGGATCATACACATCCAACGCCGCTTTGGAGCCGGTTAGCTTCAAGAACAGTTTGGGCAGCCCCTTGCCAAACCACCATCCGTCCACCGGGTGCGCCTCGCGGATGTAGATATTCAAAAACCGCACCTGCTCCTGATATTTACGGTACAAATCCTGGAGACGGACCGTCCCCTTGACGTAAGGCGGTCAGGTGAAACTGCCAAAAATTAAGGCGATGGGCTTTTCGCCGACGATTTGGGACAGGCGAATGGCGGTTTCTCCGGGTACATCGGTCAGCTCAAAATCGGGGGCCGGATCGCCGGTTCGGGGAGCCTGAGCGTCGTAATGTTTTTGCCAGCGGCGGGCATCCATGCGGCTTTTGACTATGTTGGGAATCATGCTGTTTTCTCCTGTGTCTCAATCAGTATCAACCACACTATAAATTTGGTTAGAACTTTACCAGAAAAGCGGTCAAATACATCACCAAGATACCGGCTGCCGCCCCGCCGCCCCGGTGGCAAAGGCGGCGCCAATGGCCAATCCCTCGCCCAGATTATGCAAGCCGATGCCCAAAGCGATGAGCGTGGCAATACCCAATGGCGAACGATCCCCTTGCCGTTGGCTGACGGCGAGCAGCGTTCCCAGGCTTAACAGCATACCAAAGAAAACGACCGGCACGCCCTGGAAAACACCGGGAACCGCCTCGGCCAATTCCAATGCTTCCAAAATCGTGTCTACAAACAGGAACACCAGCAGGCCGATGGTTAGCGCCAGAATGGTATTCATCCATTTGCGGTCAATCTGGCGCAGGAAGGGGAACCAGAGCATTCCCAGGACAACGGGAATCACCCCCACATAAATCCCCAGCAGACCGTAGGCTATGAGGGTACGGCCGTCTGCCTGCGGCGTCAAAACCGCTGCCTCTACTTCTGTTTCAAAGGTCACGCCCGTTGCCGTAATCAGCGTGATGGGTAACGGTTCATCTTGAACCCAGGGGTAATACAAACGGATGGTTGTCTGATCCAGACGATTGAGCGTTTGCTCCGGCTCCATCTCAAACTGCCAGTAAGCATCATCCACCATAACCTGAGCCACCGTCACCGGGTCTGGCCCGCCATTCATGACATCTACTTCCATCTGTCCCGGCTCAACAAAACGAACCTGCTGAAAAGAAAGCTCTTCCAATGGCGGGAAAGCGCCGCTAAAGAAACTGAGCGGGTTCAGGGTGATGAAGGCCAGAATGAGAACGGCGAGCAACAGCGGGGGCAGAAAAGCCAACGACCATTTGCGCCGGGGATTTGGTGGAATTGTTTTTGAATGTTGCATGATTGTTCTCCTGCTGCCTGACCACTTCGAAAAAGCCCATCCAGCCTAACTCGGCAAACTCGCTCTGGTGGGCGTGGAACATGAATAAACCCGGTTCAAAATCGGCAAAAGAGAACTCCAGAATGCCGCGCTGCGCCTGACATTGCATGATCGTGTCTACCGTTTTCAGCGTAGGTGTGAGGGTGGTGCCATGATCGTAGTAGTCGAAGAAATTAGCATGGATGTGCATGGAATTGATGGGGTCAAATTCCGTCAGGTTGATGAGATAGAGCCGTTGACGCTGATTGGCGCGGATTTGGATGGGTTGATTCATGTAGGCAAACGCGATTGAATTGGCGGCATAAACTTCGTTATCCCCATCAAAATTGGTGTCGAAGCCATTCATGACCATCACCATTTCATTGAAATCACCGTTTTCCGGGTATTGGTGATGGCGCGTCTTGGCGATTTCTTTTTCCTGGCCGGTATGCTTTTCCGGATCGGGGTCTACGATGAATGCGCCGTATAATCCTTTGTGAATGTGTCGCTTGAGGGGGAAAGCGTGGCAGTGATACAGGTGGCAGCCAAATGGTTTGGCTGTAAATTCATAGGTGAATGACTCGCCTGGATTGAGGACGCCCCGGCCCACTCCCGGCACGCCATCCATCATCGCCGAGTCAATCCCGTGAAAGTGGATGGTATACGGATGGACATTGGCGTTGGTGAAATGCACCCGCAGCAGTTCTCCCTCAACGCAGCGCATGGTTGGCCCAGGACATTGGCCGACGAGATGCCCGGCGCGGCGAGAAGCGGCCGAGGTGGCGCTGCCGTATACCCAACCGGGGGAAAATAGGCCGGGCTCAATCTCGAATTCGCGGTCTACGGCCGTTATCCGCCATTCACGCACTACACGGCCGTTTTCCTCCGTCACCTCGCCATAATCAAAATCAGTCAGGATTTCGTGCGGGTCAAAGCCATTGGCCTCATGATCCACTTGCCCCAGCGTCCCCGCATCCCCATGATCATGAGCATTTAGAGAAAGGCCTGTCTGTTCCCGTCGTTCCGGCGTTGAATTTTTAGCCAAACGACTGATGCCAGTGACGCCAGTTAAACCGGCTACTCCCGCCCCGCTCAGCTTGATAAACTCTCGTCTGGTGAATCTTTGCTTCATTAAAATACTCATCGCTGCCAGGTTTGGTGGGGGGATGTACCCGATCCCATCATGGTCAGAATGTCTTGATAAAGCTCGTTCGGAAATGTTGATCTACTGAAATTCGAGTAAATGCACAAATATGTTCTGGCTCACTTGCGTGCCGACGACGATGGGCTGGTCCTGCCCTTCAATTTGGACATGCAAATTGCCATCAAACGGCACATAATCAAGAACCGTGAGTCGAGCGTCCATTTGCAGCCCTACCTGATCCAAATAGCGCAGCAGTTCGTCATCATCATCCCGCACCCGGCAGATGATGGCCTGTTGCTTGGGGCGCAGATCGCTCAACGGGCGGTCGGCCGTGGGCAGGATTTCCAGGTCGGGGGAGGGGATGGGGTGTCCGTGCGGGTCTGATTCGGGATGACCCAGGAATTCGGCGATCCGCCGCTCCATCTCTTCCGAGATGACATGTTCCAGCCGGTCGGCTTCTTCATCAACTTCGTCCCAGGAGTAACCGAGCGTTTTCACCAAAAACAGTTCCAGCAAGCGATGGTGGCGGATGATTTCCAGGGCGGCCCGTTCACCTGTCGGGGTCAACGTCACGCCGTAATGCTTGCGATATTCGAGCAAGGGAGGCTGGGACTGGGCCATTTTTTGCAGCATCCCGGTCACGGAAGCGGGGGTGATTGCCAAAGCTCCCGCGATTTGGGAAGTGGTGGCACGGCCGTTGCGCGCGATCAGTTTGTAGATGATTTTCAGGTAATCTTGGGTTGCCTGCGAATGTTCCTTATTCACATCTGCCTCGCTGTTGGTTAGCCGAAATCAAATTTTAGCCAAGACTAAATTATAGCGGCAAAGCAACAAGTGTCAAACGGTTGGAGCCGCCTCCTTAAATAAAAACAGTTGCCAACACCCACATCAACGAGTAGACTTGGCGCAAAATTTATGAAAAACGGTGCAAAAAAGTGACCGAATTAAAACCTGAGTTAATCGAAATTATCGAAGGCCCCACGCCTGAGTTCATTCCCAGTCCGCAAGTGTGGCTGGAATCCTTGTTGGAAAGCCCGGAAGAACGAGAAGCGGCCATGGTGCAACTGCGTACCATGAATGGCGCAAGCATCATGGAACGCTGCCAGACGGCATGGAAAGAAAACCGCCCGGTGCGGCTCGACTTTCCCGATGAGGTGCGGGCGCGGCAGCAGGTGGATGTCATCGCCATGCGGCTCAAGAAAATGGAGGAGGGGCCGCTCTTGATGCTCTGGGTCTCTTTTCCGGTAGAGTATAACATCAGCGACGAGGATATTGAGGCTGGTATGGAAGAGTGGGACGACGAGGACATGGAAGATTGGGACGACGACGATCTGAGCGATATGGATGCCGGAGAATGGTTTGAGGATGATGACGACCTCCCATTTTGAGGTTGGTTATGCCCCGGTAAAACGTAAAACGTAAAACGTAACCACCCCTTACGTTTTACGTTTTTCGTTTTTGGGCAGCGAGACCTGCCAGGTTTTGGAAACCTCGCAGGTCAGGAGAGGTTTCATGAGCGATGAATTTGTCTTGTACGAAACGGCCGATGGCGTCGTCACCATCACCCTCAACCGGCCGCACGCCCTCAACGCCTTCACCGACCCTATGATTCAAGCAGCCACGGCCGCCTTCAAACGAGCGGGCAAGGACAAAGCGGTGCGGGCCATCATCCTCACCGGGGCCGGACGCGGCTTTTCCTCCGGGCAAGATTTGGCCGAGGTGCAGGAGCGGCAGGGTGAGTTCTCCATCGGCCAACATCTGCGGCATGGCTACCACCGGCTGATCCTGGGCATGGTGCGGTTGGAAAAGCCGATCATCAGCGCCATCAACGGGATCGCGGCGGGGGCTGGCTGCGGCGTAGCGCTGGCCGCGGACATCCGCATCGCTTCCGACAGGGCCAGTTTCATGCTGGCGTTCAGCAAGGTGGGACTGGTTCCTGACAGCGGCACCAATTGGTTTCTGCCCCGGATAGTGGGATACGGCCGTGCCTACGAAATGGCGATCACCGCCGACCGCATCCCGGCGAACCAGGCATTGGCCTGGGGCATCGTCAACCGGGTCGTTCCCGGCGACCAACTCATGGAAACGGCGCAAGCCTGGGCGCAAAAACTGGCGTCCGGCCCCACCCTGGCCTTTGGCCTGACCAAACGGGCCATGAACCGCGCCTGGGGCATGAGCCTGGCCGAAGCGCTGGAGTACGAAGCCCACCTGCAAGAAGTGGCCGCCCGCAGCCACGATTTTAACGAAGGCGTTCACGCCTTCCTGGAAAAACGTCCCGCTCAATTTGAGGGGAAATAATCAGTTACTTCCGACTCGTTCCACGCTCTGCGTGGAATGAGAAAAGACAACGCTCTGCGTCAACGGGAACGCGGAGCGTTCAGCTGGTTTCAGTGTTCAGTATCCAGTGTAAATCACCGACTGACAACTGAATACTGATTACTGATTACTGAACACTGATTACTTCATCGCCACCACCCCAAACGCCTGCGGCCGGGGCTTGACGCGGCGGAATCCGGCTTCTTGCAAACGGCGCACCACGCCCCGCGTCACGCCGGCGCCGGATTTGCTCTTGGGGTTGCCAATGTAATGGAAGAGACGGCCATTCCCCTGCAAAATCCGGTACAACTGCCGGTAAAACTCGGTTGAGTAGAGATGCCCGGCCAGGCTGAAGGTGGGCGGATCATGCAAAATGCGGGCAAACTGGCCGTCAGCAAATTGCTCCACCCGGTCAAAAGCGTCGCCGGTGAGCCGGGTGATGTTAGGCGCGGTGAACAACGCTTGCGACCAGGGATTCTGGCGGCAAATTTCGACCACGGCCGGATCAAGCTCGATGGCAGTGACGTGGACGGCCGTTTTGGCCGCTTCGATGGCCGTGTACCCCAGCCCCATCGTCGTGTCCAACAGCGGCCCGGCGATGGGGGCGATGGCTTTGATTTTGCTCAACGTGTCCCGGTGCGGGTCACTGTTTTTGATGCGGTGCATGGGGATGCCGGAGATGAGCATGGTGGGCGCGCCGCCGGTGGGCATGAGACTGTAAAAACGGTTGAACGCTTCGGAGAAAATCTGGATTTTGGCGATGTCGCCGTTTTCTACCCGGTAGCAGGCGAGTTCGCTGCCGGCGATTTCGGCGATTTGGGGCCAGGTGAGGGTTTGATTGTCGGGGAGGGTGAGGTGATCGGGGGTGAGGGGGACGGCCGTTTGTGTCAGGTTCAGGTCGAGGGAGACGGGGCAGCTATCTGCGCCGCTGGCTTTGGCTTGCAGCAGTTGGTTGGCTTGGAAGTGGGAGAGGGTAGGGAGCATAGTTTAGAATTCACGATCTGGTTCGCGGGGGATTGCGGTGTCTATCCCCTTGAGAAACCCGCGCATCTCTTCCGGTTTCGGAACCGGCAAGAGTGTAATCCTGTTTTGGTAAGGGAGCGCCTGTAATTTTTGTCCAGGCTTCCAACCAAGCGATTCACACGCAGAAGCGGGCAACGTTATCTGATATTGTGGTGAAATGGTTACGGTAAACTCTTTTCTGTCTATCGTCAATGGGTGGGTTGCCGGGGGCATTCAATCCAAAATCCAAAATCAAAAATCGCCAATCGTCCACAGTTCCGTCTGCGGCGCGCCCAAATACTCAACCCCCGTCTCCGTCACCAGCACATCCTCCTCCAGGCTCATGATACCCCGGTTGGGGACCACCACATGCAGTTCCAGCGTGAAAATATTCCCCGCCTCCACCGGCAGATTGCAAATCCCGGCGTATCGCTCCCACTGCGGCCCCAGCACCGTGGCGCCGTCGTGCGCCGTCCGCCCCAGCAGATGGCCGAAGGCGTGCATGTATTCCGGGTAGCCGTTGGCCGCGATGAAATCCCGCGCTGCTTTGTCCACCTGCCAGCCGGGAACGCCGGGACGCAGCGCCCCTTCTCCCGACTTGATGGCTCCGTAGACCACATCAAAGGCGCGCTGCGCCTCCGGCGGCGGCGCGGTTTCGCCGTCGTCCAGCACGTACCACATGCGCTGCAGGTCGGAGCAGTACTCGTTTTGCTTGACGCCCAGGTCGAGGTGGAGGGTGTGCCCTTTTTGCAATGGCACATCCCCCGGCGCGGCGTGGCCCACGGCCGAATCCGGCCCGCAGGTGACGATGGGGTTGAACGGTTTAGGCCAGGCATAGCCTAAGCCCAGGTCATCCACCCGGTTGTGGACGAAGGCGGCGATCTCCCGCTGCGTCATCCCCGGCCGGACAAACTGGCCCACTTCGGCGAACAACTGCTCGGTGGTAGCGACAGCCTGCCGCACCCGCGCCACTTCCGTCGCCGTTTTCCGGCCGCGCGCGGCGGCAATGATCCGTTCCGCCGAGACCAGCCGGTCGGCGAAAGGGGTCTCTTGCAGATGGGCCAGCAGGGCGCGGTAGAGGCCGTGCGTCAGCCCGTCGGCGGCGACGTCGCTTTCGGAGGTGTTGATGGCGATGGTTTGCGGATTGAGCCGGGTTAAGGCGTCGCGCAAATGTTGGCGGATGCCCTTTTCGTAGCCGATGACCTCATCATACAGCCCCAGGTTTTGCAGGTTATCCACGTCGAAATTACCCACGATGGCCAGGCGACGGCCGTCCCGCGCCAGCAAGAAGGCGGACTGCCAGGTGAAATCCAGCCCGGCGATCAGCTCCAGCGCCGGGTCGGGCATGAGCGAGGTTTCGCGGACAAAGGTGAGCCACACATCCACGTCGAATTCGTTGAGGATGGCGGTGGTCTGGTCTAGTTTTTCTGCAATAAGTTGTTTCATAACCGGCGGGTGAACCAGCCTGGTGCTTGCCAGCCTGCGTTCATGCGTTGCTTATTCACGAATTCTGATACGACGCTCGCCCACAATCCATAGCTTTTTTTCTGGTGATTCGCTCTGCAAAGTTTTCAACAACTGCTCCACAACTTTCAGAACGTGCGGTTTATCCTGTTGCTTTAACCGTAACACGATCAAGCCGGCAAAATCTCTTGGCGGATAAGCGCGAATATCGGCAAAATCTAAATCCAGCGTCACAATGATCCGGTTTTCTTGTTGACAAATTGTGGCTATGTCGCTATCTGCTTCGCCTCCAAGCCGCTGATCCAAAACAGTGAATGTATCGTAATCTTCCCGTTGAAGTAGTTCGGCAACCTCAACCGGGAGATTCTCGTCAATCTTGAATTTCATGACCACGTCTCAAGCCGGAATGGCCACGATGCGTTCACGAGTTAATTCGGCGGCATAGCTTATGGCCGCTTGTATGGCCTCCCGGCTTAAGGATGGGTAGCTTTGAATGATTTCATCCGCTGTCAGGCCGGCCGCCAGGTTGTCGAGGACAACGGAAACCATGATGCGTGTGCCTTTAATGCAAGCTTTACCATGACATATGGTCGGGTCTACCGTGATGTAATTCCACCAGTTCATAGTTTTCTCCAAAAGTTGTTTCCTTACACTTTACTGGTGGAACAGCGAAGCGTCAACTGCAAATTTTCCCCAAGAGAGCGATCAATTTCATGTCTCCTGGCCTAAAATCGTCTCGTAAATGGCTTGCAGATCGTCATCGGAGTAATAATGGATGACGACCTTGCCCCCTTTTTGGCTCTTTTGGATGTTGACGCGGGTTCCCAACCGCTGCTCGAATTTCGTCTCCAGCGCCAGCAGTTCGGCGGACGGCCGTGTCCTCGGTTTCGGCTTCGGTTTTTCAGCGGCCAGCAGCTTTTTCACCAGGTTTTCCGTCTGGCGCACGCTGAGGCTGAGCTTGACGATCTGGTTCATGGCCGCTATTTGCATCTCTGGCGTGGGCAGGGGCAGCAGGGAGCGGGCGTGAGCGCCGGAGAGACGGCCGTCCGTCACCGCCTGCTGGATGCTGGGGGGCAGGTGAATCAGCCGCACCAGGTTGGCCACGGTGGAGCGTCCTTTGCTCACCCGCTGCGCCACCTGCTCCTGCGTCAGCCCAAACTCATCCATCAACTGCTGGTAAGCATACGCCTCCTCCAGCGGATTCAGGTCGGCGCGTTGGATGTTTTCGATGAGCGCCAATTCCAGCATCGTTTGCGGCGTCGCTTCCTTGACGA
This sequence comes from Chloroflexota bacterium, assembly GCA_024277135.1. Lineage (GTDB taxonomy): Bacteria > Chloroflexota > Anaerolineae > Promineifilales > Promineifilaceae > JAJRVV01. The sequence continues at coordinate 5,175 of JAJRVV010000233.1, read as the reverse complement.
TGACCGGCGCCTCTTTCAACCCGGCCTGCTGCAAAGCCCGCCAGCGCCGTTCCCCGGCGATCAGCACATATTCATCGCCGGACTGGGTGACGATGAGCGGCTGGATCAGGCCATGCTCCTTGATGGAAGCGGCCAACTCGGCCAGCCTGGACTCATCCATCACGCTGCGCGGCTGGTGGGGGTTGGGGCGGATGCGCTGGATGGGCACAACGCGCGCGCCCGTTTCCTGGTTTTGTTCAGATGCGGTGGGGATCAATGCGTTCAATCCCCGCCCCAGACCTCTTTTTTTGCTCATGAAACCACTTCCTGCTGCTGATCCCCTTTCATCAATTCGGCGGTGAGCACTTTGTAGGCGATGCCGCCGGGGGAAGATGGGGCATAGACGTTGATGGGCTGGCCGAAACTGGGCGCTTCGCTCAAGCGCACGTTGCGCGGGATGATGGTGCGAAACACTTTGTCGGGAAAAAATTTGCGCACTTCTTCCACCACCTGGCGGCTGAGATTGGTGCGGCTGTCGTACATCGTCATCAACAAGCCTCGGATTTTCAAATTGGGGTTGAGGTATTTGCGTACCAGTTCGACGGTTTGGGTGAGTTGGGACAGCCCTTCCAGCGCCAGATATTCGCATTGGACGGGGATGAGGATGCCGTCGCGGGCGGCGGTGAGGGCGTTGACGGTGAGCAGGCTAAGGCTGGGCGGGCAATCTATGAGGATGTAGTCGTAACGGCCGTTCACCTGCTCCAGGGCTTGCTGCAACCGGTACTCCCGGCCAATGGCGTTCACCAATTCCACTTCCGCGCCGGAAAGGGCGGGATGGGACGGCAAAATATCCAGGCCATACTCGGCATTGGATAGGATCATGTCAGCCACGGCCGTCGTTTGCAGCAGCAGATCATAGGTGGAAGGCGACATCTCATACTTGTTGTAACCCAGGCCGGAGGTGGCGTTGGCCTGCGGGTCCATATCCACCAACAGCGCCCGACGGCCGCTGGCGGCCAGATAAGCGCTGAGGTTGATGACGCTGGTGGTTTTACCCACCCCGCCTTTTTGATTGGCGATGGCGTAAATTTTGGTCATAAGGTTTTAGGTATGCAGGTTCAGTAGATCCAAAACCTGCCACGAATCGCGCAAATTTCACGAATTAAAACCCTCTGAATTCGCGCAATTCGTGTCATTCGTGGCGAAAATCGTTACTAGCTCACTTGCAAACTCTGGCTAATCCGCTCCATTTTGGCCGCCAGCCCGATTTGGGTGACGGATTGGGCGGCGATTTCGTTGGCGAACCGGGCCGCTTCCCATGGGTTCCCGGCCGTCTGCCACAAGCGCACCAAAAAAGCGGCGGCAAAAATGTCGCCGGCTCCGGTTGGCTCCGCTTCCTCGACTTGGGGCGCGGGGAAATGGCGGGTTTCATCGCCGCAAAAGAGGGTGCAGCCCCGACGCCCGTCCGTCAGCGCCAGCAGGGGCGACCAGCGGCGGTATTGGGCCAGCATCTCCTCATCGAGCAAATCTTCCCGGCTGAGGATGACGGCCGCAACCTGGGGCAAAATCTGTTCGGCGGCCGGCCAGGGCTGGGGGTGGACACGGCCGTCATCATCCCAACCCCGCAGCCATCCTTGCGGCGTGACGCCGACGAGGCTGTTGCTGAATAAATGGATGATGTCCGGGTCAATCTCGTTGGCGATTGGCCCCAGGTGGAGGATGCCGGCCCGCCGCCAGTCGGCGGGGATGTCGGCGGCGGTGATGGGTTGAGCGCGGTTGTGCAGGGTTTGGGTACGGCCGTCAGCGGTGTATACGTTTTCAAAGCTGGTGGATTGTCGGGCCGGGATGTTGTGCAGGGACATGTGGGGCAAGGCGGCGGCCATGTCCATGTCGGGGCCGGCGCTGGTGAGGACGGCCGCGCGGCAGCCTAAAACCTGCGCCGTCCGCCCCGAAAAAGAGACAGCGCCCCCTACCTGCGCTCCTGTTGGCGTCAGGTCGCGGCTGGCGTGACCGATGACAAGGTAATCTATGTGACTCATCGGTTCGATTTTAGCATAGCGCCCCCCATTGTGCGAAAGTGGCGACGGGGCGCTTTCCAAATTTCACTGTAGAATGAATGTGCTATAATCCCCGTCACCTTGCACCGCTCAGGAAACAGCTATGACCCGAACTTTTGTGATTGTTGATGTAGAAACCACCGGCCTGGACGCCCGCCAGGACGCCATCATCGAAATTGCCGCCATCGTTTTGTGCGAAAATGATATCGTCGATCAATTTTCGTCGCTGATTAACCCGTTTCGGCAAGTGCCGCCATTCGTCACCCGCCTGACCGGGATCACGCAGGAGATGGTGGAGGATGCGCCTAGTATGCACACGGTTCGCTCCCGGCTACGGCCGTTGCTGGCAGATCATGTCGTCGTCGGCCATAACGTGGATTTCGATATGGGTTTCCTGGCAATGGATCATCTGGGCGTGGGCAATCACCGGTTGGACACCCTGACGTTGGCCTCCATTTTGGTGCCGGAGGCGGGGCGGTATGGGCTGGATTCGCTGAGCCGCTTTCTCAACCTGCCCGGCCCGGACAGCGGCCAAACCCATCGGGCGCATGACGACGCCGAGCAAACTGTAGAACTGTTCCTGGCCTTGCAGGAGCGGGCGTTGGCGCTGGACATGGACATGCTAGAGGAAATCGTCGCCGCCGGCAATCACATGGGTTGGCCGGAAGCGGTCTTCTTTGAGGAGGCGCTGGCGGCGAAGGCGCGGCAAGCGTTCACCGGCAAGAAACGGCGGCACGGCCGTCGCGCGCGCCTGTTTAAGCCGGAAAAAATCGAGGGCAAACCGCTCAAAGCGGCCGACAAACTGAAAAAGCTGGATGTGGCGCTGGTGGCGGGCATGTTGGAACCGGGCGGCAATTTCGCCCGCACTTTTCCCGGCTTTGAACACCGGCCGCAGCAGGTGAAAATGTTGACGGCCGTCGCCGAGGCGTTTAGCGCCGCGCAGCAAACCCTGGTAGAAGCGGGCACAGGCACGGGCAAAAGCCTGGCCTACCTGCTCCCGGCCGCGTTTTGGGCCAACGAAAACGGCCGTCGCGTCGTCATCTCCACCAACACCATCAACCTGCAAGACCAGCTCATCCACAAAGACATCCCCGAAATGCAAAAAGCGCTCCCCTTTGAACTGCGGGCGGCGGTGCGCAAAGGGCGCGGCAATTACCTGTGTACCCGCCTATTCCGCCAGATGCGCCATCGCGGGCCGACCAACGCCGACGAGATGACCCTGTTCGCCCGCATTTTGAGCTTGCTGCCCCGAACCCAAACGGGCGACGTAGCCGAACTAACCTTGCGCGCGGCCGGGGAGCGGATGGCGTGGAGCAAAATCAATGCCGAAAACGCCACCTGCACCGCCGATCAATGCGCCGAAGAGGGATGCCCGCTGCACATTGCCCGGCTGCGCTCGGAGCGGGCGCATTTGCTCATCATTAACCACGCCCTGCTGTTGGCCAATGTAGCTAACGAGAACATGATTTTGCCCGAATTCCTAGATCTGATCATTGACGAAGCCCATCATCTGGAAGATGCCGTCACCAACGGCCTGAGCTTTCGGGCGGACAAGCGATTTTTAGAAAGCGTGTTGGATGACATCATCGGCCCAGACGCCGGGTTGCTGGCGGATGTGCTGCGCCGGGTGCAAACCAGCGCGCCGGCCGAGGCGGCGCAAGAGGTGAATGCGCGGGTGATGCGACTGCGGCAAACGGCCGTCAAGTCCCGTCCCTACCTCGATGAGTTTTTCATGGCGATCCAGTTCTTCTTGCAGGACCATCTCTCCGCCCGCAGCCAGTACGCCCAAAAAATTCGGCTGACGACGGCCGCGCGCGCCCAACCCGATTATGATGAGGTCGAAATTAGCTGGGATCACCTGCGCCGCTACCTGGAGCAAATCGAAACCGGGCTGCTTCATATGGCCGAAGGGTTGGCCGCCATTCTGGAAGATATGGAAGATGGCGAGGAACTGCGCCTGACGCTGACCAGCCAACTGCGCGCCTTGCACGAAACCCGCGTTAACTTAAACGGCATCATCTCGGAACCGGAGGACGGCCGTATCACTTGGGTCGAAATTTGGAAAGAGCGCATCTCCCTGAATGCCGCCCCGTTAGAAGTGGGACCGTTGGTGGAAGAACACATCTTCGGCGCCAACGAAACCGTCATCCTCACCTCGGCCACCATGCGCACCGCCAATACCGGCAGCCGCGATGGCCCCAGCTTCGACTACATCCAATCCCGCCTGCACGCCGATCATGCCGCCGAATTGGCCGTCGGCTCCCCGTTTGATTACAAGAATTCCACCTTGCTCTATTTGGTAACCGACATGCCCGAACCCAATCAGCCCGGCTACCAACGGTATGTGGAAGAGGCGGTGGTGGACGTGGCCACGGCGTTGGGCGGGCGCACGATGGCGCTGTTCACCAGCTACGGCCAACTCAACCAAACGGCGCGGGCGATTGAAGAGCGGCTGGCGCGGGCGAATGTCGTCACCCTGAAACAAGGCGGCAGTTTATCCCGCCAGCAGCTGCTCGACCAGTTCAAGCAGCCGGACGCCCGCGCCGTTTTGCTGGGAACCCGCTCTTTTTGGGAGGGGGTGGATGTGCCTGGCCCGGCATTGCAGGCGGTTTTGCTGGTCAAGCTGCCTTTTGACGTGCCCTCTGACCCGATTTATGCCGCCCGCGCCGAGACGTTTGACAGCCCGTTTTTCGAGTACTCTATCCCGGAGACAGCGCTCCGTTTCCGCCAGGGGTTCGGCCGTCTCATCCGCCGCCAGGATGATGAGGGGATCGTGGTGGTTTTGGACAAGCGGGTGTTGAGCAAACGATATGGGCAGCTATTTTTGGATGCGCTGCCGGAATGTACTGTTTTGCGCCAGCGGCGCGGCCGTCTCGGTGAACTGGCGCTTCGTTGGCTTAATCGAGAAAAATAGCGATAATTGATGGGTCGGAAGATTGGTTCAATCTTGGAGATTGAACCAATCTGAGTAAACCTACAGCCCCCTTTTTTGTCGTATTGTGGTATGTATCTTCTCAAAAATTCGGGGTAGCAAAATCAGGAAAATCAGCATACCATAGATTGCATGTTAGACAACTTCAACCCGCAAATGATTCAAGATGTAGAAGGAGCGCGAAAAGCAGTCGTGCTGCTCTTGAAT
>JAJRVV010000232.1 GCA_024277135.1 Chloroflexota bacterium | reverse complement strand
CAGCTTTGAGCGTATCCTGGATGATGGGGATGGCGCGGTGGCCGGGGTGGTTTGCCAGCAGGTGACGGCTTTTCATTTTGACGAAAACGGCCGTCTCCACCTGGAAAAAGCGGCCGGCAGCGAGCATACCATCCCCTGCGACACCGTCATCTTCTCCGTCGGCCAGCGGGCCGGTTTGGCTTTCATCCCCGACGACGCCGGGGTGGGGATGACGGAACGGCAAACCATCGCCATCAACCCCAACACGCTGGCGGCGACGCGGGCCGGCGTCTTTGCCGCTGGGGATACGATATCGGGGACGGCGTTTGTGATTGAAGCGGTGGACAGCGGGCATAAAGCGGCCGGTTCCATCATTCGCTATTTGCAGGAAGAACCCCTGGAGCCACCCGCCAAACCAGAACTGCCGGTGGTGCATCTGACGGCGGCTGAAATTGGGGAGCGGATGGCGTTGGGGGAAATTAAAAAGCAGCCCCGGATTGCGTTGCCGGAAATCTCGGTGTCGGAGCGGATCGATAGTTTTGCCGAAGTGGAACGGGGGTATGACGATGAAAGCGCCCAGTTGGAAGCGAGCCGTTGTCTGGCTTGCGGCATTTGCTCGGAGTGCATGAGCTGCACCTTTGCCTGCGGCGTGAATGCGATTGACCACAATATGGTGGCGGTGGAGGAGACGGTTCCGGTGGGGGCCGTCATTTTAGCGCCAGGCTACCAGATTTACCGGTCAGAGTTGTCGGCCGAATATGGGTACGGCCGTTGTCCCAATGTGGTCACTTCGCTTCAATTTGAACGACTGCTCTCGGCGTCGGGGCCGACGTTGGGGCATGTGCAACGGCCGTCTGACGGCCAAACGCCCAACCGGATCGCCTTCTTGCAATGCGTGGGCAGCCGGGATCAGAGCCATGATTACTGTTCGGCCGTTTGCTGTATGGCCGCCACCAAAGAAGCGATGATGGCCAAGGAACATGAACCGCATCTGGACATCCAGGTCTTTTTCATGGATATGCGCGCTTTTTCCAAAGGGTATTGGCGCTATTTTGAGCGAGCGCGGGATCAATACGGCGTCCGCTACACCCGCTCTCGCATCTCCAGTTTGCACGAAGACCCCAACAGCCGTGATTTGATTATCAGTTATCAGGACGAAGACGGCCGTCCCCAATCCGGCCGTTTTGATATGGTGGTCCTCTCTGTGGGGATGGAAATATCCCCATCCGTGCAACGATTGGGAAAACGGTTGGGCGTCGAATTGGATCCATACGGCTTTTGCCATACGGTGCGCTTCAACCCGGTGGAAACCAGCCGCCGGGGCGTCTACGCCGTCGGCCCGTTTCGGGAGCCAAAAGACATCCCCGAATCCGTCATTGAAGCCAGCGGCGCGGCAGCAGCCGCCGCCGCCCAAATCAGCGCCGCCCGCTTCACGCAAACGGAACGAGTCGTCTATCCGCCGGAGCGGGACGTGGCGGATGAGGAGGTGCGAATTGGCGTGTTCGTCTGCCATTGCGGCTCCAACATCGCCGGTTTTTTGGATGTGCCCGGCGTGGCCGAGTACGCCCGGACGCTGCCCCGCGTGGCTCATGCCGAATCCAACCTGTACACCTGCTCTCAGGACAGCATCCGGCATATCGCCGAAGTGGCTAAAGAGCAAAATCTAAACCGGGTGGTGGTGGCAAGCTGTACGCCGCGCACGCACGAACCGCTGTTCCGCGACAGTTTGCGCCAGGCGGGGTTGAATCCTTACCTGTTTGAGATGGCGAACATCCGCAATCATTGCTCCTGGGTGCATTCGCGCGATTGGGAAGCGGCCACCGTGAAGGCGGCTGATTTGGTGCGTATGGCGGTGGCGCGCGCCGCTCTGTTGCAGCCGCAAACGACGATTGACGTGCCGGTGCAACATGCGGCGTTGGTGGTTGGCGGCGGCGTGGCGGGGATGACGGCCGCGCTCTCGCTGGCTGAACAAGGGTTCCCGGTACATTTGGTGGAAAAAGAGGCGGAACTGGGCGGCAATTTGCGTTCAGTTTTCACCGAGGTCAAAAATGGGAATGGTGAAACCGCCGAAAACCGATCCCCCCGTCACATTTTGCGCCGGTTGACGGCGGAGGTGTACCAGCAGGCCAACATCACCCTGCATCTGGCGGCGCAGGTGGTGGAAACGGGCGGCTTCATGGGCAATTTCAGCAGCAGGATTGAGGAGCGGGACGGCCGTCGCCACACCATCCAGCACGGGGCCGCCATTCTCGCCACCGGGGGCGTTGAATATCGCGGGGATGAGTATGGCTACGGTTCTGACCCCCGGATTGTGACGCAGCAGGAGTTTGAAGCAATTTTGCACGGAAGAAATCCGATTTCTGAGGTGGTGATGATTCAATGTATCGGCCCGGCGGAAAAGTTTTGCGGCCGAATTTGCTGCGCGGTGGCGTTGAAGAATGCGCTGGCGCTGAAAGAGCGTAACCCGGAAACGGCCGTCACCATTTTCTACCGCGACATCAGAACCTACGGCTTTAGCGAGCGGTTATACACCCAGGCCAGGGCGCAAGGGGTGTTGTTTGTGCGCTATGAGGATGATGCTCGTCCGCAGGCGTCGCTGGTTGAGGGGAAATTGCAGGTGAAGGCGTGGGAGCCGGTGTTGAAACGGCCGTTGCTGTTGCAGCCTGATTTCCTGGTTTTGAGCGTCCCCGTTGTGCCTCGATCCGACTCGAAGGAAGTCGCCGGCCTGTTCAAAGCGGCGTTGGACGCGGACGGCTTTTTCCAGGAAGCGCACATCAAACTGCGCCCGGTTGATTTTAATACCGATGGTTTGTTCATGGCTGGGATGGCGCATTATCCCAAACTGACGGCGGAAACGATGATTCAGGCGCAGGCGGCGGCGGCGCGGGCGGCGCGGGTATTGAGTCGGGAGACGCTGACGGCGGGCGGGCGGGTGGCGGTGGTTGATCCGGCGCTGTGTACCGGCTGCCTGACTTGCGTCCGCATTTGTCCATTTGGCGTGCCGGTGATCCGGCCTGATTTGATGGGCGTGGGCAAGATTGCCGGGGCCGCTTTCATTGAGACGGCCGTCTGCCGTGGCTGCGGCGTTTGCGTCGGTGAATGCCCCGCCAGAGCCATCCAGTTACTGCATTACACCGACGTCCAACTACAGGCCAAAGTGGATGCTTTGGTACATCCGGACAAACATTTTATCCCCATCATGGAAATTGAGGAAAACGTGAGTTGCTGATGAACGAAAAACCGTTACAAATCGTCGCCTATTGTTGTGAACATTGCGCCTATAACGCGGCTGACCTGGCTGGCGGGCTGCGGATGCAATATCCGCCAGCCATCAAGATCGTGCAACTGCCTTGTACCGGCAAGATGGACATCTTGTTAGCCTTGCAGGCATTTGAGAGCGGCGTGGATGGCGTGATGGTCGCCGGTTGACTGGCAGGCGACTGCCATTACCTGGAAGGTAATACAAACGCCAAGCGGCGGGTAAATCAGTTAAAAGAACTTTTAGAGCAGGTTGGCCTGGAATCTGACCGGGCGCGCATGTTCAATATGTCGTCGGCCATGGCCGGGGCGTTTGCCCAGGCCGCCCAGGAGATGACGGCGCAAATTATTGAGTTGGGGCCAAGCCCGTTGAGAAATGGGGAGTGACATGAGGCGAAAAATGAAAAACGAAAAACGAAATCTAAAATCCAAAATCGTAAATCATGATTGGGAGAGTGCAAGATGATGTTGGAACAGATTGAAACCTTTCGCCATATTACCACCCTCAAAGATGGGGTGAATGTGTTGATGCGGCCGATGACGGCGTCGGATGAAAAAATTCTGAACGAGTTGTTTTCTCCCATCAGCAATGAAGACGCCCGGTATTTGCGGGATAATGTGCGGGATGCGGCCGTCATCAAGCATTGGTGCGATACCCTGGACTACTCCCGCGTGCTGCCGCTCATGGCCTTAGTTCGGGATCGGGCGGTGGGGCAGGCCAGTCTCCATTTCGGCCGGGGACCAGAGCGGCATATCGGCCATGTGCGCATCTTCCTGGCCCGCGATTACCGGCGGCGGGGGTTAGGCACGAAGATGATCAATACGCTGATTGAATTGGCGCGCAAGCAGGGGTTACATGCGTTGATAGCTGACATTGTGGCCGATCAGTCCAAAGTGATCAAAGCGTTTAGCAACTTGGGATTCGAGATGTGCTGCATGTTAGAAGATTATTTCATGCTGCCGGATGGCGATACCCGTGATTTGGTCGTACTCATGCTGCGACTGCGCTCTGAACTTGCTGATGAGTTTTGAACTAAAATGGAGACCTGACAAGTTTTCTGCGGCAGTTTGGCAAAACAAGACGCCCTGATGAAACCGGTCAGGTTTTTATGGAGAGAAAACGATGATTGTTGCCCAACAAAAATCTCTGGATGAAGTTAAAACTTTGCTAAAAGGGGCCGAAAACGTTTTGGTCGTCGGCTGCGGCACCTGCGTCACCGTTTGTTTTGCCGGCGGCGCGCGGGAAGCGGCCATCACCGCTTCATCGCTGCGGATGGCGTCTAAACTGGATGGCGCGCCCCAGGCGGTTCAAGATGTGACTGTTCAGCGTCAGTGCGAATGGGAATATCTGGATCAGATCGAGGAACAGATCAAAGAGGCGGATATCGTCCTCTCCCTGGGCTGCGGCATTGGCGTGCAGGCCATCGCCGAACATTTTCCCGACGCCTGGGTCGTTCCCGGATTGAACACCAGCTTTCTGGGCCTGCCTACCGAACAAGGGGTTTGGGCGGAGCGATGCGCCGCTTGCGGCGACTGCATCCTGGGCCTCACCGGCGGGATTTGTCCCATTGCGCGCTGTTCCAAATCGTTGCTGAACGGCCCCTGCGGCGGCTCGGAAGATGGGCATTGCGAGATTGATCCGGAGGTGGATTGCGCCTGGCAGCTTATTTATGACCGTCTGGTGAGTAAGGACAAGCTGCACGTTTTGCTGGAGCTGCAGCCGCCTAAAAATTGGCAGCATTCGCGGGATGGCGGCCCGCGCAAAATTGTGCGGCAAGATTTGCGCCTGTTGGCGGATGAGGAGTAGCCTCGATGGAGACCGATATGACCACTCAATCATTAAGTGAAGCAGACAAAGCGGCGGGTAATGGCTACCTGGCCGGATCGAATTTGGAACGAATGCTGCGGGCGGGGCATTTTGCGGTGACGGGTGAATTGGGGCCGCCGCAAAGCGCGGACGGCCGTGTCATTCGCCAGAAAGCGGCGCTGCTCAAAGGGTATTGCGACGCCGTCAACATCACTGATAACCAGACCGCCATCGTGCGCATGTCCAGCATCGGCGCCGGCATGATTGTGGTGCAGGAAGGGTTGGAGCCGGTCATCCAGATGACCTGCCGCGACCGCAACCGGTTGGCGATACAAAGCGATTTGTTGGGCGCATACGCTTTGGGCATGAGAAACCTGCTCTGTCTGACGGGCGATCATCAAAATTTCGGCAATCATCCCACCGCTAAAAACGTGTTTGACATTGATTCGCTGCAAATGGTGCGTATGGTGTCCGACATGCGGGACGAATGTGTGTTTCAATGCGGGGACAAATTCAAGGGACAGGAACCGCGATTCTTTGTGGGAGCCGCCGCCGCTCCCTTTGCTGATCCCATTGACTTTCGGCCGTTTCGTCTGGCAAAAAAGGTGAATGCGGGCGCCAACTTCATTCAGACGCAGCTTGTGTATGACGTGCCCGCCTTCGCTGAATACATGAAAAAAGTGCGCAAGATGGGCTTGCATGAAAAAACCTACATCCTGGCGGGGGTCGGCCCGCTCAAAAGCCCCGGCATGGCCCGATACATGAAAAATAACGTGCCGGGCATTTTGGTTCCAGACGAACTCATCAGCCGCATGGCGGCCGCCGGCAAGCCGTGGGCGGGCAAGAAAAAGGATGAATTGACGCGGGAGGATAAACGCGCCCGCTCAAAGGCGTGGAAGGCGGAGGGCATCCAAATCTGCATTGATTTGATTCAACAAATGCGTGAAATTGAAGGGGTGGCCGGCGTTCATGTGATGGCGATTGAGTGGGAAGAGGCGATGAAACCGATTGTGGAAGGGGCCGGGTTGTATCCTCGCCCCACTGTTCAGTAATCAGTGTTCAGTAATCAGTGAGTGTAGACCGCCACTGAATACTGAATACTGCCAACTGAATACTGCCTGGAGAGTGGTAATGAATATAAATGATGAGCCGATCACGATCAACTCGAAACTGGCGAAGCGCATTCAAGAAGAGTTGGGGCAAAATGTTTTTCTATGCTACCAATGCGTCAAATGTTCCAGCGGTTGTCCCATTGGCAAGTATTTTGATTGGCAGCCCAATCAAATCATGCGGGCGGTGCAGTTGGGGCAGGAAGAGATCGCGTTGGCGTCGCAAACGCCCTGGTTGTGCGCCGGTTGTCAGACATGCGCCACCCGCTGCCCGCAAGGTTTGGATATCACGGCCGTCATGGATTTCCTCGCCCGTGAAGCGTTGGACCGGGGCATCGAACCCCAGGTACCGCAAGTGGAGCAGTTCAACGAAGCGTTTATGCGACAGATCAGGTGGTGGGGCAGGGCATACGAGCTGGGGTTGACGGCCGAATTGAAAATGCGCAGCCATGAATTCAGCGAAGATTTGGACTTGGGGATGAAGATGTTGCGCAAGAACAAGCTGCCCGTTTTCCCTGGATTTGTCCGAACGCCGCGAAAGGTAAAACCGGTTCCGGGCGCGGCCGACGCCATCGCCTATTACCCTGGCTGCTCGCTGCACGCTACCGCCAAAGAGTTTAATGAATCGGCTACGGCCGTGTGCCGCAGCCTGGACATGAACTTAATTGAACCGAAAGGGTGGATTTGCTGTGGCAGCAGCGCCGCCCATCGCTGTGACCCGGAAGCGGCCGCGCGCTTGCCCATGGAAAACCTGGCCTTGATCGAAAAAAGCGGTTTCAAGGAAGTGACCATGCCCTGCGCCGCTTGCTTTAATCGGCACAAAACGGCCTTGTATGAGATTCGCCATCATCAAGACCGCAAAGATCGCGTGAACGAAGCCATCGGGTACGAATACCAGGATTCGGTGCGCGTCGCCACCCTGTCCGAAACCATCCTGAACCACGTTGATTTGGCGGGGGTGCGCCAAAAAGTGAAAAAGCCTTTGGCCGGGTTGCGCGTCGTTTGTTACTATGGCTGCTTGCTGACCCGCCCGCCGCAAGTGACCGAAGCCAGCCAGCCGGAAAACCCAACCGACATTGATGATTTGATGAGCGCTTTGGGGGCTGAGGCGGTGGATTGGTCGTATAAAACAGTTTGCTGCGGCGCGTCCCATTCGCTGACCAGGAAAGATATTGTGCTGGATTTGAGCAGCAACTTGATCCAACAGGCGCAGGCGGTCTCGGCCGATGTCATCGCGGTGGCTTGCCCGCTGTGCCACACCAATTTGGACGCGCGCCAGTTTCAAATGGGATTGGATGAGCCGACGCCGGTGTTGTTTTTCACGCAGTTGATGGCGTTGGCGCTCGGTTTGCCAGAAAAGGCGACGGCGCTACATAAAAATTTGGTTGATCCACGGCCGTTGCTAAAAACGCGCGGGCTGCTTTGATACGGACAAACTATGGTCACATTGCACATGAAAGACGCCCGTAATTATTTGGCAGAACGGGTGGCTGAACTACGGTTGGAACTGCGAGATCGAGATACGGCCGTGCTGGCGGCCAACAGTGGCGCGGCTTTTGAGCAGTTGGGGCCAAACCAGGGTCAATTCCGCCTGCCGGTTTGGGGGCATGAAGCAGTTGTCACCTGGCCGGGGTTGGTGGGGCAAGACGCCGAAACGGGGCAGCCGATGCCGGCGATGATGCAGGCGATGCTGGCCTACTACTTCCACACCGCCAATGGCGTTCCTTTGGCCGGGCAGTGGATCGCTTTCAGCGAACTGCCCGACGGCCAGTTTTATACGGCCGCTTTCCAAGGCTATACCGGGAATGAGTTGGCGAAGGTGTTTGGCAATGATGTGGAAATATTTCGGGAGGCAGCGGTGGCTTTGGGCGGCCGTTTTGAGCCAATGGGGGACGTTGCTTTTGCCTTTTCTATTCTGCCCCGCGTCTCCCTATTGGTGGTGTGCTGGCAAGGCGACGAGGATTTTCCACCCTCTTACCGGGCGCTGTTTGATGCCAATGTCCGGCATCAACTGCCGACCGATGCCTGCGCCATTTTGGGCAGCGCTTTGACCCAACGCTTGATCAAAACCCAAAGAGCTTAACGGTTGACGTTTAACGCGCCTCGTTATATGCTGTCCAAGTGGAAGTTGTGGATTGCCGCTAATCGAGGTGCGATGATGGTAGAAGATAAATTCGCTCCAACACATCCGGGCGAAATTTTGCTAGAGGAATTTTTCATATTCTTCCGGTGGGTGTTGAAGGTAGTAATGATGAAGTTGCCAATGGGATATGTCTCTCTCCTACGTATCATCGAGCCTACGATCAGGGCTTGATTTTTTTTGGATGAAGATTTGACAGCACAAATAAATCCCGCGGATGAGCAGAAACTCATCCAATTGGGCTTGGCTGGTGGATTGGGAGATTTCAAGATGTGCCTTGGCGTTAAAATTCATTTACCACATGATAGGTACCAATGGCCAAGCGCAGATTTTATTCGTAGGCCGAATGAGTTTCGTGGCATTAGATAATCAGATATGGGGAGCGATGCAGTATGAAATTAGCGATTAGTGGAAAGGGTGGTGTTGGGAAGACGACGCTGGCGGCGTTGCTGGCGCAGGTGTACGCCGACCAGGGCCGGGATCGGCTTTTTTATGTTCGGCCTAGACGTAGACCGGGGAGCTTTCTATGAACGATGATTCTAATCAATACAATTTTCGTGAATATCCTATACGGGGTATCGTTTTTGGGTTGGCTTTGATCCTGGTTGGCATTTACCTTTACTGGAAGAACGACCAATGGATTCCCCTTGCTGTTGCCGCGGGAATCGCTGCGCTCATCCCGCTTCTGTCTACGGTACTCAATGTGCAAGCTGACCGTTTGACGGGAACCCTGAACATTTCCCGCCGTGGACTGCTGCGCCACTATCAACGCCAAATCTACTTCAACGAGATCGAATCTATCCAATTGGGTACGAGTGTTCGCAATGATGAAGGCTCTAAAAGCGCCTCATATCGCGTTGAAATCTGGCTTAATGACGATAGTATTGTTCCGCTACGTAGTTCATATTCCGGTGGACGTAAACGGAAAGAGAATACAGCCCAAGCGCTACGCGAGTTCATTGGTGTTGGCGGGGCGCCTATGACCCCTGGCGGGACGGTTGATTTTGTTTCCCAGGTAGCGCAATCCCAGATGCGGGTTAAGCAAGAGGCAATCAGTGGCGATCAGGCTGAGATTCATGAAACGAAGGGTGTCCGCTGGCAGCTTGAAACGGTAACGTTTGGCGCGTCTCCCGTTACGCGCTGGGTGGCGCCGGATTATGCGCTTCCCAATCATTTTCTTCTGTTAGCGCAACAATTAGCCGGGCAAAAAAGCAATAAATTGATGCAGATGGTAGCTGACAATTTCTTTTCGCCGTCGCTTTTGTTGCCTATGTATGGGTTTGACGAGTCTGATACGCCCGGTATTGAGAATGCTGAGACTGTTTCGCTTGACGGTCGTCTCTCCCCCCATTTCACCGCCTACACCAACAATGAACAGGCCATCCGTCCCATTCTAAATGCCTGGGCGACAACTGCTTTAAGCGCCTGGGCCGAAAAATATCCGCTCAAACAAGGCGTTTCTGATCAATTGGTCGTACTTCTGGGACCAAATGGATTGTATTTGGCGGCATTGGGGCCTATCCAGGCAGAACGGCTTGATGAACTATCCAATCTGGGTGCGGAGCTTGCCCATTGGCAGAGGTAACAAATGAAACTAGCAATTAGTGGAAAAGGTGGGGTAGGGAAGACGACGCTGGCGGCGCTGCTGGCGCAGGTGTATGCCGACCAGAGTCGGGATGTGTTGGCGGCCGATGGCGATCCGTCCCCCTGTCTGGCGGGGGCGTTGGGTTTTCCCGACGAGCTGCGGGCCAGGCTGCATCCCATTGCCGAGATGGATGAACTGATCGAAGAGCGCACCGGGGCCAAGCCGGGCGCGTCCGGCGGCTTTTTTACGCTCAATCCGCGGGTGGATGATTTGCCAGAGCGGTTCAGCGTGGTGCATCGGGGCGTACGTCTGTTGGAGATGGGGGCGGTAGATTTGGGCGGTTCTGGCTGCATCTGCCCGGAGAGCGCCATGCTGAAAACGCTGATCACCCACCTGCTGTTTCGCAAGGATGATGTGCTGATTCTGGATATGTACGCCGGGGTGGAGCATTTGGGGCGGGCCACGGTGGATTTTGTGGACGCCATGATTGTGGTGGTGGAACCGACGCGGCGCAGTTTGGGCACGGCCGTACAAATCAAAAAGCTGGCAAATGACATTGGCCTGACCCGGCTGTGGCTGGTGGGTAACAAAGTGCAGAACGAAGACGAAGCTGAATTTTTACGCAATGAGTCGCCTGGATTGCCCGTATTGGGATTATTACTGGCAGATACGGCCGTTCAAGAAGCCGACCGTCTGGGTATTGCCGTGTATGACCATGTCCCCCTTCTGCGGCAAGCGGCTGAACAGATTGCCGAGAAATTGGAATCTGATATACGATGAAACCATGAAAATCTACGAAATCGTTTGGCCTGACTCTAGGGTTGAGCACATCGCATTACACGGTATTGAACCGGAAGAAATCGAAGAAGTGTGTTTTGGTCAGGCGCTAATCCTGCGAGCAAAATCTAAAGGGGAGAATCCAGTCTATTACGTGCTTGGACAAACAGAAACAGGACGGCGCTTGTTTTGTGTTATTATACAGTTCCCTGATGGCAAAGGATATCCGGTAACAGCCCGGCCTATGACCCGCAAAGAACGACGGCGGTTTAATCAATGGAAAAAGAGATGAATAACCAAAAAATTCCTAAAACTGATTCAATTGAAGAACTGGCGAGCTTTTGGGACACGCATGATTTGACCGATTTTGAAGATCAGTTGGAAGAAGTTGCTGAATTGGTTTTTGAGTACAGGGCCAAAACCGTTTCAATTCCATTCCTTCCACAAGAGATCAAAACGGTCAAAAGTATCGCTAAATCTCAAGGCACTTCCTATACCGAGTTAATTCGGGGATGGGTTCTTGAGAAAATACACGCCTCATAAATTAACAGGGTGCAGCAACCAATGAACACAAAAGGATAAGAAAATGACGACAACCATCGCATTAGCCGGCAAAGGCGGCGTGGGCAAAACCACCATTTCTGGCATGGTCATCAAATACCTGGTGCAAACGCAGCCCGGCGCAGTCCTGGCCATTGACGCCGATCCCAGCAGTAATTTGAACATGGTGCTGGGGCTGGACTTGGATTGGACGGTGGGGGACATCCGTGAGGATTTGCTGGCGCAGGTCAAACAATCGCTGACGGCCGGAGGCGCGGCCATGGGGACGCTGCCCGGCGGTACCACCAAACGAGAACACTTGGACTACCACGTGCGCACTTCTATCTCCGAGGGCGACCATTTCGACTTGATTGCCATGGGCCGATCTGAAGGAGCGGGCTGCTACTGCGCCGTCAATCACAACCTGCGCGAAGTTGTAGACGCCATCAGCAAAAGTTACCGCTATGTGGTGGTGGACAACGAAGCCGGAATGGAACATCTCAGCCGCCGCACCACGCGAGATGTGCAGCACCTGCTCGTCGTTACCGACGCCACCCAGCGCGGGCTGGTGGCAGCGGAGCGGATCGCCGAATTTCGCCGTCAACTGGACATTCAAATTGAAAACACCTGGCTCATCGTCAACCGGCTGCCGGGGGAGATGCCGCCGCCGATGAAAGCTCGGATTGACGCCCTGGATTTTCCCCTGCTGGGCACGATTCCGGCCGATGTGGAGCTGGCGGAGTTTGAGTTTAGCGGACGGCCGCTGGTCGAGTTAGGCGATGAATCTCCAGTGTACCAGGCTATTGCCGGGATGATGGCCCATCTGAACATTCCCTAAAAACGTTCGCTCGCCTGCCTCCCATTGGTTAAACTGGCAGGCATGAAAGCGCGTTTGTTAATTGCACTTGGCTGGCTTTGGGTTTTGGCGTCTTGTAACAGCGCCGCCCCAAAGCTGGTTTCTGTTTTGCCTTCCCCGGCGGCGACGGCCATTCTCCTGCCTGACCACGCCGGCGACGCCGACCAGGCAGCGCCGCCGGCGTGGTCAGCCGATTTGTGCCGCCGGCTCCAGGAATTGGGGAAGGAGGTGGAATGTTTCACCTACGCCAATTTGCCGCATACGTTCAACGGGGCGGGGGATACGCTGTTCACCGAGCGGACTATCGCCTTTTTTAACCGGCGTTAGCGAACATGACCTGCGGGTTCAGACGGGTAACGCTTTCAATCTGGTCAAAATGCTTGTCCACGGAAATGATGTGCGTCAAACTGTTGGTTTGCATCACGGCCGCATGAATTAAATCCCGCGCCGTCACCCCGCCAGGAGCGTACCGGGCAAATAAATCAATCGCCAGACGCGCGTCTGACGGCCGTACCGGCAGCACGGTTGCCGCCAGATCGAACAAACTTTCCGCCATCACCGCCGCCACCCGCCACCGCTTTAACGCGCCATAACGATACAAAACTTCTTGAATCGTTTCCGTGTCAATCACGACCTCAAATCGGTTGTCAACAATTTCATTCATCACCCAGACGCAGGCGGCCTTGAGCGGATGCGCTTGCCCGGCAGCGTACATGGGCACATTCACGTCCAGGAGCATGGGCTGGCTCATTTCAGCGCGCCCTCGATGATCTCGCTTTCCATCTGCGGCCAATCGGCTGTGGGCGCGTTGAGAGACAGCAGCTTCGCCAACGCCTTCTGCCGTCGTTGGCGGGTGGCGTCGGCAATGTAGACAATATCTACCGCTTCCCGAATCAGGACGCTGATCGGTTTCCCCGACGCTTGGGCCAACTGTGTTAGCGTTTCGTATTGCGCTCCGGTTAAAACAGCCTGGATGCGTTTGGTATACTTAGCCATCTGACTACCTTCCTGATAGTATGAATCTAATCGTATCAAGATGATATTATTTTCATCAAACAAAGTCAACGGGGGTCACGGCGCATCTTGTACCGGCAACGCTTGTCGAGCCAGGGTAAAGTTGGGGTTGAGTTGGAGCGCGCGCTCGAAAGCCGCTTTGGCGCCCGCTGATCCACCGCTAACCCGTGATAGGCCAGCGTCAAGCTGAGATTGGTCGGGCCGCAGTTATTGAATTTTTGGGGGATGTTGGTCAGGCCGGTCAGTTGCACAGAAGCGGGCAGCGGCGTTGGCCAGAGGGTCGTGGTCGGCGTTGGGGAGGGGGAGAGGGGTGTGCCGGGAACGGCCGTCGTCACCGCGTCGGTTGTGGTTGTAGTAGGCAATGGGGGTCGAGCGGGCGTGGGCGCGGTGGTGGGCAGGGGCGGAATGGTGATGCGTATGGGCGCGGCCGTCACCAACGGGGCAGGCAGGCCGGTGGGCAGGGTTTGCCAGATGGCCGTTGCCAGCAAAACGGCTCCCAGAAAAACCGCCGCCGCTTTGCGCATAGGCATTTATCCCTTCGTCTACTCTCCCAATCGCATTGCCAGCGCCTCGCGCACGGCCGTGACATCGGCCGGCAGCTCCAGCGGCGGATTGGCGTATCGGCTGGACACCTCCGCCAGTTGGCTCTGGTGATACGCCACCTTGAACGGCGTGAATTTCAGCCCGTGCGCGGTGCTGATGACCACCACTCGCTCGTGGGATTGAATGACGCCCCGCTCCACCAGCTTAAACAGAACCGCCAGCGCCACCCCGGTGTGGGGGCAGGCGTACATGCCGGTGCGGTCGGCCAGGGCGGCGGCGTTCGCCAGCTCGTGTTCACTGGCCTGTTCCACAACGCCGTTGCTGGCCCGCAAAGCGGCCACCGCTTTTTCGTAGCTCACCGGGTCGCCAATTTGGATGGCGGAAGCGGCCGTTTTTTGAGCGGACACGGCCGCTTTCTCAGCAAAACCATCCTGGGCGCTGCGGTAAAGCGGGTTGGCTTTGGCCGCCTGCGCCGCCGCCAGACGCGGCATTTTATCAATGACGCCCAAATTCAGGAGCAGTTGCAGCCCTTTGTACAAGGCGCTGATGTTGCCCAGGTTGCCCACCGGCATGATGATCCAGTCGGGGACTTCCCAATCAAACTGGCGCGCGATCTCGATGCCGACCGTTTTTTGCCCCTCAACGCGCAAGCTGTTCATCGAATTGGCCAGATAGAGGCTGTTGTCTTGGGTTACCTCTTTGACGATGCGCATACAGCCATCAAAATCGGTGTCCAGCGCCAGCGCGTGCGCCCCATTGGCGATGGGCTGGATGAGTTGAGCCGGGCTGACTTTGCCTTTGGGCAAAAAGACGACGGCCGGAATACCGGCGGCGGCGGCATAAGCGGCCAGAGCGGCGCTGGTGTCCCCGGTGCTGGCGGCGGCGACCGCCTTCACCGGGCTGCCGTTAGCCATCATCTGTTTGACCACGCTGACCAACACCGTCATCCCCAAATCCTTGAAGCTGCCGGTGTGGCTGTTGCCGCACAGCTTGATCCACAGATCAGGCGCGCCGATCTGTTGGCCTAACCGCTCCGCCCAAAACAGATTGGAATTGCCTTCGTACATGCTGACGATGTTGTCATCGTCCAGGTCGGGAATTACCCACTCTTTCATGGCCCAGACGCCGGAACCGTAAGGCCATTCGCTGGTTCCGGCACGGCCGTTCAATAAATCCC
This sequence comes from Chloroflexota bacterium, assembly GCA_024277135.1. GTDB lineage: Bacteria > Chloroflexota > Anaerolineae > Promineifilales > Promineifilaceae > JAJRVV01. The sequence goes on along the minus strand of JAJRVV010000232.1, from coordinate 3,013 downwards.
GCCATTCCCCCGCCGACCTCTGCCGCAAAGGTTCCCGCTCATGGTAAACCTCCAGCAAACCGCCGCAGGCAGGACAGGTGTAGATGACATCGTATAGGGAGTATTCGCCGGGACATCCCCGGAAGCAACGAAAAGCAGCGCGATAATTCATCTATTTGATCGTGAATGACGAATTGTGAATGATTCCCATTCACAATTCACCATTCATTATTGAGACAGTTCCGTCATCCGTTGCAGGTCTTGCTGCAAGGCGTCCAGTTCACGGCCGTAAGTCGCCCAATCCCCGGCTCGCTGCGCCGCTTCCGCCGCTTCAAAGTGGGTGTTGGCCGACTGGATCAACTCTTCCATGGTGGCGTCCAGGGGCGCGGTGATGGTTTCGCCGTCCGTTGCGGCGTCGGTTTCAGGCGGCGGGGCGGTGACGGCCGTCGGTTCCTTCATGAACAACTGCGCTAACGCCTCCTCCATGGTGTTCCCCATGGCGATCCGGGTATCGCTGGCCACAATCACCCGCTTCAACTCCGGCAGCCCGCGCGTGTCCGCTTGCAAATAGACCGGCTCCACGTACAAGAAGCTCTGGTTCACCGGGAACACCAGCAAATTACCCCGGATCACCCGCGAGCCAAGCTGGTCCCACAGCGAAAACTGCTCAGAAATACTCGGTTCCTGGTCAATCCGGTTTTCCACTTGGATGGGGCCGAAAACCAACTCTTGCTTGGGCAGCTCATACACCAGCAGTTCGCCATAATGGGGCAGGTCGTTACGAGCCGCGATCCAGGCTACCATGTTGTCCTTGCCGGAGGGGACGTAAGGCTGGATGAGCAGATATTCGATCCTCTCCTCGCCCGGCAGTTTCATGGTCACGTAATACGGTTCCATCGGCTGCTCGGCCCCTTCGAAAATTTCGCCGGGAATATCCCACAAATCCTCTTTGTTGTAGAAGACGCGCACATCTTCCATGTGGTAGGTCAATAACTGGCGGGTCTGGATGCGGAACAAATCCTCAGGGTAGCGGATGTGACTTTGCAGAGTTTCCGGCAGTTCGTCCAGTGAGCGGAACAAGCCGGGAAAAGCGCGGTCATAGGTGCGGATGAGAACATCATCCGTGTCGGCGATGTAGAAATTGACAGAGCCATCGTAGGCGTCTACCGTGATTTTGACGGCGTTGCGGATGTAGTTGAACGGCCGTCGCAGCCGCGACTGATCCCGGTTAATCGGCGTGGCGTAGGGGAAATTGTCGCTCAAAGTGTAGGCGTCCATCATCCAGACGAGACGGCCGTCCGCCACCACAATGTACGGGTCGCTGTCCAACGTCAGGAACGGCGCGATCTGCAAAACCCGCCCCCGAATTTCCCGGTGGAACTGCACCCGGGTTTGGTTGTTGATTTCATCGCTGAGCAGCACGTTGATGTCGCCCAAGCGGAACGAGAAAGCCAGCCGCTTCAAGTAGCTGTCCAGCGGCACGCCCCCTTTCCCGGCATAACTACTGTACACATTCTCAGTGCCGCTGGGATAATCAAACTCCTCGCGGGCGCTGCCCACAAATACCGCGTCCGTCGTCATTTCGCCATAGTACACTTCGGGCCGGGTGATCTCCAGGTCAATCACGCTGCGCGGCGGCAAATCCTGAATATAAAATTCCGGCTGGCCGTCTTCGGTGAATTTGTTCACCGGATTCATGACGATGCCATACCCGTGCGTGAATTCCAGGTTGCGATTGACCCAGGAAGATGAAGGCAGCGCCGATTTATCCAGTTCGCGTGCGCCCAGCATCACTTGTTGAATTTCGTCGTCAATCTCATACCGGTCAATGTCTATTTCGCCAAACTGGTAATAGGTGCGCAAGGTTTGCAATTGCTCATAAGTATCTCGCAGCGGCCGATAATCCCATAACCGGACGTTTTCCAGGGTGGTCGCGTTATCTTCCAATGTCTGACGGGTCAAGGGTTTGGGCACGCCAAACTGCTGCGTCTCTATCGTATCCAACCCAAACGCCAACCGGGTAAATTCGATGTTGTATTCGATGTAAGGGCTTTCGCGCACGATCTCGTTGGGTTCGACGGCGTACCGTTGCAGTAAGCCGGGGTAGAGGCCGCCCAACAAGAAAGAGGCGGCCAACCACAAGCCGCCGATGGCGATGGCCGGACGCAAGTTGAGTTGGAAGATGTTGAGGGCGACGGCGACGGCCAAAGCGGCCATTAAGAACAACTGCGCCCGCAAAGCCAATAAATTGGCGTTCAGATCGGTGTAGGTGGCGCCCACCACAATGCCCTGGCGTGAGAAGAGCAGTTCAAAAATGTCCAGCCAATAGCCGACGGCCCACCCCGCCAACAATAGTGCGCCTAACAAGGCCACGTGCTGACGAAACACCGGACTTTCCTGCGGCCGCCACTTGCCGCGTTGGATGTCGGGCAGGAAGTTGATGGCGTAGATCGCGGCCGTGCCCAACAAAGTCATGAACAATAACGATACAAACCAGCCTTGCAAGAAATTGTAAACCGGCAGTTCAAACAGGTAGAAGCTGATGTCCTGGTTGAAAATGGGGTCGCTCGTTCCATAGGGAACGCGGAAGACGTATTGCAATAATGTGTCCCATTGGGCGGCGGCGCTGCTGCCAAAGCCAAAAGCGACAAACAGGCCGGCGCCCGTAATCAACCAACCGATGCCAGGCAAGCCCAGAATTTGCGGGTAGAAATTGGGGGTAGCTTTGCTGGCGCGGCGGCGGGCGATGTGCCAACTGCCCAACAGCACGGCCGTCGCTGCCACAAACGCCACCGCAAAACTGCCCAACTCCACCCCCCATTGGCGCAGCCACACTTGCTGATAGCGGACTTCGTTAAACCACAACCATTCCGTGTAGGTGTTGACGATCCAATTCAGGCTCATCAGCAGCAACACCAGGATGGCGATGACCCAAAAGGTGCGGTTTTGCCAGAACGGCGGCCCCATACGGCGGGGAATGGGCGGCCGTTGCGGCCCATCATCATCACCGCCATCTCTTCAATGTAATCCAGAT
>JAJRVV010000231.1 GCA_024277135.1 Chloroflexota bacterium | reverse complement strand
TTGTCGGAAGAGTCGAAATAGCAACACGGGTAGAACGGATTGGACGGATTTTCACGGATAAAATAAGGGAAAATCCGTGTAAATCCGTTAGATCCGTATCATCCGTGTATCCATTAAATCATTCTCCGACAGCCTGCTAGTAATTTTTACAGTGGATTTAAGAATAGCTGATGCTTTTGGGATTCGTGGACATCAAAACGAAAAACGAAGGGCGCTTATGAGATTACGTTTTACGCCGTTGGTTTTATTTGTGGGTATCGATTCTACTGGCTCTAACAAACGGCGAAACTTACGAAAATATGTTCACCGCCATTGGCTGGCGCTTTTACCAGAACCAAATAAATAACCCATCCATTCACCAACTGCCCAGCAGATGTAGAACAAGGTTATCCAGGGTAATGATTTGATAAACACGGAGCGGTATCGTTGGCGTGCTAGAATCACACGCAGGAGTCGGGCGATTTGAATGACGGGCAGCCCAATCGCCAATACAGCATAAAGCAGACGCCGCCAGACCGGTTGATCGCTCAAACGCATCCCGGCAAAGGCACGGCCGTGATGGTAGGGAACGGTGGTCACGTTTTTACCTGACCAGATATTGATGTTATGGACGGCTAATTTGTCGTCCGCCAGCAGTTTTTGGCCGGCCTGCTGCCACTGCTCATGAATGAATACTTCATAGAATCCCTCACGCATGTCCACCTTTTCCAGGGCGTTTCGCTTATAAGTAACGTTGTTGCCTGGCAGGGCGGAAACGATACCAGAATACGGCCGCATAAACCGGCCGTATTCGCAAAAATAAACCCCCCAATCCAACCCTTTGCCATAATCTCCCGGCTCAATCGGCCCGCCGATGGCCGGGTATGGGCTTTGATGGACCAATATAACCTCCCGGCGCCAGGATTCCGTCACCACGCAATCATCTTCTAACAAGGCGACAATGTCGCCCTGGCTGCATTCAATCCCGCGGCTGCGCATTTGGGGAATGGTGGCCTCTGCCGGGGCAGCCAGCCACTGCACCCAGGGAAATCGGGAGCATAAATCGTGGGGCGGTTGATCATCCGGCCACCGACCGACAACCAAAACCGTCACTTCATCCGGCTCAATCTGTGGCCACAGCGCCGCCAGACAGCGGGCCAATATCGCCGCTGAGTTAAAGGAAACAACAATGACAGATAACATCGTTTTGCTGAGAAGACTTGAGAATCCTCCCGGAGGCTCACGATTTGGGTGAAATTCAGCCCATCTTAGCCTCCGGGAGGATGAATGATGACGAGTTAATAAAACAACTGTCGGCAGGTTTGACCGGGGCCGCGCAGATAGCCAATAAATTCGCCTAATGCCCAATTGCTGAAAAGGATGAACTGCAAAGGCAGGGTCAATAAGAATTTTGAGCGGAAACGTTTTTTAGCCCAATATCGCCGTCCCCAGCGCCACAAAAACAGAAACGGCAGCAGGGGAGTGGTCAGAACGCGCAGCAGTCGCTCGCCGCCCTTCGCATTTGCCACCCGCATCCCGGCAAAACAACGGCCGTGCGCGAATCGCGTCCGTAAAAAATCGGCAAACGGTATCGGTTTATGCAGATGGACGACGACATCGGGCGACTGCCACAAAGCCGAGCCGGCCGCTTCTGCGTCCCAATTGGCAAACGTTTTCCAAAACTCAGCCTGCTTTGGCCGGTCATCATCAAATAAAGCCGCCCGCTTGTAAGAGATATTGCTGCCAGGCAAAATTTCCATCTCGCCGGCGAGCAGCGGCCGCATAAACATACCGTATTCGTTGATGTAAGCGGCCCAGGCCCACAAATCCTGCGTTTCGGCCTGGTACAGGTCAACCGTGCCGCCGATGATCAGGTTCGGCCGTTCGTCATGCGCTTGCAATAAATTCACCACCCAATCGTTACCGACCACAGAGTAGGGATCAAGGATGGCGATGATCTCCCCACGAGCTGTAGCAATGCCCCGCCCCCGTAGCTGCGGCAGATTCATTGCTTCGTCAAAGTGGAGCAGATGCACACTAGGAAATTGTTCCCTGACCAAACCAGCCGTGCCATCCGTTGAGCTATCAGCAACGATGATCTCAGCCACATCCGGCTGAACCTGGGCTGTTAACGCCGACAGGCACACGCCAATTGACTGTGCCGCATTATGCGCGGCGATCACCACAGAAAGCGGGAGGGTGGGGGTACGGCCGTTCACAGATTCAGCAGTTCCCCGTTCCCTTCGGCCGATTCATAACAAGCCAATATTACCCGCAGCACCTCGCGGGCATGTTGGATGGCGGGTTCCGGCACTTTGCCTTGTTTCACCGCCACTGCAAAGCGGCCAAAGTGCGCCGCTGCCGCATCGCCAAAAGCTGAATCCGGCTGATTCGCCAGCAGCCGGGAGTCCCCATGCTGTTCCAACCGTGCCTCGCCCCCTTTCGTCAGGCTGAAACGGACGCGGGGCCGGCCCCGCTCGCTGTTCCAGCCTAAATCCAGACGGGCCAACCCGCCCAACGAGGTGCGAATGGCGGCCTTTTCACAGTTGAGACGCATCTCAAAATATCGGAGGGGGGCGTAGCTCATGCGGTTGAAGGTGAAATTGGCAATCCGTCCTTCCGGGAAATCGAGGCGGACATTGATACAAACATCGGCGTCAATATCGGCGCGAACCTGGGCGATGCGGGCCGTCACCGCCTGGGGGTAGGCGTCGAAGTAGCGGCATATCAGGTCAATGGCGTGCGTGCCGAACTCGAACAACACCCGCCGCGGCTGCAACGCCGCTTTCCAGCCCCCTTCCTCGTGGGGCAGCAGATACATGTGCTGCCAGGCGTCAATCTGGAACGGCCGGCCAGCCGCGCCGCTGCTAATCTGCTCTTGAACCTGGCGAAAAATCGGCATCTGGTAATACTGGCTGTTCACTTCCACAAACCGGTTTTTCTCGGCGGCGATGGCGATGATGTGGTCTGCCTCCTCCAGAGAGGGCATAAATGGCTTTTCGCAGTAGAGATGGCAGCCATGTTCCAGGGCCATCAGTCCCAACTCATAATGGGTGAGCGGCGGCGTAGCGATGACGGCAATATCTGGCTTGACGGCCGTCAACATCTCAACCGGGTCGGCAAAGGTTTCCGGAATTCCCCAGCGCGTCGCAACTCGTTCTCGGTTGGCGGCATTCGGGTCACAGGCGGCGGCCAAATGGACATGAGGCAGGCTGGTGAGGCCGGGCAGCATGATGCGCTCTGCGCCGGCCCCCATCCCGATCAAAGCTGCCCGAACAGGTTTGCTGGATTGATCGTTGTTCGTACTCATATATCGGTTCGTTCCTTGGAAATGGGCATTAAATAACCTGCCTCGCTGAGACTGGAGATTAGAGACTGGAGACTGGACTAATCTCTAATCTCCAGTCTCCAATCTCCCGCAAGTTATCTAATCCTCGATTCTTAACGTGTTAAACTCATCTACTTCGCGCTGCTTCTAATTCTTCAATCAGGTTGTAGTATAAGGTTAAATGCTTCTCCTCTGTGTAAAAATCGGTGTAGCTCTGATACCCATTTTCTCCCATCCGGCCGCGTAAATCCGGCTCTGTTTGCAGGGACTCCAGGGCGGCGATGAGTTCGTCAATTGTTTTGTAAACCAGGCCGCCGTCAGCCGCTTGGGTGATTTCGGATGGCACGCTCAAGTTATGAGCGATGACCGGGGTGTGCATAGCAAAAGATTCCAGCGCCGGCCAGCCAAAAGTCTCATAGCAGATGGAAGGGACGAGGGTGGCGATGGCATGGGCGTAAAGCCGGCGCAGTTGGCTGTGGTCAAGCATACCTAAGAAATGGACGTGGGCCAGACCTTTCGCCTTTTGTTGAAGTTCAGCTTTGTAATCCCCATCCCCGGCGATGACCAGATCAGCCTGGTCATATTGGCGAAAGGCGTCGAGCAGCGTCTGCACCCCTTTGATCTTCTCCAGACGGCCGGCAAACAGGAAGTACGGCCGTTCCGTAGGCAGCAACTCCGGGTCAGGGCGGGACGGCCGTTCATCAACCAGTTCCGCATCCGGCATAAAGTGGGGGATATGCCGAATGGGAGCGGGGAAGCCATGGGTGTGGTAAATCTCCCGCGTGAACAGGCTGGGGGCGATGAAAGCATCCACATGCTTAACGGCGCGGTCTAGCTGGCCCGTATATCGCCACAACTGCGGCGGCCGTCGCCCATGCAGCGTGCAGGCCAGACAGGTGCGTCGGGTACACGGTTCCCGATCAAACCGCCAAAGCACGTGCATAGCACAAACAAACCAACATTCATGGATGGTACACAGTTTGATGGCGCTGCCATATTTCAGCACGCCTGGCCCGCCCAACAACGAAATGTTATGAAAATGAATCACATCCAGGTTTGGGTCTTCCAAAATGGCCCGGAGTTGTTTGCGCTTGAGCAACGGCCGTCCTAATTGGTGGGTCAACAGCAGGTCAAGCGAACCGGCCCCGCCGCCGATTAAAGGCAGTGTGGTTACATTTGGATGGTGGGGATATGAGTTTTTGGGCGGCCGGTCGCTGAGCAGGTGGAACGCATCCACATCATGCACCACAGTGACCTCGTGCCCCCGCCGGGCCAGCGCATTTGCCAGCCGGTAGACGAATATGCCGTCGCCGCCAAAGTTGTACGGCGGGTAGAAGGTAGTCGCCATGCAAATTTTAAGCCGCCTCATGCTGTCTTCGCCTCAATATGGGCCAAAAGTTCGCGGAATTGGTCGGCGGCTCGGGTCCAGGTGAGTTCGCGGGCGCGGGCCAGGGCGATTTGCCCCATTTGCCGCTGTTGCGCCTCGTCGCTCAGCAACCGGCGCAGCGCCTCTTTCAACTCGGCCGGTTGGTGCGGGTCAATAAAATAGCCGCCGCCGGATAGCAAGCGGGGCAGCGGGCTGCTGGTGGTGGCGATAACAGGCGTGCCACAGGCGGCCGCCTCGACCGATCCTAGACCGTACCCTTCGTCGAAAGATGGCATGACCAGCGCCTGCGCCTCGTTCAACAAACAAACCACGTCTTCGTCGGGGATGAAACCGGTCAGATGAACGGCGCCATCCAAGTGCAAATTGACAATGGCGGAGCGGGCTTTACCGGCCCCAGGGGTAAAACTGTCGCTTTCGGCCGGCCCCACCAGAACCAGGTGTAAATCGGCGAAATTAGCCTCCTGCCTCATCTCCGCCAAGACCTCAAACAGCATGGTCAGGTTTTTGTGCGGGTTGAGACCGCCCAAACAGATGAGGTAGCGGGGGATGGCCGTCAGGTTGTGAGCGACCAATACGTCATGGATGGCAGAGGGGTCGTCCATAGGGCGAAAGATGGGGTCGGGCGCTTCGCCTACAACCCAGGCACGCTCCTGTGGCCAGCGGAAATGGCGTACAATTCCGGCCTGAGCGTGATCGGAGACGGTGACGATATAGTCGGCCTGGCGGCGGGCCAGCCAGCTTTTCAAGTTCCAGAAGAACCGTTGTTTGCGGTCGGTAAAAACAAGCTCCGGGTAATTTTCGGCGATGATGTCGTGAATGCCTACCAGGATTTGGGCCTGAGTGCGGATGGGAAAGTAAGTGTAGATGCTGGGAAAGTAAACGACGTCAAGTTGGGCGCGGCTGACGGCGGCGGCCATGGCCCACATATCCGCCAATGATCGCCGGCCGGAGGCGGAGGCGGCCTCAGTGGGGGCGGCGCCGGTGTTGATCACGATGATTTCGGCGCCGGCCGGCAGGGGCCAGGTTTTTTGAGCATAGGTGTGGTTATCCACAAACAGGGTGAATTGATGACGGTCAGGTTGGGCCAGCAGCGCCGTGAGTACGCCGCGGGCGTAACGGCCGTACCCGCGTGGATTAGACCAGTTTGTGGCGTCAATTCCGATTCGCATCATTCCTCAATCAGGTGCGCAGGTGTGCAAACTTACCTGTTACCTCAAATGTAAAATACTGTCGCCAGGCCCGGCGGCGCAACCTATTGATTCACCGGCGGCCCAGGCCATTAGAAACAAGAAAAGGATGGGTAGTGATTTGATAAATTCGCCAAAATGCCGCTGTCGGCTGTGTACCCGGCGGGCCAGCCGCCACAGAATCAGCGGCGGCAGCAGGGGGGAGAAGGTGAGGTAGAACAACCTTTTCCAGAGGCTAATGGATTCGTTGCGCGTGCCGGCGTACCAACGGCCGTAATGAAACCGTTCATCCATAAAGCTGCGTATGGTGAAATGTTTCTTGTGCCATACCTTCACCGACGGGTCAGACCAAAGTTTGTATCCTTCCGCTTCCAGTCGTTGGTGCAAAAACCCTTCATAGTAGCCCTGGTTAATCAGGTCGCCCATCCCATCCAGCGCCGCCCGCTTGTAGGAGACATTGGGACCGGGCAAATCATGGACGACCCCATGCGGCACGTTACTGATGAAATTGCTGTATTCACAAAAATAGACGGCCCAATCTATGATGCGGCCGGTGGCGGCGTTGTCCACTGCGCCACCGATAGCCGGTTCTGGGCGGTCGGTGTGGGCCGCTGTCAACGATTGATACCAGTTGCCGGTGGGAATGCAGTGGTCTTCCGTGAGGGCGATGATTTCGCCCCTGGCTGCCTGTATGCCCGCCGCGCGCAGTTCCGGGACGCTTTTAGGTTCGTGAAAGGCGATCAGGCGCACATTGGGGTAAGTGCCGCTGATAAAGTCGGTCACGCTATGTCCCACGCAGTCGGCCAGAATGAGTTCGGCGTTGACGCGGCCTTCTTGACAGGCCAAGGCTTCGAGACAGGCGTCAATGTAGGGACGGCCGTTAATCGAGGCGATCACGACCGATAGTTGAAACTTCTCAGGCGCCGGGTTTCCATTCAATGCTTACTCACTCTCCCCGCATTCTCGGTGTTTGCGGCCAGGCGTACCCACTCATTTCGCCGATTGACCAGGAGATCAAAATGAGCAGCAGGGCTGGCAGCGCCCGCCAGAAATAGGGCATCCAATCAGGACGCCGTTGGCGCACGCGGCGGAATATGCGGGTCAAAAGCAAGGGGACGAGCAGAGGCGAGGCAGCAACTCGAAGCAAGCGGTTAAACCAGGTGTTGCCAGACCGGGTGGAGCCATAATGACGGCCGTGACGCAGACGTACTTTCATCGTCGCCGCTAATGTGTCAGCCGGGCCAAAAGTCACCACCATGTACGGAGACCAGAGCAATTGTTCGCCCTCAGCCAGCAAACGAGCGTGTACTAACGTCTCCCAGAACCCACCCTGCATTTCCGCCTGACAAAGGTCTAAAGCAGCCCGTTTGTAAGCGGCATTATCACCGGCCAGATCGTGAATGGGGCCGGCCGTTCCTGGGGGCATCCAATTGCTGTACCGGGAAAAATATAAAGCCCAGTCCAGATTGCTGCCACCATGAGGGCCGCCCTCATGGTCTCCTTCGGGGCCGGACAATGGGCCGCCAACGGCGGCAGCGCCGTTCCGGAGAGCGGCCAAAATTTGCGCCAACCAGTCCGGAGCGGGGATACATTGGGCAATGGTGATGGCGATGATGGGGGCTTGGGCGGCGTCAATGCCTTGCTGCCACAGATGGGGCACGAGGGCATCGGGAGCATTCCGAATCAGCTTGACCTGGGGAAATTCGCCGGCGATGAGATCGGCCGAGCCATCTGTAGAGGCGTCGGCCACAATGATTTCAACGTTCAGCTTCTCCGATTGGGCCAGGAGGCTTTGTAAGCAAGGAGCCACACTTTGCCGTGTATTTTGTGAGCCAATGACAACAGATATGTCTGGGGGTGTCGCGTTCATGGGTTGATAAGAGACCTGCTAGATTTTGGCGCATGATTGAATAGGCGTCTCTCTGGCGGAAATCTTGCAGGTCTAAGCAGTTACATCAGTTGAGCATTTGATGATCGGCGGACTGGATGGCAGTGAAAACTTTGACAACACCGGTGGCATCATCATAAATCATATTGACGTGCCCCTGATTTTTCAGGTCGGTCATGAGTGGAAGCAGGTACTCAGAGAGGTCACTGAGGCCGCGACGGTAGCCGGCATCATACCAGCGAACTTCGGGGCCGATAAGGACATAATTAACGCCGTAGGCGTGCATGTAGGCATCCATTTCGGCGGCGGTGAACGGCGGACGTGGCTGATCCACCACTTTGCGTTGGCCGTAAAGGTAGTCAATTTCGGGAGATTCGCTAAGCAGCACGGCCGTTTCCGGCGTATTTTTTCTTATCCAGGCTGTCCGCTCGCTTAAATCTCCCACGTAAAACGTGGTGTCCTGGATTCTAAAATTGTCATAAACAGCCATTAGGAGGATGACGGCCGTGATACTGATCAGGACAGTATGACGGTACGGCCGTGTTTTTTGGAACCCCAATTTCTTAGGGAGTAGAAACAGCAGAACCCCTTCAACTCCTGAAAATAATGCGAGATACAGTTGGGGCAAAATAGGGAACAGCAGGCGCGTATCCCGCCAAAGCCAGATGAACATCGCTCCCAGATAGGCCATGCCAAACAAGAGAAATACCGACAGCCCCTCGTTTTTCCACCGCCTTAAAAAGCCCAGGATCACCAGCCCGAATATGCTGGCGCCGATAAGCGGCGGCAAAAAAGGAACCCCCACCCGATTGGCTACGGCCTGTTCGGCGGCGCCACCCCCCAACGGGATCAGCAGATCACGGACATGCAGTTCGATATGAAGTTCACCGGTAATCATCAAACGCAGCAAATATCCCGATGCCGGCAGCTCGCCCAGGCTGGTGTTTTCATAGATAAAACGAGTGAGCGGTGCTTCAATGTTGGCTCGCCGCAAAGTTTCCGCCTCTTCTGCCTGCTCGTTTACATAAAAAACCCGGTACTCGCGGACATACTGTCCCGGCAGTAAATTTGCGATCTGGACTGGCGTGACCGCCACAATGAGCGTCAGAATAAGCCCCATTTGCGCCAGGATCAAAGCCAGGTCTCGCCATATGGCCCGCCCCTTGACCGCCACCAGGCAGAGAATGATGCTCAAAAAGAGTACCACGCCAATCGTTCGGGTAAATATGACGAGAATCAAGGTCAGACTGATGGCCGGCCACCACCACCACCGGCGACGGCCGTGTACCGCTTGCTCTGTCAGTAAAATAGCTGTCAGACAGACGGAAATGAAGACCGGTTCAGACATGACTCGGCGGGTTAACCCAATCGCCATCGGGGATAGGATGGTCAGGGCGGTAATGCCCAATCCCCACCAATAAGAACGACGGCTAAACCAGGGCCATCCCCAAAACAG
>JAJRVV010000230.1 GCA_024277135.1 Chloroflexota bacterium | reverse complement strand
CCGCCGTCGGGGTCGTCGCCGATGCAGGTGTAGCCAGGGTCCCACACGTCGCCGTAGGTGGTCAGGAAGAGGGTGTTGGGGGCGGTTTCGTCCAGGGCCAAATCCATAATCTGCCCCAGGCCGCCGCCAATCTGCGTCCAGGTTGCCCCGCCGTCGGCGCTGCGGTAAGCGGCAGCCGGGCCGCAGGTGAAGCGGCCTTCGCCGGCGAGCAGGTAGAGCGCGTCCGGGTCGGCAGGGGACAGTTGCAGTTTGAGGAGGTGCAGGCCGCCGGGCAGATCGCCGACGGGCTGCCAGGTTTGGCCGTTGTCGGCACTGCGGTAGATACGGCCGTTGCTCACGTTATAAGCGGAGTGCCAGGCGGCGTAGACGATTTGCGGATTGGCGGGAGAGACGGCTACGGCCGTAACATACCCATCCCCCAAAACCTGCGTAAAGCTGTCGCCGCCGTCCCCGCTGCGGAAGATACCTTCCTCTGTGCCCAGGAAGAGAACGGCTGGATCAACCGGGTCGAAGCCGACGGCAACGACGTGGGTGCTGGTCAAACCGCGATACGAACCAATCACGTCCCACGTTTGCCCGCCGTCCAGGGAACGGTACGCACCGCTGAGGTCGCTGGCGACGAGAATGATGCCGCTGGGGCCGGCGCCAACGGCCGTAAACGCCCCGCCGCCGCCGGGGTTGGCGCGCTGCCAGATGGGGGTGAGGGGGTGCGGGGATGGGGAAGTGAGAGGTGGGAGCGTGGGCGTGGAGAGAGGAGGCTGGCTGATAGGGATTGGGGTAGGGACGGCCGTTTGGCTGGCAAGCGGCGTGGCTGATTGGCCGCAGGCGGTCAGGATGATGAACAAAATAAGCAGAATCCGGTAAGGTAAAGAAATCATGTTGGCCTGTTTCCCGACTATTCTGTGACGATCATGGCCAGGTAAACGAAATTGTTCAGGGTGACGGCCGTATATTCCAGCGCTCCCATATCAATTGCGCCATTTTGGCTGCGGGGATTGCCGTCAAAATCTACATCGCCGCTGTCGGTGGTGTTGTCTCCGGCGTCAACGGCCGTTGATCCAGCTTGCAGATGGAAATCCAACGTCGCCTCATCTACAAATTGCGGGTTGACAAAAAGAGAATGGGCATCATTGCCGGTGGCATTGCGATAGGCGGCAAAGCCCTGGTAGGCGACATTTTTCCATTGCCATTCGCTGTCATCCGGGCCGAGTGGGCTGAAGTACAGGTTGTAATCCACTACATTCCGGCTGTTTTCTGTGTAGGGATTGCTGATGAACAGGCTCTGATCATTGGCGACGATGAGGTTGTTTTTGATGACGTTATCAGCCGTGTCGAACTGGAGCATGATTTCGCCGCTGCCGTCATGGTTGGCGTCATTTTGGTATAGCGTGTTGTTGAGAATGGCGTTGTGATGCGAACTGCCGCACTGCCGGTCGTAGCCGCCCATGGCGATGCCGACGATGTGATTGTGGTAGATGAGATTGTTGCGCACGGTGACGTAGCTGGTGTCCCGCCCGCCGTGTTCGCTGGCAATCTCCACACCGATGTTGCATTGATACACCCGGTTGCCTTCAATCACCAGGCGCGTGCCGCCGTCCACGTAGATGCCATCGGCGCTTTGTTCGCCAAAGTAGGCCGGATTGCTGCCGGAATCAATGTTGTAGACGGTATTTTGCCGGATGACGCCGTCCCGCGCCCGGTCGTAGGCGGGGTCGGGGGCCACGCCTTCGTACCCAATCAGGTCAATGCCGATGTTGTCGTTGTCGTGTACCAGGTTGTGGCTGACGGTGAATTGCTCGACGTTGCCGTTGAGGACTAACGATTCGCTGTTGCCCAGTTTGAGGTCGTGCAGTTCGTTGCCGTCAATGAGAACGTCGTGGATGGAGGCAGGGGCCTGGCTGCCGTAGACGGCGATGCCGTGGGCGTTGCCATCCGGCCCGGCGTTGGTTTCGATGTGGTGGATGTGGTTGTGGCGCAGTTGGATGTGATGGGCGCTGCCGGTGACGTAAATACCGACGGGCACGCGGTTGGCATTGGTGGTGCGGTAATGGCGCAGTTCAAAGCCGCTGATGGTAACGTAGCTTTGGCTGTCTATGAGGAAGAGGCCATTGTCGGCGGCAGGGACGGTGAGATTGGTTCCGTCGAGTACGGCCGTTTCTCCAGGATAGCTCTGGAAGGTGATGACGCTGCCCGCGGAGCCGGATACATTGATCGTGACCGCCTCTTCGTAGACGCCGCCGCGCACCAACACCGTATCTCCCGGCCCGACTGTATCGGCGGCGTGCTGAACGGTGCGCCAGGGAGCGGCTTCTGTGCCGGGATTGGTGTCACGGCCGTTAATGGCTACGTAGTAAGTAGCGTTGTCGGCCTGAATGGTTGTCTGGCAGCTTAAAGCCATACTCAACAAGAGCAAAACACTCCCACCTAGTTGTACACTTCGCCAAAGCGATTTGTTTTTCATGTGATGTGTACCGTTTTTAATTGGCGTATGAAGGATTTGCGATATGTCCAGGTGAAAACGATGAGGGCCAGGAGAGAACTCCAGGCCGCCCACTGGAAGGGAGCGGTCACGCCAAACTTCTGGAGCAGAAACCCGCCAATAAAGGCGCCTGAAGCCCACCCCAACCCGGAGACGGTGCTGTTGAAGACGCCTTGCGCCGTAGCGCCCAATCCGGCCGGGGCGCTTTTGTCGGCGTAGGCCACCCCGGCAATCCACATCAGGCCGAAGCTGAGGCCGTGCAGCAGGCTGATGAGGAGAGCTTGCCAGGGAGCGGTCATCCCGGCGTAGGCGAAGGCGCGGATGACCATGGCGGTCATGGCGACGGCCAGGAGAAATTGGGCGTCCCAGCGCTTGAGCAGTTTGGCGGAGTAGAGGAAGATGGGGATTTCGCTGATAGTGGCAAAGGTGAGGGTGAGGCCCATGATGGTGCGGCTGGCCCCCATGGCTTCCAGGAGGAGAAAGAGGTAGTTGAGCATGATGCCCAGACTCATTCCGGCGATGAGGGAGATGCCCAAAAAGAGCAGCCAATGCCGGTTGGCGATCAGGGTGCGCAGGCCGCGCCAGAATGGTTCGCTGATCGGTTCTTCGGTCATGGGCAGGCGGTGGGCGACGAAGAAGAGGATGAAGAAGAGGCCGAGGTAGACGTAAAAGACCAAATCCAGTCCGGTGCGCTGGATGGCAAAGCCAATGATAGCGCCGGCAATACCCCAGCCGTAGGACCCCCAGACTCGTTGACGGCCGTATTCATCTTTCCGCGCTCCCAAAGCGGCCAAAACGGAATTGTCTACCAGGGGGATGATGGGCGCGAGGAAGAAAGCGTAGAGGGTGACGACGGGGATGAGCAGAATGAAGGTGTTGGCTTCCAGCATGAGGTAGACGCTTACGGCCGTGCCAATAATAGCCGCCAGAAGAAGCAAATGATGCTTATGGGTCGCGTCGGCAATAGCGCCCCACACCGCCGCACTGATCAACGTCGCCAAGGGGACGATTCCGGTCAGCAGGCCAATCTCCCGGCCCGATAAGCCTAATCCCTGATAGTAAAGCGCCAAAAACGGCATCAAACTGGCCGCCGCAGCGAAAAAGATAAAGTAAAAAGTTTTGGCAATGGTCATGTTGCTTGGTAGTCGGTGAACGGTAAACGGTGATCAGTTTGCCGGTTACTGGCTCTCCTCCAGAGCGGAAAAGTCGTATTCTTCGGGTGATTTGTCCGGTTCGAAGCCTTTGTTGATGCGCAGCCGCCCCAGGGAACGGTCGGTGACGTACTCGACGTAGCCGTGGGCCAGGGCGCGTTGGTAAGCATCGGCGATTTGCTCCGGTTTGGCGGTGTAATCTATGATGAGGACGAGTTTACCAGCTTCTACCCATTGATCCAGAATGGCTTCCCGCGTGGCCGTCCATTCCGGCGGACTGGGTTCGTGGTCGCGGGGATAGCCGTAATAGAGGTCTTCGATGCCGGTTCCGGTCATCATCTCCAGGTAGTCGGGGAACATGACGCCCAGTTCTTCGGCGTTTTGGGGGAAGACGCCGAAGCCCGGTTTTTTCTCGCGGGCGTAGGCGGTGAACGCCATGATGAAATCTACCATTTCCTGCGCGGCCGTTTCCCGGTCTTCTTTCTCTTCATAATATTGGTAAGCGTCTACCCGATCCAGGTATACGCCATCAAAGCCTAACTCGATGATGCGATCCAGGTAGCTGTCCGGTGAGCCGTAGATAATTTCCTGCCATTCCGGGTCCCAGTAGCGCACCCAGTAATCGTCGGCCCACGTTTCGTCCGGTTCGTCCAGCCAGCCGGGAGGATTATCGGCCCATTCCGGCTGCCAGTATTCGCGGTAGGTTTCTGCCTGGCCAATGCTCATGTAGGCCAAAATGAGCTTGTCTCCCCCCTCGCTTTCTTTGAGCGCCGGGATGGTCTCTGGTGAATTCCCGGCAGCGCCAATGCTGACGACGGCCAGATCGAAGGCGGTTTTGCCGATGCGTTTAGGGTCGGGCCGTTGTAATTGGTAGAGGAAGTCGTTTACGGCCGTCCAGTCTGTATCAGTTTGTGGGGAGATGATGGGTGCAGGAATGATTTCTCCCTCTTTGCATGCAGCCAACACTGTTAGCAGCGGTATTAGAATAAGAAAGATGCGTTTCATAATTTTGGCGCCTGATTTGACTCTAACTGCAATGATTTGGGTCGGATGCCGGGATTTATCACGGCTACGTTACTGCCGAAATGAATTTCGGCATCCGGCAATCCGGTAAGTGTTTTTTTAGAAAAGGTCGTCATCATACGTTACCAGTTTACAGGGATAGGCGCGCCAAACATCGGCTAACCAATCAATCCCGGCTGTTTGTTCATAATGATGAATGCTGGAAAAAGGATAGCCGCTCATTTTGGTGACGTAGCCATGTTTGATAGGATTGTAATGGATATAGTTGAACCGGGTCCAATAGTCACGCTCGCTGCGGATACAGCGATCCCAGTAGTTGTGCCAGATTTTTCGGCCGGGTGTGCAGGCGAGCTGGTTGAGTTTAACGGCCGTTCCCCCGTGTAACCGTCGCACAAAAGTTTGCAAATCCCACCCTTTTAGCAGGTGAAACAGCAAATGATAATGATTGTCTAAAATCACCCATGCTTCAATCGTTAATCCCAGTTCCTCCGCCAGCGACCAAATTAAGTCGCGGACGATGGTTTTGTTTTCATCTGTGTCGAGAAACGGCCGTGAATAGTTAGTTGACGCAGTAAGAAAGTAATAGGTATCGTCAACAAACCAATGCGTGGGACGGCCTGGGTGTTCAATGACGTGGATTTCGTTCATAGCTCCTGTTTTTCTCTGAAACCAGACGGATGCCGGGATTTATCACGGTTGTGTTACGGCCGAAATGAATTTCGGCATCCAGCCAGGGTGTATTACTTAATCCCCGTCAGTGTAATGCCTTTCACAATCCAGCGCTGCATAAACAGGAAGACGATTAGAATGGGAATCACTACCAGCACCGAGGCGGCCATTGTCAGGTGAATCTGGTTGGAATGCTGGGTGGAATACCAGTTCAGGATGATAGGCAGGGTTCGTTTCTTCTGCTCCGTCAACACAATCAGGGGCCACAAGTAAGCATTCCAGTTGAACATGAAGGTAAGCATTCCCAGCGTAGCCAGCGCCGGGCCAAGCTGCGGCAGGACAATCTTCCAATAAATGCGCCATTCCGACGCGCCGTCTACACGGGCCGCATCCAGCATCTCTTCCGGGATCGATTTGGCGAATTGGGTAATCAGGAAAATGCCAAAGGCGTCAATGGCTGAGCCAACAATCAGGCCCCACAAACTGTTGAGCAAGCCCAACTTGACCAAAATCAGGTAGCCGGGAATCATCAACACCTGAAAAGGAATCATCATCGTGGCCAGGATGAACCAGAAGATAGCATTTTTCCCTTTGAAGCGATATTTGGCAAAAATAAAACCAAACAGGGAACTGGTGAACAAGACCAGCGCCGTATTCATGATGGCAATGAACAGGGAGTTGCCGTAGAAGGTGAGCAAAGGCAGGTCTTCATCGTTGAGGATGGTGCGATAATTATCCAGCGTCCATTCCTGGGGGAAGAAGGTGGGGGGGATTTGCCGGAGTTCGGCGCCGGTTTTGAAGGAGGCCAGAATCATCCAGACGAAGGGCAGCATGGCAATCAGGCTGCCGAGGATCAGGAGGAGATAGATGACAATCCTGCCCGTCTTGAATTTGGTTTTGCGGGACGGCCGTTTCACACTCAGCTGCATGGTTAATACTCCCACTCAGTTCTCAACAGGCGGTTTTGCGCCAGCGAGATAATGAGGACGATGACAAAAAGTACCACGGAAACGGCCGCTGCCCAGCCCATGCGTTGGAAGCGGAAAGCGTTGTTGTAAATATCAATTACCATCACCCGCGTTTGTTCATTGGGGCCGCCGTTGGTCATTACCTGGATAATGTCGAACACCTGGAAGGCGGAAATCATGGTCAGGACGGAAGCCAGGAAGATGGTGGGTTTGAGCAGGGGCAGGGTGATGTGGAAGAACATTTGACGGCCGTTGGCCCCATCAATTATCGCCGCATCCTTAATACTCTCCGGGATGGCTTGGAGCGCGGCAATAAAAATCAGCAAATTGTAGCCAATATCCTGCCACAAATAAGCAATAATGACAGCCAGCAAAGCCACTGGAATAATGCCAATTGTCAGCGATGAGTCTCCCGTCCAGTTAATCACCGTCAACTTTCCGTTGATCACCGTTAATGCGCCGTTCAAGAAGCCGCGCTGCGGGTGCAGAATGTAGCCCCACATGATAGCCACGCCGACCGATGAGGTGACGATGGGCAAAAAGTAAATGGTGCGGAAACCAATTTTGAAGGCGCGGCCGACGGACTCAATCATGGCGGCCAGGGGCAGGGTGATGGCCAGGTTGAGGGGAACGATGATAAAGGCGAACATCAAGGTGGTCTTGACGCTGGTGTGAAACTGGCGTACTTCCAGGGTGGCGTCTTCGCTGAAATCGAGCATGTTGCGGAAATGCTTCAGACCCACAAAAGGGTTTTCGCCGCCCAGCCCCAGAATGGGGCCGCCTTCGCGCCGGGCGCTGTATTCAAAGAAGGCCAGGGCCAGCGCCCAAAGGATGGGTAGCAGCGTCCAGAAGGCCATGTATAACACCATCGGCGTCACGGCGCTGAGGATAAAGATGCGTTTGGAACCGTCACGGCCGTGGCCTGGATGCCGGATACGCTGCCAAAAGGATTTGCCCCGTTCCGGCGTGATCGTTGTCGTTTGAGAAGCCATAGGAATACCTGGACAGTGTTCAGTTTTCAGTGTGCAATTAGATCGCCTCTGAACACTGATTACTGAACACTGAAAACTATCATTTACTGAAAACTATCATTCGCTTCCTGTTCCATCCCGCTCAAGGCGTCTGCCTCAGATTCTACACCTTGCAGCACATTCAGGATGTGGGGATACATGATGTCATACCAGAGCAGATCGCGGTCAGGCAAAGACCCCATGTATTCGCCGTAAAGCAATACTTCCAGGAAAGGGCCAAAGTAGGGGAACTCGCTTACTAATTTATCTTTGGCCGCCCCTTCCGTATTGGCTTTGAGGGCGGGCAGCGTGCCGGAACCGATATTCCAGTTTAAAGCATTCTCTTCATTCAGGGCCGCGAATTTGATGAAGTCCCAGGCTGCGTCTTGCACCTTGCTGTTTTTGGAAACCGTCAGTCCCCAGCCGGAATCGGCGACGAACGTGGGTTCATCACCGGCGGCGGGCAGCGGTACGTAAGTCACCACGTCTGCCACTTCGGGGAAATCGCCGGCATATTCAGCAATCGCCCAGGGGCCGACCAGACCCATGGCGCACGCTTCTTCAAACATACAATCACCGACCCAGTTGGATTCGTCGTTGAACAGCACCGGATCGATGATCCCTTCATCCGTCATCCGTTTCATCAGAGCCAGCGCTTCCTGGCCTTCGGGGGTGTTGAGGGTGAAAGCGGTACCGTCTTCATTCATGTAATCGCCGCCCAACTGCTTGATGAGCGAGAGGAAGGTGAAACCGAGGGAGTCGCCGGAGGTGTAGTTATAACCGGCACGGGTGATGACGCCGTCCTGTTCGCCAGTCACGGCTTTGGCGTCGGCGATGAAGTCATCCCAGCTATCCCATCCGGCCGTGATGTCACTTATCCCGGCTTCTTCGGCGATGGCTGTGTTGACCATAGCGGCCCCGTATTCGATGTTGAACTCTTCGGGCAGGCCGTACAGGGTGTTGTCACAGACGTAGCCCTGGAGCGGGGCGGGGAAGAAGACGTTTTCTGCTTCGTCCAGACTGATTACATCTTCGGGAGTAGGCGCCAGATTGTCAGCGTAGCTGCATGTCCAGGTACCGAACATTTGCAAGATGTCGGCTTCAGTTCCGGCGGGCAGGGCGGTTTGCAGGGTTTGGATGTAGGTATCGTAATCGAAGGTCTCAAATTCGATAGTGACGTTGGGATTTTCGGCCATGTAGGCATCGGCTATTTCCTGCAATCCGTCGTTGAAGGCGTTGTTTTGATGGGTCCAGATGCGGACAGTCACAGCTTCGCCACTGGTATCCGCTTCACCGCCGCCTGTGCTTTCGCTGTCGGTTGATCCGGTATCGGCCGTATCGCCGCCGGAATCAGAACTGCCGCCGCAAGCTGCCAGGAATAGGGCTAATATCAGCAAACTGCTCAATAAAAGTAACCATTTGTTCTTCATTATTCTAATCCTCCGAAATTTTTATGGGGAGATTAGTGAGTATCTATTAGAAGTTCAACTTCTCGAAGAAGTTGAACTTCTTGTGTGTGCGTCACATATCTCCGAATTATTAAAAAACGGCCGTATCCAAATAGACAACGGCCGTTAAATTACGCGGGTTATCCGGGTCTAAGCCTTTGGCTAAAGAGCGATGGTAAGCCAACAGTTGCAGGGGTGGCAGGTAAAGAATGGGGTAAGCCCAGTCGGGTAAATCGGGGGGGAGATTGATGTGGAATTCGGTGTCGCTGACGGCCGTCGTTGGATTCAACGCCAGTGTGTGCGCCCCCATCTCGGCCATTTCCAGCAGGACTTGATGTTCCCAGGTAAACGCTGTGGGCGACAGCAGCCCGGCGATGAGCGATTTTCCTGTGCCCATAGACATGGGGCCGTGGCGAAATTCCATAAAGTGGAATGCCTGGCTGGGGGTGAGGGACATTTCCGTCATCTTGAGCATCGCTTCATTGGCGATGCCAAATTGCGCGCCGGAACCGAGAAAATAGAGCCGTTCCAGGCTGGTGTCCCGGCCTAATTCGGCCATGAGCGGTTCGGCTTGGGCAATTAAATCGCGGCCTATGTCCGGCAGGGCGTGTAGTAGTGGGGTGATGTCGTATCCGGCGAGTGAGGCGGCCATTGCCTGGGTCAGCAGCAGCATACTGGCAAAGGAACGGGTTTGGGCTACGCTCTCTTCCTGGGCGGCTGCGGCGGGCAGCACCAGATCGGATAGTTGGGCCAGGGGGCTATCCGGGTAGCAGGTGATGGTCCAGACGGCCGTGCCCCCCCGCTGCTGGAATTGGTTGACGGCCGTCAACGTCTCCGTCGTCGTGCCGGAGCGGGAAATGGCGACCAGTAAGCTGTCTGCGGCGTCCTGCAAGGTGCGTTCCGGGAACAAGATTAGTTCTGAGGCCGGATAAGCGCGGGCGGGAATACCAGTGAGGGCTTGAAAAAGGGCGGCGGCCGTTTGGGAGAGGTAATGAGTGGAGCCGCAGCCGATGAAGATGAGTTGTTGGGGGGATACGGCCGTCCACTGCCGCCGCAATTCCCCTTCTAAATGGGCAAAAGCAGCTAGTGCATCTTGCCAGGCGTCTGGTTGGGTGGTGATTTCTGAGTAGGTGTGTTGTCCGTTCATCGTTAACCCTTGAAAGTCATCTGTTGATGCCCAGGAGTCGCCGGGCATTTAACGAGTAAATTTTTTCCAGCACATCATCCGGCAAAAAGAGGCCGTAGATGCGCCAGCGGCCTTGCGTGGGCGGGTCGGATAGATCGTAATTGAAATATTCGTCATCTGTTTCCAGGAAGCGGTAGTAGACGTGGTAGGCGGGCAGCGATGGCCCAGCGTCTGTGCCGAAAAGGATGCGGTCAGCGTATTTCAGGCAGAAGCGGCGGGCGGTGTAGGGTTGACGGCCCAATTCCCCCAGGCGGGCGCTGATGTCTACGTAAAAGTTGGAGCATTTGTCCAGCAGGCGGCCCACCCAGCCCAGGTTTTCCGCGTAGCAGCCCACGTGCGCCCCGATGAAAATGGTACGGGGATGGCGCGTCACCAGATTTTCCAGTTGGGCCATAATCTCCCTGAAGGCAGGGTAGGGCGGGCTGGGAAACTGCCAGTCGGGATGGGCGTGTAGTTCTTCCCAGCGTTCGTTTTGTGGGGTAAGGGGGTCAAAGAAGGCCACCGGGTCGGCGACGTGGATCATGACCGGTTTGTGCAGTTCAGCGACCGTTTCCCAGAGCGGGGCTAATCTTTCATCATCTATGGGGACGAGACGGCCGTTTTCATCCCGCACACTCAAGCCAAATGGTTTCCAGATTTTTAAGCCGTCCGCGCCCCATCTCACTTGCTCACGGAAGCGAGCAGCGGCCCATTCACCAAACTGATCGCCTTGTTTCGGCCAAGCCGCCCAATTGACACCGCCAAAGACCAAATAGCGGTCAGGCAGGGCTTGTTTGAAGCTGTCCAGCCGCTGCTGCAAGATGGCCTCGCCCCAGCCGCCGTCCAGATCGACGTAATGGGTGACGTGTGCCATGTCCAGCAATTCCGCCAGGGCCGCGGGCGACTGTGTATCCCAGCCGCCGCCAAATTCGCCCAGGTGATTGTGAGCGTCAATGACGGGGAAACGCGGCCGTGTGACCACTGTTTCTTTTGTCACCAATTTGGGCTGCGGGCGAAAATCTTTAAGCTCCAACCTTCAATCTCCAAAATGTGGGGCGATTTTGCAAATCGCCGCCCGATTTACAAAATCGGGCTACAGGGACTAGGCCAACCGTACATCCAGGCCCATTTCGCGTAGTTCGTTGATTATTGGCTCCGGGGCGTCGTTGTCGGTGATGAGGGTGTTTACGGCCGTAACCGGCGCCAGATAAACCGTACTCACCCGGCAAAGTTTGCTGTGGTCGGCCACAATGACACGATGGGGGGCAATCTCCAGAATGGCCCGATCCGTCATTGCTTCCGGCAGAAAATCACTGGTCAGGCCGTGCTGGGGGTCCAGGCCGCGAATGCCCATGAAGACGTGATCGGCGCGGAACTCGCGGATAGCTTGCTCGGCGATGTGGCCTACCATGGAAAGCTCACTCTGGCGAAACATGCCGCCGATAACGATCAGAGAAATGTTGTCCCGTTCCGCCAGTTCGTTGATGACGTTGAGGGAGTTGGTGATGACGGTCAGGTTGGGGATGTCGTGCAGGTTACGGGCGATTTCGTGAACGGTGGTGCCGCTGCCCAGAAAGAGGGTCTGATCTTTCTGGACAAAAGTGGCCGCCAAACGGCCGATGCGCTGCTTGGCGGCAGCCTGTTCCCCCTGGCGTTGCAAGACGGGCGGTTCTTTTGTGGCCCGTTCTGCCCGGACTGCGCCGCCATGGGTGCGCCGCACCCAGCCCATCCCGGCCATTTCTTCCAGATCGCGGCGAATGGTGGCTTCGCTGACGTTGAGCAAATCGTTGAGTTCGGCTACTGTGACTTGACCGTTGTTATCGATCAATTCCCGGATTTGTGACTGTCTGGCTGATTTCAACATGCGGTTCCTCAAATATGCTACTCTGCGTGTTTGTGATGGATTGCGCTCCGTATGACCTTAGTATAGGGGATGTATAGCCTAAAGTCAATAGAAAACAGTCAAAAACTTGCAGAAACGCGCAAATAGTGCGCATTATCGCGCAAGGCTGTTCTTTTTGGATGTGGTTATAGTGGAATAAGTTTTTGTCCCTAAAAATAGGGACAAGGAAATCGTTAGGAATGGGGACGGCCGTATTTCCCATTCTCTGTTACAATCGCCCGGTACAGCAAGATTGTCTTTAGAATGTTATCAACTGTTTGTGGAGGCTGTGTGCAGCTATCAACGCCAACCCCGCATAAGACGATTGACCTCAGCGGTTTGCGCTGCCCCCATCTTGTTGTCGCTACGATGAAAGCATTACGTTCGTTGGAATGCGAGCAAATTCTCCAGGTTATCACCACCGATTTGAATTCACCTTCCAACATGACTGCCTGGTCCCGCCAGAGCGGTCATCAATTGTTGGAAGTGTATGACGAGGACGGCCGTTTCTATTTTTTCTTCAGACGTGGGGAGGAAACGGCCGTTTCCAGTATGCCTTTGGAAGAGGTAATTGAGTAACTCACCCAAGAAGTTCAACTTCTCTGAGAAGTTGAACTTCTGAAACAGGAAGGAGATATGACCATAGACGCCCCTGTATCAGTTAGTACAAAGCCCAAAAATTACGGCTTTGTCATAGATAACCGCAAATGTATTGGTTGTCACGCCTGTTCCACCGCTTGCAAGAGCGAGAATGAAGTGCCCTTGGGCGTTTACCGCACCTGGGTCAAATACGTGGAAACAGGCGCATACCCCGATACCCGTCGCCATTTTCAGGTGACGCGCTGCAATCACTGCGCCAATCCTCCCTGTGTGCGCATTTGCCCCACGCAGGCGATGTATCAGCGGGCGGATGGCATTGTGGAGTTTGACAACAGCGTGTGCATCGGCTGCAAAGCGTGTATGCAAGCCTGCCCCTACGACGCCATTCACATTGACCCCAATACGAATACGGCCGCCAAATGCCATTACTGCGCCCACCGCACCGATATTGGTCTGGAACCGGCCTGCGTGGTGGTTTGCCCGGAACATGCCATCATTGCCGGGGACATGAACGACCCGAACAGTGAAATCAGCCATATTTTGGCGCGGCAGGACGTGACGGTGCGCAAGCCGGAGCAGGGCACGTCGCCCAAGCTGTTTTATATTGAAGGGAATGACGTGCTGATGCACCCCACGGCCGTGCCGCGCACCCCGGAAACGTTCATGTGGGCAGACGTGATTCCTCTGCATGGTGGCGAAAATGGGCATCATGCGGAAACCTCAGCCGCCAACGGCAATGGCGCAGTTCCGCAGCATTCCAACGGCACGCCATTACGCGAGCCGCAGCCGCAGGGCCAGCCTAACAATGGCCCGATTCAGTTTGGCAGCACGGTGGCGGAACATATGGTGCAGGTGGGTTATAACGCTCAACACAAAATCCCCTGGCATTGGCCGGTACCTGCTTATCTGGTGACGAAGGGGTTGGCGGCCGGCTTATTTATGATTCTGGCTTTGGGCTGGTTGTTCAACTGGTTCCCTTTTGATGGTTTGACAGCCGTTGTCGGCGGCCTCACTTCTGTTGTGTTCATGCTCCTGACGACAGC
This sequence comes from Chloroflexota bacterium, assembly GCA_024277135.1. Classification (GTDB taxonomy): domain Bacteria; phylum Chloroflexota; class Anaerolineae; order Promineifilales; family Promineifilaceae; genus JAJRVV01. The sequence goes on along the minus strand of JAJRVV010000230.1, from coordinate 6,047 downwards.
TTTCCTGGTATACGACCTGGAACGACCGGAACGCTTCCTTTATATACTGCTGCGGCCCCAGTGGAAAAGCTGGTTGACGCGGGGGGCGATATTTCTGATTAGTTTTAGCACAGTGGGCGGTATCTGGTGGCTGCTGGAGACGCTGGATTATCTGGGTGTGCTGCCGGTGGTGGATGTGATACGGCCGTTCCTCCTCATCCTCGGTTTCTTTTTGGCAATCGGTGTGGCTGTATACACCGCTTTCCTCTTTGCCCAGGCAGAGGGGCGCGATTTGTGGCAAAGTTCGCTGTTACCCTTCCACCTGATTGTGCAGGCGATTGTGATGGGCAGTGCCGCTTTGCTGATTATTGCCGCATTCGTCAATCCTTCGCTGCAATTTGTGCAGGTGAATGCGGCTATCTTTATTGTGGCTTTGCTGGTGGATTTGTTCCTGGTGCTGGCGGGTGAGTTTGGCGTCCCGCACGCGACCGAGGTGGCGGCGCAGGCAGCGCATGATATTAGTCACGGCCGTTACCGGCGTTACTTCTGGGGCGGCAGCATTACCATTGGCCACGTTGTGCCCTTGCTGCTGATGTTGGCGGCCGTTCTCTTTGGCGGTGGCCCGTTAGTGGTCATCTTGGCCGGCTTAGCCGCCATCGTGGGTATGTACACTTACGAATATGCCTTCGTGATGGCCCCACAGGACATTCCTAATAGTTAGGGGTCAGATGGACGTTTCAAATCAGCCAAAGAGGGCAATGTGTGACCGCGTTTTTGTAATAGTGCATAAGCATGCGCCTTTTTTAGAGTCAATATTTGCGACTCGTTACCTAGTTGGTCAAGTTCGGCAATTTGCCACAGAACGTCATCTGAAAGACGGGACATCGTTTCCAGTTTAGCTCGAAGTTCAGGTGACAGATCGTTTTCAACCAACATCATCTGTTTGTTCCTAAATCTGTTGTAATCACCCAAAGGGCGAAAACAGTCAATCAATTCACAATGAATAGACATTATAACCGATTCTTAAATTTCCAGTTCAATCAATTTGGTAAACAAAACTATGAGCAATAAAAGCAATATCCTGAACTTTTTATCATCCATGCTTTTGGCAGACACGCCGGCCGACAACCAAATGGCCGGTATGACCAATGTGGCGGGGGAAGCGCTGCCCACTTATGGTGAGGCCAACCCGCAAAATGTGCAGATGATTGAGGTGCGGCAGGAAGACGGCCGTCTCAGCCAATACCCGCCGCCGGAAAAGTGGGATGACTGGACAGAATGGGACGGCAAAGCGTGGCCCAAACGAGTGGCCCGCCGCTACACCCTCGTCCCCACCACCTGCTTCAACTGCGAAAGCGGCTGCGGCCTGCTGGCTTACGTGGACAAGGAAACCTTTGAAATCAAAAAGTTTGAAGGCAATCCCGTCCATCCCGGCAGCCGGGGGCGTAACTGCGCCAAAGGCCCCGCCACCCATAACCAGATTTACGACCCGGAGCGCATCCTCTACCCGCTCAAGCGTGTTGGCGAGCGAGGCAGCGGCAAATGGAAACGCATCACCTGGGAGCAGGCGCTGGATGAGATTGGCGCCAAAATGCGGGAAAGCCGGCAAAAGCGGCTGGACGGCATCATGTACCATGTGGGCCGTCCCGGGGAAGACGGTTACACCAACCGGGCCATCCAGGCGTGGGGCGTGGACGGCCACAACAGTCACACCAACATCTGCTCCGCCGGGGCGCGGGCGGGTTACTTTTTCTGGGGTGCGTTTGACCGGCCCAGCCCGGATTATGCCCATGCCCGCACCATTTTGCTGATCTCCAGCCATCTGGAAACGGGGCATTATTTTAATCCCCACGCTCAGCGCATCATCGAGGCCAAAATGGAAGGGGCGAAAATTATCACCTTTGATCCCCGCTTGAGCAACACGGCCAGCATGAGCGATACCTGGCTGCCCACCTGGCCCGGCAGCGAGCAGACTGTTTTGCTGGCGATGGCTAATTACCTCATCCAGAATGATCTGTATGACAAGGATTTTGTGCGCCGTTGGGTCAATTGGGAAGAAACGCTGGAAGCGGTGGCCGGTAATCGGTTAGCGGTAAATAGTGAATCCCTGGCTGAAGAAATACGCAGTGCGTCAGTACGCGATTTTGATCTGTTTGACCGTCTGTTGAAAGATTTGTACGCTGAATTTACTTTTGAACGGGCGGCTGAAGAGGCGCAGGTTCCGGTGGAGCGGATTCGGGAGGCGGCGCAGTACGTGGCTGATTGTGACGGCCGTCTGGCAACCCATACCTGGCGCAGCGCCTCCATCGGCAATCTGGGCGGCTGGCAGGTGGCCCGGACGCTGTTCTTCCTCAACGTTTTGACCGGCAGCGTGGGGACGCGGGGCGGCACGTCGGCCAACAGTTGGAACAAGTTTGTTCCGGCCGTCTTCAAAAAGCCGCCGCCGGGCCGTGCCTGGAACGAACTGCACATTCCCCACGAGTGGCCGCTGGCTTTCTTTGAGATGAGCTTTTTGCTGCCTCATTTTCTGGAAGAGGGGCGGGGTGAAATTGACGTCTACTTTACCCGCGTCTATAACCCGATGTGGATTAACCCGGACGGCTTCATCTGGCTCAAGGCGCTCAAAGACGAAGAAAAGATCAAATGTCATGTAGCTCTCACGCCCACCTGGAACGAGTCGGCCTGGTTTGCCGATTATGTGCTGCCGATGGGCCATGCCGGCGAGCGACATGACGTGGTCAGCCAGGAAACGCACGCCGGGCAGTGGATTACTTTCCGGCAGCCGGTGCGCCGCGTGGCCATGGAGCGGGCTGGTAAAAAAGTCCGTTACACTTACGAAGCCAATCCGGGCGAGGTGTGGGAGGAGAATGAGTGGTGGATTGAACTGTCGGTGCGGATGGACCCGGATGGCAGCCTGGGGATTCGCCAATGGTTTGAAAGCCCGTACCGTCCCGGTGAAATCATCACGGTGGCGGAGTATTATCGCTGGCAGTTTGAGAACGGTGTGCCCGGTTTGCCGGAAGCGGCGGCTAAAGAGGGGTTGACGCCGCTGGCCTATATGCGCAAGTACGGGGCGTTTGAAGTGACGGCCCAAAATTATGTGCCGTATGAAAAGGCGCCATCTCTGACTGAAGAGGAAACGGCTAAACTGGAAAGTATTGGCTTCCAGTTGAAGGAAACGGCCGTTGGCCTGGTGCGGGAATTGCTGGATAAACAGCCGGAAGAGGGGCTGCAAGTGGATTTAGACGGCCGTATCCACAAAAACGGCAGCGTCGTCGGCGTGATGATTGACGGCCAGCCCAAAGTTGGTGTTGGCACCCCCAGTCGCAAATTCGAGTTCTTTAGCCAGACACTCTACGACTGGGGCTGGCCGGAACGGGAATACACCATCCCCTGGACGCTCAAGAGCCACGTCCACCCGGACAACATTGAGTTCGACAAGGGCGGGATGCTTCTGCTGCCCAACTTCCGTCTGCCGACGCTCATTCACACGCGCAGCGCCAACGCCAAATGGCTGTACGAAATCAGCCACAAAAACCCGGTGTGGATGCACCCGTCGGATGCGGAACGGTTGGGTGTGGCAACGGGCGATCTCCTCCGCGTGGAGACGGAGATTGGTTACTTCATTGACAAGGTGTGGGTGACGGAGGGGATTAAGCCGGGCGTGATTGCCATGAGCCACCATCTGGGCCGCTGGCGCTTGCAGGAAGATACGGGCGTGGGAGCGGGGATGTCTAATCTGGCCCAGTTGGAGGAAGATGGCAGCGAGAATAAGTTGAATATTCTGCACGGCGGACGGGCGTGGGAAACGTTTGACCCGGATACGAGCCGTGTCTGGTGGCAGGATGTGGGAGTGCATCAAAATCTGACGCACGCAGTACATCCGGACCCGATCAGTGGGGCGCACTGCTGGCTGCAAAAGGCGGTGAATGTGCGTAAAGCTGAGGCGGGTGAGAAGTACGGGGATGTCTGGGTGGATACGAATAAATCTATGGCGGTTTACCGGGAATGGGTGGGTATGACGCGCAGCGCGGTCGATTACAGCCCGGATGGTTTGCGACGGCCGTACTGGTTAAAACGGCCGCTCAAGCCGGTAAAGGAAGCCTATAAACTGCCCGAAAAACCATTCGGGCGGAACGGTCAGAAGCAGCAGGAGCCGGAGACGGTTGGTAATAGTTAGTGCCCATTCGCAAATAAGTTAGCGGAATTGGCGAATGGGCTTCGAGTAATCGGCCTTTTAAATAGCTGACTTATTGTTGGCCGCTTACTTAGTTGAGTTTCGGAGGTAAATATGTGGTTTGAAACGATTATTAGAGAAGAGACTGGTTGCGCGGCCTACATGGTTGGCTGTCAAAACACCGGTGAGTGCGCGGTGTTCGATCCGTTGTGGGATATTCAGCCCTATCTGGACATGGCGAAGGAGAAAAAATCAAAGATTCGGTACGTGATTGATTCTCACAGCCATGCAGATCATGTGTCCGGGGCGCGGCGGCTGGCGGAGGCCGCGGGCGGTGAGCTGATACTGCCGGAACTGGCCGACATCACGTATGAAGCGACGCGGGTGAAGCATGGTGATTTGATCCGTATGGGCGGTGTGGGGCTGGAAGTGGTACACGTGCCCGGCCATCGCCCGGAGCAGATCAATCTGCTGGTGTACGATTATCCGCGCGGCGATGAACCCTGGTTTATCCTGACGGCCGATTTTGTGCTGGTGGGTGACGTGGCCCGGCCCGACCTGGCGCAGGCCGGTGATGAGGGCGCGCCGGTTCTGTTTGATGTATCTATCCCCCGCTTTTTAGGTTTACCTGACTTTGTTGAGGTGTATCCCGGCCATCTAGCCGGGTCTACCTGAGGCCGTGTCACAAGTGGCAAGGCTGTCACTACGGTGGGGTATGAACGGCGTTTTAATGATGCGTTGTTAATTAAAGATAAAGATAGATTCACAGCTTATATGCAGGATGATCAGCCGGTGAAGCCGGCCAATATTTTGAACATTGTGGCCACAAATCAGGGCCGGCTGCCGTTGACGCAGGAGATGCCTGTGGCTAAACCGCTGTCACCGGCGGAGGTAGCGGAGTTGATGGGCGCAGGTTATGTGGTAGTAGATGCCCGTTCTACGGCCGAATTTGGCAGTGGGCACATCCCTGGCGCGTACAATGTTCAGATGTCCAGTCTGGAATTTGAGCAGCGGGTGGGCTGGGTCACACCGGACGACGCCCCGATTATTCTGGTGACGAATACGGCGGAAGAAGCACAACGCTGTATCTTTAACATGGCTTTTATTGCTCTGGATTCGCGGGTGGCCGGTTATCTGGATTGTGGCATGGAAGCGTGGGTGGAAGACGGCCGTCACGTGGAACAAGTGCCGCAGATAGATGTGATTGATCTGAAGACGCGGCTGTCGGAAAACGGCCTGCAAGTGCTGGACGTGCGGGACAAAGAGGAGTGGGAAGAAGGCCATATCCCGCAGGCGCACTTTATGCCATATACCAGTTTGGTGCCGCAGTTGGACATTCCGGCGCAGATTGACAAACTGGACTTGTTACCGGAACAGAGTATTGCGGTGACATGCGCCACCGGGAAACGATCCAGTACGGCAATCAGCATCTTGCGCCGCAATGGGTTTAAGCATCTATACAATGTCATTGGCGGCATGGAAGCATGGGAACATGCCGGGTATGAGATGATAGATGCGGAAGGGAATGTTTGTAATATTTAGGTGAATTGGTGTGGTACGGTTGGTTAACGGCTGTATCACATTTTTGGCTGAGAATGGAAGTGAAGACACGTAAACAACAACTCGTACAAATTCTGTTGGTTTTGTTAGCCGGTTTGCTGACATTAACCATTTACGCGGTTATCTTCCATTCTTCGTAACGTATAAATTTAAGGAGACAGGGCACTATGTTAGCATGGATATTGGAGCCGTGGCCGTGGTACATTTCCGGGCCGATGATTGGTTTGACTGTACCGCTATTATTATTATTGACGGGTAAATGCTTTGGGGTTTCCAGCAGCCTGCGTCATATTGGCGCGGCCTGCGCCCCCCGGTCAAAACTACCCTATTT
>JAJRVV010000005.1 GCA_024277135.1 Chloroflexota bacterium | reverse complement strand
TTGGCGGATGATGGCGCGGGCGGAGGTGTCCAGCAGCCGTTGGCCGACGCTGGCGATACGGCCGCCGACCTGGGCGTCTCCTTCGTAGGTCAAAAGGGTTTTACCGTTTTCAGCGGCGAGATGGAGCGCGCCGGCGCCTTTGACGAAGCAGGGCGCGCCTTTGCCGTCCACGATGAGGTTGTAGCTTTCCGGCTGGTTGATGTCGGACATGGTGACGGTTCCATTGAATTTGCCTTGCACCGGCCCGATCCGGATCATGAGGGCGCCCTGGTATTCGTTGTCGCCCGTTTTGTTCAGTTTTTCGCAGCCGGGCAGGACGCTGGCCAGCACTTGCGGGTCTTGCAGCATCTGCCAGACCAGGTCGCGGGGAGCGGAAAATGTGTGAGTTCCTTCAACTTTCATGGGTTCCTCCAAAAGTTATCCGTTGATTGTTAGCTGTTGACTGTTAACTGTTGTTCCCGCCATTGGGGAAAGGCGGCGATGGATTGCTCGATAAAGCCGTTGACGATTTCGTGAATACGGCCGTTGGTGATGCTGGCGGCGATGCGGTTGAGAACGGCGCCGGGAATGATGTGCAGACTAAACGGCGGCGGCAGTTCGGCCTGAAGCTGCAATTTGTAGACGATGCGCGTCTGTTGGCCGTTTGGGTAAAAGCGGGATTCGCTGGCAAAGCGGCCATGCGCTTGAGCGCTGTACAAACCAGCGGCGGCGGGGACGGGAACGGCCGTCGTCGCCGGGCGGACGGTCAGCGCCAGGTTGTCCCAATCGGCGATGGTTTGCAAATCACAAAAAATACGGATGGCGTACGCGCCCAGTTCGCGGGTCTGGTACAGTACCCGGCCGTGATCGGGCGCAACCCTTTTCTTCAGCGTGATGTGGGGCAGGCAGTCGGTGATGCGGCCCAAATCGTTGTAATAGGCCAGCGCCGTGGCCGGTTCCGCCGGAAAGAGATAATCGCGCTCGGTGGCTCCGGTGACCTGGATCATCGGGGTTTAGGATTCCTGTGATTGGGATAGGCTTTCGACTTTGGCGGTGAGTTCTTCGATTTGGTCGTGTAATTTGCGGATGTCTTCCTGGGAGGGGATGCCGGTTTTGCTCAGAAGGGTTTCCAGCGTGTCTTTGCCGGGTATCATGTCGGTGACGGCTGGGCTGTGGGAGATGAGCTTTTCGCGTAGACGCCCGGCCTCTTCCTTGGCCAATTCGCCGCGGCCTACCAGGTCTTGCAAACGCTGCTCGATTTCTTCATCCACATGGCGCAGTAAACCCAGCGGGGAGATGAGGCTGCGGCGCAGGCTGTTGACGGTGTCGCCGCCGGAGCGTACCAGGCCGGTGAGGACGGATTTGGGCAAGAAGCCCCCTTTCTTTTTTTCTTGCTCGAAGATGATTTGGGTGAGGGTGACGGCCGTCAAATCTTCCTCGGTGGTATGATCAATCACCTGGACTTCGACGCCGCGCCGGATGAGATCGGCGATGCCATTGAGGGTGATGTATTTTTTGGATTCGGTATCGTAGAGTTTACGGTTTGGGTATCGTTTGATTACAGGCATGGGCTGCTCCTCGGGTGCCGCTACCGGAAAATTATATGCCTGAAAACGTAAAACGTAAAACGTAAAACGTGAATTCTCTTTATTTTGCTTTTAGTTCTTCAACTTTCTCTGCCAGGACGGCGATTTTTTGGGAGAGGGTTTCCAGGTCTTGTTTGTTGGGCAGATTGACGCGATCCATCATGGACTCAATCCGTTTTTCCAAGTCGGCTTCGGCTTTTTTCGCTTTTTCCTGCCGTCGCTGGCGCAAATCATTGATGAGGGCACGGCCGTCTTTCTCCGCAATTTCTCCCCGCTCTACTAATTTGTTCACAAATGCTTCCATCTCATCCTGCGCCACCACCACCGCGCCAATGCCGGCCATCAAAACCCGGCGTAGTCCGCCCAAGAGTGATCCGGATGCCTGGGCCGGTTCTTCTTCCGTCACTTTGATCTCATCGACCATCATATCCTTCCTTTCGGTTTCAAGCTAAAAAGGGCAGACCCATCAGCCTGCCCTTTTGCATTGTACCGTATTCGGGGAGACCGGCGAGGTTTTTATATTTTTATATATGGAAACCTGGCCGGTCTTTGCCGTGATTTATTGAGACGTTACGATTTGGCTAACTCATCTACCTTTTTGGTCAGCCGGGTGATCTTGCTGTTGAGCGATCTGATTTCGGAGCGGGTGGGGATGTTTATCCAATGCAACACCGCTTCGCTTCGTTTATTCCATCGGGTTTCAATCTGTTTGCGCGCTTTTTTGACTTTTTTCTTGCGGGTATCCACTATCTTTTCCAGACGCTGCCGCCCCTTTTTTTCGGTGGTTTCGCCCTGTTCGACGAATTTTTGGGCCAGATTACTCACTTCGTCGCGGGTCATCATCACCGCGCCCACGCCTGTTAAGAACAGTTTGCGGGTGTTTTCAAAAACAGCGCGAGGCGCTTCATTTTCGTTAATAATTTCAATTTCAGCCATCAGATTCCTCCGGTTTCTATCAAGCAACTGCTTGCGTAAATTATATTATGTGTCAAAATATGACGCACTGCATCATGACCTTAATATAACACAGTGCGTCATGAGTTGTCAATAGGGTTGGCCGGTTAGACATCCGATTTCTCTTTGTTTAGGCGCGCCGACATCACAAGCGACTAGAAATCGGATGTCTATGAACACAAACTGAGTATAATGGGGCAGATGCAACATAGGTAGCAGAACAAGGGAGAAGATGTGATGAGCGATGATGTAAGGGTTCGTTGTGCGGCCACGACCAAATCGGGTAATCAATGCAAGAATTATGCGCTGGATGGGCAGGCTTATTGTCATATACACCGGGCGGCGGCGGGGACGGCCGTGCCCCCAACCGATGAGTCCCAGGATGAACTCCAGCGATTGGTGGGCGAGTTGGACGAACTCATCGCCCAACTCAAAGCATCTATCCCTGACGCGACCACTTCCCCTTATTCACCGCTGCGTATGGTCAACATGCTCCGTGAAAGCGTGGGCAAACTGCCGCCGGAAATGGGCCTGGGCATCCTGGAAAACTTTGAGGGGATGACGGTTGAAGATTTGAAAGATGTGGACACCTGGAAAGGGATGGCTTACATGCTCAGCTACTCCGCCAAATTCCAGGCCGGGCAGGCAAGAGAGCGGATGAATGAAACGCTGCCTGATCCGTTTAAGCCCGACACCTTGATTCAATTTGTGAAGAAAAATGTGGATCGGTTTGCTCCCAGCATGGCTAAAGATATATTGGCTAATTTTGAAGGCGCCACCAAAGAAGATTTTCTCGATCCCGACACCTGGAAAGGAGTCTGGTATATGCTGGACTATTCGCTGAAGTTCCAATTGGAGCAGATGAAAGGGAAATTATCAGGGGAGTCGGCCGAAGATGAGTGACCATGCCTGTTTATCACACCGCTGACGAACTTTACGCCAATTTGCAAACCTTGTTCGCCCAGATCGAGCGCAGTGACCCGTCCGCTGGCGCAGCGATTCTCAAGGCGAAGATGCGTATTCGCTTGAATTGTTCTGATCCGGCGGCGGAGGTGCATATTGATGCCCGGCAACGGCCGTATCACATCACCTATGGCGCCAACAGCCACAAACCTGATCTTGACATCGCTTTGTCCACCGATACCTTGCACCAGATTTTGTCAGGCCAACTCTCTTTGAAAAAGGCAATAGGCCGGAAACAAGTCGTTCCTCATGGGCCAATTTTTAAGGTCATGGCGCTTGCCGATCTTTTTCGCCGGGCACAGGCTATTTACCCCCGCATTTTCCCAGATGGCGATTTGAGTTAAGGGCGCGTTCAGAAGCCTTTGCAATCGGTTTCTACTGCGCCATTCAATCGCTTGCATCATGCATCAGAGTTTTGTATGATTTGCCCGGGCATGTTCCAAACCGTTTTTTCGTTTACTTCGTGGTTCTTTAGCAATTTGTGGGGGCATCAAAACGAAAACGAAAAGCTGTACTGGAGAGACATTACGCTTTCCATTTCATCGCACTCCCCCCTGAAATTCCGAAAACTTTACTTTGTGTTCCTTATGGATGGAGGAGAAATTGGAAGAATTCACCGATTTAAGAATATATGTATCCTTGCTGATACGATCTTGGAAATTAATTTTGGGCGGCATGTTATTGGCTGCCATCACCGCTTTTGCCGCCAGTTCTGTGATGAAGCCAACTTATGAAGCAACGGCCGTCATTGTAGGCACTTCTCCCCGCGACCTGGTTCAGTTTGACCCCCGGTTTGAAACGATAGAGTCAAATCTCAGCGGGCAGCCCCTTGACGCCTATCCAGAAATTGCCACCAGCGATCAATTGTTGCAAAACTTACTCTCCTCTTTAGAATTCTCATTGCAGGATATAGACGCCGTAGAGGGTTTGCGCAAAATCGTGGAGGCAGAGTCCGGGCGCGATCCCAGCTTAATTCGTCTCACCGTTCGTTTCCACAACCCCAGGCAGGCGACGGCGTTGGTTAACCAATGGGCTGGCTTGTTTTTAGCGCGGGTGAATGAATTGTACTATGACCAGGGAGGCAGGCAGGTAGAATTCTTTACCAATCAATTGGCGGCCGCTGAAGCTGAATTAGCTGAGACCGAGCAGGCGTTGGTTGAGTTTCAGGGGAGCAACCGCGCTACCACAATTAAAAACCAATTGAATTCGCTGAATCAAAGCCAGGTGACTCATTTAGCCAACCAACGATCGGCCAGATTTCTGATTCAAGATGTTCAGGCGTTGCGCGATCAATTGGCGGCACAATCTGGTAGTGCAGATGTGACCTTTGCCGATCAGCTGACTGCCCTGTCATTGCAAATTAAAGCGTTTAGCGCCCAACTCTCTCTGCCTTTGCAGTTGCAATTAAACGACGCCGATGTGCTGACCAGACGAAGCCGGGATGAGCAAACTGCATTTCTTGACGATCTGATTCAATCTCTGGAAGCTCTGGTGGTCGAGAGCGGTGAGCAGCTATTGGAACTGGAGCCGCAAATTTTGCTTTTGCAGCAAGAACACCAGCAGGCAATTGTGGAAAGTGAGCGTCTAAAACGGGATCGGAATGTGGCCGCTGAAACTTATTTGTCTTTGGCGCGAAAAGTGGAAGAAGAGCAAATCACGGCCCAAGACAGCACCAATGGGATGATGCTCGCCAGCCGGGCCGTCGTTCCGCAAAAACCGGTTGGCTCACGCAAGCTGGTCAACACTGTATTAGCAACGGTGGTGGCCGGTATGTTGGCCGTCGGCGTGGTGTTTGCCCTTGAATGGTGGTATGCTGATGTTGATATGGCGCAGATGACGGCCGTCCGCTATCCGGTTAATGGACGGTCCCGAAACGGCAAAAGGGTGGAGCAGAAGGAACGGGCGCTTGAAACTGAATCCGGCGATTAAACTTAGCAGCGAGTGGAGAAGGGACAATGGCAGTTCAATTTGGAACCGATGAATGGATCAAAGCCTTGATGGCTGAAGTCAATAAAGACGAGGCGTACCGCGCGGCCGCCAAAGATTGGGAAGGCGACTTCTACTTTGTGGTGGACAAAGGCCCTGGCGTGCCCGAACCCATCTACATGTACATGGACTTGTGGCACGGCGAATGCCGCGATGCGTACAAAGTGGAGGATTCAACGGCGAAAAGCCCGGCGTTTGTGATGAACGCGCCCCTGGCAACCTGGCGCAAACTGTTCGACAAAAAACTCGACCCCATTCGCGGGCTGATGAGCCGTCAGCTAAAGCTCAAGGGCAATATGATGAAAGTGATGAAAACGCCCAAAGCGGCCATCACCCTGGTGGAATGCTGCACCCGGATTGATACGGAATACCCCGACGCCTAATCCGTAATCCAAAATCCCAAATCCAAAATTGACGATGAATGGCGCTAACGGCCGTCCCCGAATTGGACTTGCTCTCAGCGGCGGCGTGGCGCGCGGCCCGGCGCACGTGGGCGCATTGGCTGTGCTGGAAGAGGCGGGCATCCCCATTGATTTCGTGGCTGGAACCAGCGCCGGTTCCATCATCGGCGCCGGGTACTGCGCCGGACTGCCTATCACCCAATTGCAGGAGTTGGCCGCTCATGCCGGTTGGCGCGCGGTGGCGGATGTGGCCTGGTCGCGGGATGGCTTGTTCACCTTTGCCCGGATGGAGCGCTGGTTGGAAGAGATTGTGGGCATTCCCAATCTGGCGCTGGAGGATTTGGCGATTCCGCTGGCGGTGGTGACGACGGATTTGCAAACAGGCGAATCGGTCACGCTGCGAACAGGGCGGCTGGCGACGGCCGTCCGCGCCAGTTGTTCCGTCCCTGGCCTTGTGACCCCGGTGGAAGTGGACGGCCGTCGCCTCTGCGATGGCGGCGTCACCAACAATTTGCCGGTGGATGTGGTGCGGGCGATGGGGGCCGACGTGGTGATTGGGGTGGATTTGTTCGCGCCGGAGCAGGGGCGCAAATGGGGGCCGTTGAGCATTGGCGCTACTGCCATTGAGACGCTCATCCGGCAGGCGGGCGGCGGCGTGGGCCGCGCCGACTGTCTCATCGTACCCGACATCGCCGATGGCAGTTTCTTGCGCTTTTCGCTGAGCCGGGAATACATGGCCAAAGGGGCGGCGGCGGCTCGGGCGGCGCTGCCTCAAATCAGACGGCGGCTGCGTTTAGGCGGAGGGGATGAATGCTGACGGAATGGAGGATAGATTGCGCCAACCATTGCACAAATCTGCAACGGAATTGCGGATTTGTGCAATTTTGTTGATGCAGTCATTGGTTTATCGGCTGGCGGCTCCGGCCGCCTGTTCCAGTTCTGCTCAAACGATTTCACTTCTCCAGCGGGTAGACGGTTAGGGGGTGTTCCTTGCCTTTGACCATAATTTGGCGGCTGTCGCCGGTGCGGTATGTCTGGTCAAGCAGTGCGTGCAACGCGGCCGAAATCAAAATCTCAGAAGCGCCCGCCGCGCTTTCGATCCGTTTGGCGATGTTCACCGTATCGCCAATGACATCATAAAACTTAACGCCGGCGCTGCCCAAAAGCCCCTCCACCAGCGCGCCGGTGTGCAGCCCGCTGCCTGCGCCCAGATCATAGTCTGATAATAATTGATGGATTTGGGATCGCAGTTCCAGCGTGGCTTGGAGGGCGTCGTCGGCCGTGGCGAAGACGGCCATCACTTCATCCGCCGAAAATTTGAATTTGATGGTGTGGTGACGGGATAGGACGGATTCGGCCGTTTGGTAATAGCTGTCCAACAGGCTGACGACGACTTCAGGGGGCTGCGCCTTGCTCCAATGCGTGAAACCGCGAATGTCCATAAACAAAATTGTTCGTTCCCGCCGGGTCAGGGTCAGGGTAGATGGGTTGATGAAGGTTTGTTCGAGAAGTTCCCGCCCCAGCAGCCATTCCGAATAGGTTTTGAGCCGGGCCGAGGTGTTTTGCAGCAGACCGAGGTAATGGTCGGCCGTCAGATTCGCCAGTCCGATACTGAGACCGAGAAACAAGACAGTTAGGCCGATGAATTGATGACTGGCATCGCTGAAAAATATGCGCAGCGAACTGGTTTGTAGGGGGGTGGTGTATTTTTCAAAGATGGCGTACATGATGAAAAGAATCGAGGTGCGCGTCAGGTTCTCAACCAGGAGGAGGGGGTTGGTGAAGACGGCCGGCAGCCGCGGACGCAGCGCCTGCAAGACGCCAAGCGCCAGAGCAATTCCCCAATAGGTTAGATGATGGGGCGCGGCAAAGAAGACGGGGCCTTCTAGCAGCCCTTCGACGAGGGTGTACAGGGCAGGCCCGATTAGATTGCCCCAAAAACGGCGCGGGCGCTGGCTGTTCCGCCACCGGGTCAGCCAATAAGCCTGCACCAGACTGGCGGCTATGAGGGTGTACAGGTCGGGGGCGAAGAGGTAATCGGGTAAATCTTCTATGAGCAGTTCGAGCAGGATGTTGACGATGGGGAAGTGGGCTGAATTGCCGAATAGCTCCAGCCAGAATTGGGTGGAGAATGAGCCGGTGATTCTTGTTTCCAGTGAGCTGTTGTTTTGGTTTGCCATGGTAGTTATTTCTCAGATGTGGATATGGGATTATCGCCGTTGCCGCCAGAACCAGCCGCCGCCGATGATCAAAACGGCCAGGACGAGCAGCAGCAGCCACAAGTTATGGAGGATGGCGGAGATGAGGATGGCGGTGAGGGAAATGGTGAAGGCCAGGATAAACGATACGGCCGTCACCGCCAATTTGCCCACGCCGCCCACCACCGGCACGAAATCGAGCAGGCGGGTGAATGGGCTGAACAGCAGGCCAAACCCCAGCCACATCAGCAGCGCGCCGCCGATGCGGAACCCCCATAACAAATTGCGATACTCCGTTTGCAGCCGGGCGACGGCCGCCGCCCGATCCCCGGTCAGAATCCGGTACAACTCACCCTTGTCCCGGTAGTTGTAAGGGATGAGCGACGATTCTCGCTGAACGCCGAAAGCGGTCATGGTCACGTTGGCCGGAACCGCCTCGAAGCTGATGCGGATGTCGCCCAATTCCGGCTGGGCCAGCGTCCCTTTTCCCTGGAAGATGTATTTTTCCGTGATTTGGTACGGGCCTTCAAGCACCGTTTCCATACTGAGCGGAACCGGGTCGGTATAGGGGTATTGGATGGTTTCGGTGTTGAATTGGTACGCGCCGACGCGGGCGGAGACGGCCGTCATCGTCTCGCTCGTCACCGGAAAAGGGGGGTTTTCACGGCCGTCCGGCCAGTTAAATTCGGAGGCGGGGCGGGGATCATCCGTCCATTCCAGTTCGTAGGTGTAGCTGGTTTCGTCTTCGTCTGAATCTTCCTTTTCTACCCAGGCGAACATCTCCACTTCCCGGTCAACCCGGAGGTAATCCCCGGCGCGTAAATACCGGTCATCGCCGATGGGGGCAGAAGTGGCGGTCAGGCCGGTGACGGAGACGAATTCTCCTTCCGTGTCAGGATTATAGGCGGCGTCAACGGCCGTACTCTTCCGCGCCGCATCCGCCCAATTCACCCGCCCCTCGTTCAACCAGAGCGCGACCAGCGATCCGGCGATGATCAACAGGCCAAAGAGGATGCGGGCGATGACGCCGCCTCGTTTGTTTTTCCGTCGGCGGCCAAACCGCCCTCGTCGTAAAATGGATTCCCTCATCATGCCGCCCCGTTCAATCTTACTCTTCCGGTTCTGTCAACTGCGCCGGTTTCGATTCGATGGAACCGACGCCGAGCGGCTGCCATTTTTGTTTGACGTCGCCGCTGCGCAGGCGGTGTTCCGCCCCGCCGCGCGCGTGAACATCTTCAAAACCGGCCGGTTCAATCGCCATGCGCTGCCCTTGCAGCAGGCCATGAATGCCTTCCTGCCCCGGCTCCAGCCGGGGTTCAATACGGGATTCCTGGTCGAGGATGGCGTGCGGGTCATAATCCAGCGGTTCGGAATAGGTGGTGATGAAGCCCTCGAAATTGCGCAGCACCACCTTGCCTGGCGATTGGGCGATGACGTAGTTGGGCGCTACCGGGATTTTGCCGCCGCCGCCGGGGGCGTCTACCACGTAAGTGGGCACGGCGTAGCCGGAGGTGTGGCCGCGCAGCCCTTCCATGATTTCGATCCCTTTGCTGACGCTGGTGCGCAGATGGCCGGCCCCTTCCACCAGGTCGCATTGGTAGAGGTAGTACGGCCGTACCCGAATCTTCACCAACTCATGCGCCAACTTACGCTGGATGCGCACCGAATCATTCACCCCGGCCAGCAAAACGCTCTGGTTGCCCAATGGCACGCCCGCTTTCGCCAGCCGTTCACAGGCGGCGGCCAGCTCCGGCGCGATCTCTTTGGGGTGATTGACGTGGATGTTCAGCCAGAGCGGGTGGTACTTCTCCAGCATGTCGGTGAACTGCTGATTGACGCGCATGGGCAGAAAAACGGGAACCCGCGAGCCGATACGGATGATTTCCAGGTGGGGGATGGCGCGCAGGCGGGCCAAAATCATATCCACCGTCTTGGGCGCAATCGTCAGCGGGTCGCCGCCGGAGAGCAGCACGTCCCGAATTTGCGGCGTTTGCTCGATATACTCGATTTGGGCGTCGAAATCGGTGCGGCTGAACGTCTGGGTCGGGTCGCCGACGATGCGGCTGCGGGTGCAGTAGCGGCAGTAACTGGCGCACTGGGTCGTCACCAGCATCAGCACCCGATCCGGGTAGCGGTGAACCAGGCCGGGGACGGGGGAATGTTTATCTTCGGCCAGCGAATCTTCCATCATGGAATGGAAGGGAACCAGTTCGGCTTCGGTGGGCACGATTTGTTTGCGTACGGGACAATTGGGGTCATCCGGGTCCATCAGACTGGCAAAATAGGGGGTGATGTCTACTCGGAACAGATCGTTGGCGCTCAACGCTTTCCGTTCTGATTCGGTCAAATTGATGACCTGGGCCAGCTCGTCTACCGAGTTGAGCCGGTGGCTCATCTGCCAGCGCCAATCCATCCATTTGGCGTCGGGAACATCGTTCCAGAAGGGGGCGCGGGTGTACACGGTATCGGTGATTGGTTCAGCTTTGGACATAGGGTTACTCCTTGAGCACGTAAAACGAAAAACGTAAAACGTGATGGGTTTGGTTTTTGGGGATTGTACGTATATCGTGTGTATTCAGCAATGAGTGGCTAATTTGAATCAGGAGCGGGAGCGATGGTGATGAAGGTTTGGGCTTCGGCGTATTGGGCGTCGCCGGGAGCGCCGCGCACGGCCGTAATCACGGCCAGGCCTTCCACATCGGCCGGCAGGATGACGGGATGTTCCCAATAGCCCCAGAAGTCGGCGCTGATTTCGCTTTCGGCAATGATACGGCCGTTCTCCAACAGCACACTGATTTGCAATGTGGCGTCGGAGGCGTTGAGCGCCGTGCCGTAGATGAGAAACTGTTGTCCGGCGGTGATGGTGCGGTCGGGCGGCGGATTGCCGATGCGGATATGGTTGATGTCGGTGTTGGCGATGTCGTAAATGGTGATGGGGATTTGTACCTGACGCCACGCTTCGCTGCCGGCTTCGCCAAAGCTGGCGATGGCGCAACCCGGCCCAGGGTTGGTGTTGGCGGGTAGAATGACGAATCCTTGCCAGTAGCCGCTGCCGCGTAGGACGAAGCTTTGTTTGGCGACCTGAGTCTGGCAGTTGTCGGCCCAAATAGAGATGGTGACGGTGTTGGCGGCGGGGCGTTGGGCGCGGCCGTCGAAGAAAAAGTTGTAGCCGCCCATGGCCGGGTCGCCGGCGAGCGGTCGGAACAACGCCAGATACCGGTCTACGCCCTCGGTGTCCAGAACCAGATTGACGGATAATTGGCTGGCGGCGAGGATGCTGCCATCCAAATCCCGCACGGAGGCTAGCAAAATGGCGGCGCCATTGACGGCCGGCGGTATCGTGAAACCGGCCTGCCAGCCGACATCGCCTATGATGGCCTGGGTTTCGGTGATGATCTGCCCATTGGCGGTGACCAATGAGAGCCAGATGGATTGGACGCTTTCTATTTGCGCCAATCCGCGGACGGTGATGTCGCTGCCCAGGAGCAAATCAGCGTTGGCTTGCGGGTCGGTGATGGTAATGCCAGGCGGCGGGCTGGGGGTATCGGTTGGCGGGGGCGGGGCGTTGGTGGCGGGAACGGCCGTGACCGTGGACGTACCTGTACCTGTCAGAACGACCAAATCCAACGTTGGCGGTAATTTGGCGGGCGTTGACGGCAGTTCGGTGGGGATGTCGGCAGTGGGCACCGGGGTGGGTACGATGGGATTGTTGTTTTGGCAGGCGGTCAGTGTGATGAGGACGGCCGTCAGGATGGCTATCCAGTAAGGGTGAATTTTCTTTTTGTCCATCTGTCTCCTGTGGAGACCTGCGAGGTTCGGGAAACCTCGCAGGTCTAAGCGGAATTGGTTGGTCAATTATAGCCTGTCTGCGTTGGCAGGCACTTTGCTTGGCGTGGGTTGGCGGGCTACAATCCTTTTGAATTGTGAATTGTGGATTGTGAATTGTGAATTGTGAATTGTGAATTGTGGATTGTGAATTGTGGATTGTGAAGTATGAATTTACCTTCGTTGTTTGATTGGTTGAATCGGCTTGATTTTTTGCGGGGGAGTCCGGCGGCGTATCTGGTGGTGTTGGGCGCGGTGGCAGTTGTGCTGGCCTGGGATTGGCGGTTGAAGCTGCTGGCGTTGGCGGCGCAGTATATGGTCGGCGGCTTTTTGTATTTGGATATGTTGGAGCCGCGCCTGGCCAATGTGAAGGCGCTGACGGGGCTGTTTGTCTGCTTGATTTTGTACATCACGGCGCGGCAGGTGAGTTGGGGACGGCTGCCGGAGGATGTGCTGCCGGAAGAGGCGGCGCAGTTGGGTCAGGCGCGGCAGGTTCAGGCGGGGCCTTTTGGTCTGCCGATGACGTTTATGATTCGTTTGTTTTTGACGGCCGTCTTGCTGTTACTGGTCTGGTTGGCGGCAGCGCGGCCATCCCTCCAACTACCCGGGTTGTCAGCGGCGGCGCCCCATCTAACGCTGGCCGTTTACGCGCTCATTGGCCTGGGTTTGCTCTCCCTGGCGCTGACGACGGAACCGTTGAGCGCGGGAATGGGCGTCTTGTTGTTTCTGGCCGGCGTCGAATTGTATTTCAGCGCGCGGGATCAATCGGTGACGTTGTTGATGCTGCTGGCCGGTTTGAATTTGCTGACGGCCGTAGCGATTTCTTATCTGACCCAGGCGCGAAATACATTACCCGCTGTCCTGAATGATCGGGCAGGTGCAACGGAATAATATGACCTGGTTTAGCCCGCCGGTTTGGGGCCGGATAGTCTCCATAAAATGAACTAAAAGTCCCAGGACTTTTGGCGATAACGGCGACTAGTCGCCGCCTGATTTTGGTTGCAGGAATAGCCTTCTTTGTTACACTGTGGAGGTTGCAAAATATACCAAAATGCAGTTGGAGCGCGGGTGCGCTTCATCGTAAAGGATTCATCATGGCCGCCCACTGGTATGCACTTCGCGTTAAACCACATAAAGAACGAATTGTTTATCAACTGTTGCGGACTGAGGCAGTCCCCGCTTATTTCCCATCGGTTAAAGTTAAACCAGTGAATCCACGAGCGGCCAGGGTACGGCCGTATTTCCCCGGCTACCTGTTTGTGCAAGCTGATTTGAACGTGGCGGGCAATAATGCCTTTCGTTGGACGCCCGGCGCGCATGGATTGGTGCGGTATGGCGACACGCCGGCGATTGTCCCGGATAGTTTGGTGCAAGCGTTGAAGCAGCGCTTAACCGCGATTGAAGCCAGCGGCGGATTGGTTTTGAGCCGCGTGAAACAAGGCGATCCGGTTCGCATTCTCAGCGGGCCGTTTGCTGGTTATGATGCGATTTTTGATGCGTATCTGCCGGGCCAGGAGCGGGTGCGGGTATTGCTGGCTTTCTTGAGCCGGCAGCCTCAGCCAGTTTGCCTGGGTTCTGACTCGATTGATCGAATCAAGTGATGACCTGATTTCCACTATCTCGTAATTAACCATTTTTTAATTTCGATTGTCAGGGTTCTGTCATAGAATCCAATAGGCGGTGGCGACGGCCGTTCATCCCACCGAAAATCAGCCATCGAGAAATTTTGTGTCTTGCGGCTGTCATCTCTAATTTTGCTCCGGGCATGTCGGAGGAGCGGAGTATACCTGTTAACAGAGGTTAAATGTCTATAAAAACGAATTTGATAGAGAAGATTGAAGATGGGACGGCCGTGATCGGCATCGTCGGCATGGGTTACGTGGGGCTGCCGCTGGCGGTGGCCTTCGCCCAGAAAGGGTTTCGCGTGGTGGGGATTGACGTGGTTCCCGACAAAGTGGCCGCGCTCAATCAGGGCCATAGTTATGTGGAAGATATAGCGGACGAGACATTGGCGCCGCTGGTCGCCCAAGGCCTGATTCGCGCCAGCGCCGAGTATGATGATTTGGCAGAAGCGGATGTTATCTCCATTTGCGTGCCCACGCCGTTGCGGAAGACAAAAGACCCGGACATTTCCTATATTATTGCGGCGGCGGATGAGATCGCGCGGGTGGGCGGAGGCGGCAAGTTGATTGTGCTGGAAAGCACCACCTATCCAGGAACGACGGAAGAGGTCATCGTCCCCCGGCTAATCGGAAACGGGGACGTGGTGGGTCGGGATGTATTTGTCGCCTTTTCACCGGAACGCATTGATCCCGGCCGCACCGATTACACGGTGTGGACGACGCCGAAAGTGATTGGCGGTATGACCCCGGCCTGTCTGGAGGTTGCGCTGGCGTTGTATGGCGCGATTGTGGAAAAGCCAACCCCGGTCTCCAGTCCGGCGGCGGCGGAAATGGTGAAATTGCTGGAGAACACCTTCCGCGCCGTCAATATCGCCCTGGTGAATGAAGTGGCGTTGATGTGCGACCGGCTGGGGCTGGATGTGTGGGAAGTGGTGGAGGCGGCGGCGACGAAGCCGTATGGCTTTATGAAGTTTACGCCGGGGCCGGGTGTGGGCGGACATTGCATTCCTTTAGACCCCCATTACTTGAGTTGGAAGCTAAAAACGTTGAATTACAACGCTCGTTTTATCGAATTGGCGTCGGATGTGAACAGCCACATGCCGGATTATGTGATGAGTAAGATAGCCGATGCTTTGAATGAAGAAAGAAAGGCGATCAACGGCAGCCGTATTTTGATTTTGGGCGTTTCTTATAAGCCGAATGTGGGGGATGTGCGCGAAAGTCCGGCGTTGGATGTGATTCATTTGCTGCAAGAACGGGGGGCGGAAGTGGTTTTCCATGACCCGTTTGTGAATGATTTGACGCCGGAAGGTTTGACCTGTGAGGCGGAGGCGTTCTCTGAAGATGCGCTAAATCGGGCGGATTGTGTGGTGATTGTGACGAATCATGCGGCGTATGATTGGCCGTTTGTGGCGGAACATGCCCGTTTGATCGTGGATACGCGGAATGCGCTGGCGGGGGTGGCTGGGAACGGCCGTGTGGTGCGGTTGTGATATATTATAAAATGGTTACTGGCGTTATTTCACAGAAATTGCAATCGCTCGGATGAGGCGTTGACATTTGTCCGTGAACAGGAAGCTGACTGACCGGGATTGGCGCGCTTTGGCGGAGGCGTTGGCTGCTTTTCCGCAGGTGACGGCCGCCTGGGTGTTTGGCTCAGCGCAGGGCGGGGATGTCCGGCGTGGCGGCGATGTGGATGTGGGGGTGTTGTGGGCGGAACGGCCGTCGTTGGATGACCTGGTTCAATGCCGCATGGCCTTGCAGGACGCCATGCAACTGGACGACATTGATTTGGCGACGCTTAATGGCGCATCGCCTATTCTCCGTTTTGAAGCGGTGAGCGGCCGTCCCGTTTATTGCCGGGATGCGGGCGAGCGGGCGGTGTTCGTCTCGCTGACGGCGCGGGAATATGAGGATGAGATGGCGCTGGCGCAGCGGGCGCTGCGAATGGGGGCCGGATAACCGATGTCGTATGATACCCATTTGCTAGACCAGGCCGTCTGCCGCCGCCGGCAACAATTGGAACACGAGCGTCGGCAGACATTGACGGCCGTGCGCCGCTTCCTTGACCAGTTTGGTTCAAAGTATGGGATTGAGCAGGCTGTCATTTTTGGTTCTGTGGTCAGGCCGGGCCGCTTTCATGAAAGGTCGGATGTGGATATAGCGGTGACAGACATGGAAGCAGATGATTTCTTCGACCTGATGGCGTCTCTGTCGTTGGCATTAGTACGGGAAGTGGATTTGGTTGATTTAGCGCGATGCCATTTTGCTGGCCGGATTCGGGAGACGGGTGAAAAATGGACGAGAAAAGGTTAACCGTTCTGCGGGCAGACATCATGGGTCAAATGGCTTTGATTGATGAGGCGGCCAGGAAGTTGGAAGAACGAGCCATTGGCTTGCAAGCTGAAAATGAAATCCAGTTGGAGAGTGTGGCGTATCAGATTCACAATTTGTATAACGCGGTAGAAGACCTGCTCAAAATAATTGCCGGTCATTTTGAAAACCAGGTGGCGGATGCTTCGCGCTGGCACATTGAATTGTTGCGGCGGATGAAGCAGGAGATACCTGGCGTGAGACCTACGCTGTTGTCGGATCAGACGTTTGGGTTATTGAATGGGTTGCGCGGCTTTCGCCACTTTTTCCGGCACGCTTATATGGCTCCTATTGAATATGAACAACTGGTGATTAATCTGGCAAAAGCGCGGCGGTTGCTGCCTGTTCCGCAACAAGATGCAGATCGGTTTTTGCAGCAGGTTGGCTCGACTGACGAGCGGTAGATGTGGTAGGGGCAAGAGACGATCAAGCATGAAGGTGTTGGTGACAGGCGGCGCGGGTTTCATTGGCTCGCACTTGGTCGAAGCCCTGGTTGAGCGGGGGGATGAGGTGCGGGTGTTGGATAATTTGAGCAGCGGCCGCCGGCGTAATCTGGCCGATCTGCCGGTGGCGTTTATCCGGGGCGATATTCGGGATTATGAGACGGTGCGGCGGGCGGTGGATGGGTGTGAATGGGTGTTTCACCAGGCGGCGTTGGTCAGCGTGCCCCGCTCTATTGAAGAGCCGAAACTCAACCATGATGTGAATGTGACCGGCGCCTTTCATCTGTTTGAGGCGGCGCGGCAGGCGGGCGTTAAACGGGTGGTTTACGCTTCATCGGCGGCGGTGTATGGGGACACGCCCTCTTTGCCCGCCAGAGAAGACGATCCGCCGAACCCAATCACGCCGTATGCTGCGGCCAAGCTGATGAATGAACAGATGGCGGCCGCCTATAATCGCAGTTACGGTACGCAGTTTGTGGGGCTGCGCTATTTTAATGTGTTTGGCCCCCGGCAAGACCCGTCGTCGCCTTATTCTGGGGTGTTGTCTATTTTTTGCCAGGCGGCCATCACCGGACAAGGGGTGACGATTTATGGAGATGGGCGGCAGACGCGGGATTTTCTGTTTGTGTCGGATGTGGCGGCGGCCAATTTGGCGGCGGCGGTCATGCAATGGCGAGAAGGGGCTGAGGTTTTTAATGTAGGGCGGGGGGAAGCGACTAATTTGTGTGAGATGGCGCGGATGATGGAAGATGTGGCGGGACGGCCGTTGCCCATCACACACGCCCCGCCTCGCCCTGGCGATATTCGGCATTCAGTGGCTGGGGTGGAGACGGCCGTGCGGGAGTTGGGTTGGCGCGCGGCCGTGCCGCTGGCAGATGGGCTGCGGCGGACGATGGCGTGGTTTGCCCGATAATGCGTATGGTACAATTTAGCTTATGACGATCACAAGAAGTAGAACGCGCCATTCCTGGCGACGCCGGTCAGAAGCCGCGCCTCCTTCCCCGCCTGCTCTGGAGCCGGGCGACCGCTTGACCCGCGCCGAATTTGAACGGCGTTACGCGGCCATGCCCCACGTCAAAAAAGCAGAACTGATAGAAGGAGTGGTTTATGTGCCTTCCCCTGTACGCTATGATCACGGCACGGCAAGTTCTATGCTGTGATTGTTGGCTGGCTTGGCGTTTACGCTGCCGCTATGCTGTCGGTGGAATTTGCTGATAACGCCACTGTCCGCCTGGACGCGGAAAATGAGCTTCAGCCGGACGCTTTGCTCCGGTTTCGGGCGGAGGATGGGGGGCGCTCCCGCATCAGCGATGACGGTTACGTCGAGGGCGCGCTGGAATTGGCGGTGGAGATTGTTCTGAGTAGCGCTTCGTATGATTTGCATGACAAACTGCCCGTTTATCGCCGCGCCGGCGTCCGCGAGTATCTGGTCTGGCAAATTCAGGAGCAGTAGTTGGATTGGTTTTACCTGGATGAGGGAAACTATGCGTTGCTGCCCGCCGGTACACAAGGATTCATTGATAGCCGCGCTTTTCCTGGATTGCGTCTGAATGCGGCGGCGTTGTTGGCGGGTGATTTGGCGGCCGTTTTGCAAACGGCGCAGGATGGAGTCCGCCTCAGGAAATAAATCTTAGCGGAAACGGCTATGATTGGTTGGTAAGGTTGTAGCAGGGAGACGGCCGTGCAGCGCAAATGAAAGACTGGCAAGAATCTTGATCCGAATTGGAGAAAATTATGTTGGCAAGTTACCTTGATAAAGCTATGGAACGGGCTGTTTATGGCATCATTTTGGGGCGAGATTCCGGGACTTCAAGGTGCGTGGGCGCGTGACGTTACATTAGCAGGCTGCCGGCGCGAATTGCGAGAAGCGGTCAGTGATTGGGTTGCGCTGCGTTTGCGTCTCAATTTAGATATTCCTGTTCTGGTTCCCGTGTTGGGATAGGATTCAACTTTATTTATGAACGAGGTGACTTATGCCAACAGTGCGAATGTTATCTATTTCCCGGTATGTACAGGCGGCGTTGACGCAAGCCGTCTATGAGCCAGACGAACATGGCGTGATCGTCGCTCGTGTGCCGGGTATGCCAGGATTCTTTTCTCAGGGAGAAACGTTTGAGAAGGCACGCGAGAACCTCCGCGATGCTATTGAAGGGAATTTGACGACGGCATTGCAAATGGGATTTCCTATTCCTCCTTTGGAAGGCGTATTGATTGAGGAGCAAAATGTCTCGACTCAAGCCGCTTAAACCACGGGTGGTGATCCGGAAATTGCAGAGTTGGGATTTATTGGCCCTATACCAGGAGGGAAACATGTACGCATGGTACATTCTGAAAGGGGTCTGATCATCCCTATACCAGTACATGGCAGCAAAGAGATTGGCGTGGGCTTGATTCGTGAAATCATCAAACAGGCCGGCGTCACTCGTGATGAATGGATAGCGTTATAAATCCAACAGCGGGTAATTTGAAGAATATACCAAGAAAACGGCCGTTCCCTAAAGATGATGCGTGGTCTGAAACGGCCGTATCCCACCAGCAAGCCTCCCATTCATCACTCATCACTCATCACTCATCCCTCCCTGGTTGCTCTCTCGCTTATCATCATGTACCATAACGCCAGCGATCTAATTTTGGGTACGTTTTAATCGTGTAAAAAAGAGACATAACATCGCAAGTAGAATATAGGCAATCAATGCGTATCGGCCGCGTATCAAGCTGGGGCGCGCGGCCGGGAATGAAGGGTTGGTGGAATTCATCGCCCACCGGCCTCAACGAAAGCGGCGCGCGCCAGGCGTTGTTGGAACTGCGCGACGCCGTGATCTCATTCAACAAGCAGGGACGCGCCGTTAAATTAGACGGCCTGGGAACCTGCTCCC
>JAJRVV010000229.1 GCA_024277135.1 Chloroflexota bacterium | reverse complement strand
TTTTATGGCAAAATTCATAAGAAGGTGTCTCTGGTGAAGTGGGTTATCACCATAAACTTTGCCACGAAGGAGGCATCTTCGCCACCTTTTTTCTCTCTATTCGGTTTTTAATGTGCGAAATATAGGCTAAGAAGCGTCATTCACATTTTACAAGACTATGATCGCTAGTCTCAGCGGAACGGTGCAGTTTATTGGCAAAGACCACCTCGTCATCAGCGTAGGCGGCGTGGGGGTGCGGGTGTTTGTGCCGCGCATGGTGTTGGAGGATGTGGGCGGCGTGGGCCGCGCCATCTATCTGCACACCCATCTCATCGTCCGCGAGCAAGAGTTGTCGCTCTACGGTTTTGAAAGCGGCGAAGACCGGACGTTATTTGCGGCTTTGTTGAAGGTGAACGGCGTCGGGCCAAAGGTGGCGTTGGCGATTTTGTCCACGCTCAGCCCGGAACTGTTGCAGAGCGCCATCATGCGGGAGGAAACGGCCGTACTCCAGCGCGTGCCCGGCATCGGCAAGAAAACGGCCGAACGCATCATGTTCCAACTGCGGGATAAACTCGACTTCACCGCCGACGCTGCAGCGCTGCCCCTGATCAGCGATGTGGACGCCGATGTGATCGACGTCCTCACCGGCCTCGGCTTCAGCATCGTCGAAGCCCAATCCGCCCTGCAAAATCTGCCCCGCGAAGCCAAAGCGATTGATGAGCGGGTGCAGTTGGCCTTGCAGTTCCTCGACTCGCAGTAAACAAGCGAGCAAGCGTATGAAGCAGCCAAATGAAGAACCAACGATTGACAGGAGCCGTCGGGTCTTATTTGACGAGGTGGCCGACCTGTACGATGAGGTGCGTCCGCGTTATCCTGAAGCCTTGATTGAGGATGTGATCGCGCTTTCCGGGATTCCGGCGAACGGCCGTATCCTGGAAGTTGGCTGCGGCCCCGGCATTGCCACCCTCCCCTTTGCTCGGCGCGGCTACCGAATGCTGGGCATTGAGTTGGGCGGACGATTGACTGCTTTGGCCGCCCAAAACTGCCGCCCTTACCCCGCCGTCGAAATCAGACAGATCGCGTTTGAAGAGTGGCAGATTGAAGAAAATGCGTTTGACTTGGCGATTTCCGGCGAGGCGTTTCACTGGATTCCGCCGCAGGTGGGATATCCCCGGCTGGCTCAGGCATTGAAACCGGACGGCTCGGCGGCGTTGTTTTGGATTTTGCGGATTGATCCCGGCACGGCCGTTTACCAGGCCATCGCTGCCGTTCACCAAAAAGTGGCCCCTTTCGTCATGCCCACCGAGACGATTGTCACACCGGAGTGGCTGACACAGCGAATTGAGGCTAACTTCGCCGAGTCTGGCTGCTTTGGCCAGGTGAGGGTACGGCCGTATTCATGGTCGGAATTGTTGACGGGCGAACAATACATCAAGCGGCTCAACACACAGTCAGCATATCGCAATCTGGATGAGCCGACGCGGCAAAAGTTGCTCGTTGCGTGTCTGGATGTGATCGAGGAATTTGGCGGGATGGTGGAACGGCCGTATCTTGACCTCCTTTTCCACGCCGACCAATCATTGTAACGCCCGGCCGGATTGGACTTCCCGATCTCACCTTCTGTGGTCGCTGTGCCGGGATTTTGCCATTGGGGATTGTGGTATAATGCCCAATATCCATCTGAGGGGTTGAACACAGGAAGCAATTGATGACTCAAATGACCATGCAAGTTCCAGAGGATTTGGCAAAACGGATCCAACCTATCCGTACCTGGCTGCCGGCCATCATTGAGTTGAGCCTGATCGGGTTCAAGACGGTGGCAACGGCCGTCGCCAGTGACGTCATTGATTTCCTGTCTAAAAACCCATCTGCCCAAGAGGTCGTGAACTATCACGTTTCTGAACAGGCGCAAGCGCGTTTGCAGCGACTATTGGCCTTGAATGAGGCCGGCATGCTGTCGGCAGCAGAGCAGTTGGAGCTTGATGAGTTGGAGCAGCTAGAACACGTCATTGTTATGCTCAAGGCGCGCACGGCGGCACAATTGCAAGCGTAGGAGCCGGCATTGTCCTCTGTTATTTCGGCCAATTTGCGTCAGTTGGTGTTTGATAGGGCCAACGGCCGTTGCGAATACTGCCTCTTTCCCCAATCTGCATCCCTTCACAAACATGAACCCGATCACATTGTGCCCCGCCAACATGGCGGCCAGACTGAAACAAACAATCTGGCTCTGTCATGTTTTCGCTGCAATCGTTATAAAGGGCCAAACGTTGGGTCATTTGATCCGGAAACCGGTCAGCTTGTTGCCTTCTTTAATCCGCGAACCCAGAGTTGGGATGACCACTTCGTGCTTGAGGGAGCGCGAATTCAACCGCTAACGGCCGCCGCGCGCGTAACGGTCAAGATTTTGCGCTTGAATGATGAACTTCGACTGGAGGAAAGAGGGCTGTTGGTGAAATCCGGCTTATTTGCTTTGAAGTAGAGGAGCCATGAACCACATTGAAAAAGAAATCTGGGATTTTTTGCACCGGCATTTGCAAAGCATCTTCACCCGCGACGTGGCCGCGTACCGGGCGACGACCAGCCAGGATTTGTCGCTGTACGAATGGTTCGTCTCGCCGCACCGTCAAGATGGATTGGATTTCCACGTTTTCATGATTGATCATGCCTGGGCGGGGACGGGCGGCGACTTTCGGTATGATTTGCTGGAGCCGCGATTGCAGGTGTATGGAGACAGCGCCGTCGTCTCCTACACTTTCATGCTCACCATCGCCGACTCCGAAGGCGCGATCACCCACCGCACGCACAACGAAAGCCGGGTGTTGGTCAAGCGTGATGGGGCGTGGCAGGTCGTCCACGTTCATAAATCTCCCGCCTGGAAAGCGCCACACGAACCAGATTGATCCTAAATGTCGGGTGATTTTTCAAATCGCCATCCGATTTAGAAAATCGGGCTACGGTGGCAAACGTCATTTTCATTCGTGATGGTCGGCGCAGCCCGTAAAATCTCAACCCCAATTGTTCCTGGTTTCATAACTCAGGTAAAATATGTCGGTTTTAGCGACTTTATCCTTGAAACAGCGATGCGGTGAAATGTCAAGAGGCAAAATCAACTAAAATTCACCGAAAAGCAGGCAAGCTGACGCGCACCTGCTCGAAGCACCTTAACAAGCACATAGCAGGTGATGGATAGCAAGACCACAACGGCCAGCTTATGAAGTTGCAGTTGTCACTCTTTAGGCGCCTGCCT
>JAJRVV010000021.1 GCA_024277135.1 Chloroflexota bacterium | reverse complement strand
TCCATGTTTATCGTACACTGAAAGGATGGCTCGTTTTTTCATGGAGCTAAAATGTACCACAAGCAAAAGTGACCGTCTACTCCGGTTGGTGTCATTCAAAAGGGCGTTGGCGGCAGGCGGTAATTTATTTGTATCGGTAGGCCGCTTGCCGCCGCGCTTGCCGCCGCGCTTGCCGCCGCGCTTGCCGCCGCGCGCCATCCCCGCCAGATGACCTGGCGCGCATCCTGTGTTATGCTTTGGGCGAGGTGTTTTATGCGTGTTCGATTTCGCACTATTTTGCCGTTTTTGCCGCTTGTTTTGCTGGCGGCGGCGTGCCGTCCGGCAGCCAGCCCGCCGCCGGCGCCCACCGCTTCTTTGACGCCGCTGCCGCCCACGCCCACCCTGGCGCCAACGACAACAGCAACGGCCGCCCCCCCCACCCGCATCTCCATTCCCACACCAGCCGACCCCCCCGCGCCGCCGCCAACCCCCACTGCTACATCCCTATCGCCTGGCGTGCTCAGCGCCAACTTGAAAGCATTCGTGGAGGCCGACCTGCCTACCTTCAGCCAGGATGGGTTGGATGGATTCGGCGGCGTCACCGTGTTGCAAGTAGCAACCAACCCGCCCTTGTGGGCCATCCACACCTTCGGTTTCCGCTCTTTTGATCCGATGCAAAACCATTTTGTCGCCATCTACTCGCTGGCCGGCGACCAATGGCAGGAACTGAGCCGCCTGGAACTGCCTGATCCTGATTTTATGTTTGAGGAGTCGGGACGATTGGTGAATTTGGGCGACGGCCGTATCTGGATCGAGTTCCAAAGTGGGGTGGGAGCGCATGGTAGCTGCTACGACCTGGTGCGTTACGACGGCGTGACGCTGAGCGATGAAATCAGTAACTGCCACTCCTCTCTCGCATCCCAGGGGGTGCAAGACCTGGATGGCGACGGCAATCCCGACCTGGCGCTCAACTTCACCGACGATTACGTGTTTTGTTACGCCTGCGGCGTGCGCTACCCCATTTACCAGGCGCTAACCTGGACGGGGGACGACTGGCGGGAAAAGGGGTTCAATACGCTGCCTTCCGACCATCCCGCCGCGGCGCAGCAGAACCGGGCCGTCGAACTGGCGCAGGCCGGGCTGTGGCAAGAAGCGTCGCTGGAGATGGCCGCCCCCTCCTACCAGGATGAGTTGACCGGTTGGAACGAAGCGCTGCTGAACCTGTATGTACGCGTTCTGCGCGACCAGGCGGAAAACAGCGCGTTTCCGTTGCTGGGGCATCTGTTTTATGGGGATTATGGCTCGGCGTTGAATCTGTTACGGCCGTATCCCCCCGCCGACCTCTTCACCCCCAACACCCCCCTCATTCTGGGCACAGTCGCTGAAGGCTGGAACGACAATCTGGCAAGCTGGGTAGACCTGGTCACTACCAACGCTCTCACGGTGGAGCCTGACTTGGCCGGAGCTTACTTCTTGCGCGGCTGGGCCAATTATTTGATAGATCCCGCCAATCCCGCCATCCTCTCTGACTTGCAACAGGCGGCCGAGCTAGACCCCGCCGACCCTCTCTTCAGCGACAGCCTCGCTTTCCTAAACGCCAACTAAAAGGTGTTGACAACTCGCATCAACGGATTATCATAGATGACGGCAAAGACAACGCCGTTTTTCTGGTCCAAGACATCCGATTTCTTATCAGCCATGATGTTGGCATACTTAACAGCGAGAAATCGGATGTCTGTGTAGTCAACATAGTTCTTTACACAACAAAACACGCTTTTTCTGGACGCTGGCAACTGACGGCCGGAATCCATATAGAAAACCCCAACCGACTAACCCAGAGAATCGAATAGCCGGCGTCCCGACAAATCCTCCCGGAGGCTCACGAGTTAGGTGAAATTTAGCCCATTTTAGCCTCCGGGAGGGTGAACGATTACACGGAGGATTTATGATTGATGTCACCCATTTGCATAAATCATATGGTCAGGTGCAGGCTCTGCGCGACGTCACCTTCCAGATCGCGCCTGGTGAAATCATCGGCTTGCTGGGGCCAAACGGCGCCGGCAAAACCACCATCATCAAAATCCTGACCGGCTATCTGCAGCCAGACGAGGGCGACGTGATCGTGGATGGCGTCAACGTGCTGGAGCAACCCCATGCCGTGCAGTCGCGCATCGGCTATTTGCCGGAAAGCGCGCCGCTTTATCCCGAATTGTCGGTGCAGGATTATTTGTTGATGATGGCCGAACTGCGGCAGATTTCCCCAGAAGATGTACTGTCCTATGTTTCGGAAGCGGTGTACGCCACCGGCTTGCACGATTACCTGACGCGGCCTATCGGCCATTTGAGCAAGGGGTTCCGGCAGCGGGTGGGGCTGGCGCAGGCGATTTTGCACAAGCCGCGCCTGCTGATTTTGGACGAGCCGACGGTGGGGCTGGACCCGACCCAAATTGTGGAGATTCGGAGCTTGATCCGGCGGCTGGCGCAGCGGAGCACGGTGCTGTTTTCCACCCACATTCTGCCGGAGGTGGAGGCGTTGTGCGACCGGGTGTTGATGCTGTTTCACGGCGAGATGAAGCTGGATTCCCGCCTGTCGGAATTGGCGCAGACGAATGATGCGCTGCTGACGCTGGACGGCCGTCCCCCCCGCATCGAATCGGCTCTAGCCAAGCTGGACGGCGTGACGGCAGTGACGGCGCTGGCCGCGACTGACGGTCGCGCCGCTTACCGCATCTCCGGTCAACCCGACGCCGACTTGTGTCCGGCCGTCTACCAATTGGCGGCGAGGCAAGGATGGCCCGTCCGCGAAATTCGCCGCGACAGCCAGACGTTGGAGAGCGTTTTTAATGCGTTGGCGATGAGCCGGCCCTCGGTGGAAGAAAAGGAATGAATTGTCAATTGCTAATTGTTTTCGGTGAACTATGAAACGACAAATTCTGGCTATCAGTAAGAAAGAGTTGAGTAGTTACTTTGGCTCGCCGCTGGCCGTCATCTTCCTGGGCGCGTTTTTGGCGGCGACGCTGTTCATTTTTTTTAGTGTAGAAACTTTTTTTGCGCGGGGGATCGCGGATGTACGGCCGTTGTTCCGTTGGATGCCGGCGCTGCTCATCTTCCTGCTGGCGGCGCTGACGATGCGCCAATGGAGCGAAGAGCAGCGCGCCGGAACCCAGGAGCTGCTACTGACGCTGCCCGTCAAGCCCATGGCGCTAGCGCTGGGCAAATTCCTGGCCGTCATGACCCTCATCCTCATCGCCCTGGCCCTCACCCTGCCGCTGCCCCTCACCGTCAGCGCCATCGGCAGCCTGGATTGGGGGCCGGTGTTTGGCGGCTACCTGGCGGCGCTGCTCATGGCCGGGGCTTACGCCGCCATCGGCCTCTTTGTCTCCTCCCGCACCGACAACCAGATCGTGGCTCTCATCGTCACCGTGCTGGTAGGCGGCCTCTTTTACCTGGTGGGCACGCGCGGCGTCACCGATTTCGTCGGCGGCAATGTCAGCGAATATTTGTGGGCCGTCGGCACCGGCAGCCGGTTCGAGAGCATCCAGCGCGGCGTGATTGATTTGCGCGATTTGAGTTACTATCTGTCGCTGACCGGGCTGTTTTTGATGCTGAACACGGTGTCGCTGGACAGTATCCGCTGGAGCCGGCAACAGACAGCTTACCGGAAAAAAGTGACGTTGACGGCCGTCCTCATCGGCCTCAATCTGCTCCTGGTCAACGTCTGGCTCTATCCCTTGCAGCGGCTGCGGCTGGATTTGACGGCGCAAAAGGAGTACAGCCTCTCCCAAACCACCAAAGATTTGTTCGGCAGTTTGCAGGAGCCGCTTGTGATTCGGGCGTACATCAGCGAAAACACCCATCCGCTGCTGGCGCCGCTGATCCCGCCTGTTCGAGATATGCTGCGCGAGTATGAGATTGCGTCGAACGGCCGTATCGCCGCCAACGTGGTTGATCCGCTGTCCGATCCCGAAATCGAATTGGAGGCGGGCCAAACCTACGGCATCCGTCCCACCCCCTTCCAAATTGAAGGGCGCAACGAAGCCTCCGTCGTCAACGCCTACTTTGACATTCTAATTCGGTACGGCGATCAGACCGCCATCCTCAACTTCCAGGACATCATCCAGGCGCAGCCAACAGCTGCCGGCATAGATGTCACGCTGCGCAATCTGGAATATGACCTGACCAGCAGTATCAAAAAGGTGTTGTTTGGCTTCCAGAGCATTGATTCGGTGCTGGCGGCAATTGAGGAGCCGGTGCGGTTGACGCTGTTCGTCACCCCGGACACGCTGCCGGAATCATTGGCGGATTTGGAAACGGCCGTCACCCAGGCGGCCGAGGAGATCCAAAGCAGCTCTGACGGCAAATTCATCTACCAGGCGATCAATCCTGACGATCCTAACGGCGAGATCAACCGGCAATATCTGCAAGAGGCATACGGGCTGCAACCCATCCCCGTCTCCCTCTTCTCTGCCGACACCTTCTACGCCTACATGGTATTGGAAAGCGGTGATGAAGCGCAGTTGCTCTACCCGCCCGCCGATTTGAGCGAGGGGCAGATTCGCGCCGCCATCGAATCCGCCCTCAAACGCGCCTCCTCCGGCTTTCTCAAAGTCGTCGGCGTCTGGGCGCCCACGCCGCCGCCGGCCAACCCCCAATTTGGCGGCGCGCCGCCTACCTTCTTCAACTACAACCTGATTCAAGAGCAGCTAGGTCAGGAGTACACCACGCGCCAGGTGGATTTGAGCGGCGGTCAGGTTGCCAACGATGTGGATATGCTGATGGTGATGGCGCCGCAAAACTTGACTCAGCGGGAGTTGTTCGCCATTGATCAATTTTTGATGCGCGGCGGCGCCGTCGTCATCGGCTTCAGCAACTATTCGCTGAGCGCCGATTTCAGCGGCGGGTTAGCATTGCAGCCGGTTAACGCGGCCAACATCGCCGATTGGCTGGCAAATTATGGCGTCACCATCTCCGAGGAACTGGTGATGGACCCGCAAAACCAGCCGTTCCCGCTGCCGGTGGTGCGGAATGTGGGCGGCTTCCAGGTGCAGGAGATTCAGGCGGTGGATTACCCCTTCTTTGTGGACGTGCGCCCGGACGGCATGGATACCAGCCATCCCATCGCCGCCAATCTGCCAGCGGCGACGCTCAATTGGGCGTCGCCGGTGCGGGTGGATGAAACGGTCAACGGGGAGCGGGAGGTCAGCGTGCTGCTGCGCTCCAGCCCCGACTCCTGGCTCAAAGGGGACGCCTCGATTCAACCCAACTACGATTTGTACCCGGAATTGGGCTTCCCCATCGAAGGGGAGCAGGGGCGGCAACCGTTGGCGGTTACGCTCCAGGGGCGTTTTGAGAGTTATTACGCGGCACGGCCGTCTCCCTTTGAAGAAGCGCCCACCCCTGGCACAGACGCTGATACGTTGGAACCGCCGCCAGACCCGAACGCGCCGCCGGTAGGCAAAATCACCTCCTCCCCCGAATCGAGCCGGTTGGTGGTGATCGGCAGCGCCGCCTTTGTAGAGGACAACATCCTCAACCTCTCCTCCCGGCTGACGCAGGACGCTTTGCTGGGCAATCTCCAATTCATGCAAAATGTAGCTGATTGGTCGGCGGCCGACCTGGACCTGCTGGCGATTCGTTCGCGCGGCGCGGTGACGCGGGTGTTAGACCCGATGACGGAAAGCGAACAAAACACCTGGGAAATCAGCAACTACGCAGCGGCGCTGGTCGCTTTGCTGGCTATCTACTTTGGCTGGCGGGCGCGGCAACAACAGGCAGAACCGTTGCCGCTCATTCCCATGACGGAGGCAGAGACAGTATCATGACCCGATGGCAGCAAATTCTTTCTGGTTTACTGGTATTGCAACTGGCGGCGACGGCCGTCGTCTATTGGCCTAAAAACAACGCGGAAAGCGTCGGCGGGCCGCTTTTCCCCGAACTCGACCCGGCCGATGTGGTCAGCATCACGCTGGAAAACGGGGAGGGTTCGCAGCTGCTGTTGGCGCGCCAGGATGGGGGCTGGGTATTGCCCGAAGCTGGCGGCTTCCCGGCCCAGGCGGATCGGATTGAACCGGTTCTGGCAAAAATCGCCGAACTGCAAACGACGCGATTGGTGGCGCAGACGGCCGCCAGTCACGGCCGTCTCAAAGTGGCTGACGATGATTTTGAAGGGCGGGTGCGATTGGAATTGGCGGACGGCCGTACCCAAACCTTCTTCGTGGGCGCCTCCCCCAACTTCCGCTCCGTCCATCTGCGTCGCGCCGGGGTAGATGACACCTACCTGGTGGATAATCTGACCCGTCAGGAATTTTCCGCCGACCTGGCTAACTGGATTGACACCCTCTACTTCCAGGTGGACAGGGACAGCGTCGCCGCCCTCACGCTGGAGAACGGGAACGGCCGTTTTGAACTACAAAAAGACGCCGAAGGCAATTGGACGCTGGCCGGTCTGGAAGAAGGCGAATTGTTCAACGAAGCCCCTCTCAACAGTATCCTGGCCCGTCTCAGCAACATGCGGCTGGCACGGCCGTTGGGAACCGAGGCCAAACCGGAATACGGGCTGGACAATCCCCAGGCCACCGTCACCGTCGTCACCACTACCGAAGATGGCGCGGAAGAAACCTTCACCCTGCTGGTCGGAGCCCAAGACCCGGAGACGAACAACTACGTCGTCAAATGGTCAGCGTCGGATTATTACGTGCAGGTGGCGACTTTCAGCGGCGACGAGATGGTGCAATCCACGCGGGCGGATTTCGCGCAGCGGCCGACTCCGGTTCCGGCGGACGGCGTCACGCCCACGCCTGGGCCATGAGCCATTTCGGGGCGATTTTGGAAATCGCCCTACGTCGGGCGGTCAAGTATAATCCCCATGTGAAATTAGCCGGTCTGCCCCGAACTTTATTGTTTACGCTGCGCGCCCGCGCCGAGGAGCACGGCCGTCCCCACCCCATCCTCTCTGACCCCCTGGCGCACGAGTGGTACGGCCGTGTCCGGCAAACGGATGATCTGCAACGAGTGATGGCGAAGGCGTATACGGCCGTGTTCCAATTGGGCACGGCCGTGCGCGCCCGTTTGTATGATGAGATGGCGGGGCGGTTTGTGGACGGCCGTCAAAACCCCGTCATCGTCGAATTGGGGGCCGGGCTGTCCACCCGATTTCATCGTCTGCGTCATCATCGGGCGCATTGGATGGAGCTGGATTTGCCGGAGGCAATCGCTTTCCGGCGACGGTTTGATGCGGAGACGGAACGGCACACATTCTTGCCTTACTACATGCTGGATGAAGGGTGGTTGGCGCAAATTCCGGCCGTCAATCCGGCGGATGTGTTGTTTTTGGCGGAGGGGGTGTTGTTTTTTCTGACCCCAGATGAGATTGAACGGTTGTTTGGGCTGGTACACGGCCGTTTCCCCCGCGCCACCTTCGCCTTCGACATCCTCACCGAGGGATTCAATTCCAAGTCTCAGGCCATCTTCGCCGCCAACGACGCCCCTATGCGATGGCTCGTCCCCGCCGGCGCCGATTTTTCCGCTCTGGGTCTGGCCGCGCAAACCCAACAAGTCGTCACCCACCACTTCACTCCCCGCTGGCAATCGCTCGGCTTTCAACCGGAAAAACTACGCCAAAATCAAGGCAACATCCTCATCACTGGCCAGCTTACCGGCAAAAATAGTAATTTACGCTAAAATAATTGCCATGATCAGCCAACAGGCGAACAATCAGAAAAGCATTTTCCGCCTTCTGCCTTCCGCCTTCATCCTTGCTTTTACGAGGAGCCTGATATGACCACAGACGCTTATATTTTCGACGCCATTCGCACCCCGCGCGGCCGGGGCAAAGAATCCGGCGCGCTTTATCCGGTGAAGCCGATTGACCTGGTGGTGACGTTGCTGCACGCTTTGCAGAAGCGGAACGACCTGGACACCTCTCAGGTAGACGATGTGGCGCTGGGTTGTGTCACCCCCATCAAAGAGCAAGGGGCCGTTATCTCGCGGGCGGCCGTGCTCTATGCCGATTGGGACGTGGATGTGCCGGGGATGCAAATCAACCGTTTTTGCGCCTCCGGCCTGGAAACCGTCAACCTGGCGGCGATGAAAGTGCGCTCCGGCTGGGAAGATTTGGTGGTGGCCGGCGGCGTCGAGTCTATGTCCCGCGTGCCTATGGCCAGCGATGGCGGCGCCATGTACGAAGACCCGGAGGTGATGGCGCACATGGGTTTTGTGCCGCAGGGCATCAGCGCCGACCTCATCGCCACCCTGGAAGGATTCAGCCGGGAAGATGTGGATCGCTTCGCTCTCATGTCACAGCAGCGGGCGGCGCGCGCCAGCGAAAATTGCTACTTCTCTCGCTCCCTGATTCCGGTCAAAGACAAAGCGGGTAACGTCCTCCTGGAAAAAGACGAGCATATCCGCCCCGGCACGACGCTGGACGGGTTAGGCAGCTTGCGTCCCGTATTTCAAAAGATGGGGGAGGCGGTGTTCGATGCGGCCGCCCTGAAAAAATACCCGCGGGCGGGCCAGATCAACCACGTTCACACCGCTGGTAACTCCTCCGGCATTGTGGATGGCGCGGCGCTGGTACTCATCGGCTCTAAAGAGAAAGGAGAAGCGATGGGTCTCAAACCGCGCGCCCGCATCCGCGCCGGCGCGCTGGTGGGCGATGAACCAACAATCATGCTCACCGCTCCCGCCCCGGCCTCGAAGAAGGCGTTGCAGAAAGCGGGAATGGCGTTGGGCGATATTGATTTGATTGAGGTGAATGAGGCGTTTGCGGCCGTGGCGCTCAAGTTCATGCGCGAGATGGGGATTGACAGCCCGGAAGATATCAACGTCAACGGCGGCGCCATCGCCATGGGGCATCCGCTGGGGGCGACGGGAGCCATGCTGCTGGGGACGGCGCTGGATGAGTTGGAACGGCGGGATAAGAAGACGGCGCTGATCACGCTCTGCGTCGGCGGCGGCATGGGGATCGCTACGGTGATCGAACGGGTTTAAGAAAAATTTCGGATGCTCAAACCGCATAGAGAACGTTTCGGTGAGCCTCGCCGCTGCCACAGCGTCAAACATGTGTAAAAAACACCCTCTGTCCCCCTGTCCCCGGCAAAGGATACGCCCACGTCCACCCTAACTGACGCCCCCCTGAACAACGCCCTGCTCGCCTTCCTGCCTATGCTCTACGTCGGCTGGGCTGACGCCGTACTCGCCCCATCCCAGGTTGCCGCTATCCGCGCCCACATTGCTGAGCAAGAATGGTTGACCGCCGCAGAAAAAGCGACGCTGGATCGCTGGCTGGACCCGGCCGGCCCGCCATCCGCAGCTCAGATGAAAAGCTGGCTGGCGCTGATCCGGGAAACGGCCGTCCACCTGCCTGATCAAGCGCGCTGTTCCCTGGCCGAGTTGGGGCTTAAGCTGGCCAACGTGGGCGCGCCAGGGGCGTATGATCGCTGCGCCACCCCGGCCGCCTGCCGCGCTCTGGACGAGTTGGAAGCGGCGCTGGGCATCACCGGGACGGATGCGGGCCAAACCTTGCTGCCGCCAGCGGAAACGGCCGTGCCGCCCCCGCAGCCCCCGCCATCCTTCAGCATTGACCAAATGGGCCGCCTGCTGGACGGCCGTCACGCCGATCTGCGCCGCCGTTTACGCACACTTCTCTCCGATCCCGCCTTCGCTTATTTTCCCGGCGGCGACAAAGAAACGTGCCGGGAGCAGGTTCTCGCCTGGGCCAAAATTCTGGCGCGGCAGGGGATCGGCGCCCTCTCCTACCCGGTGGAGGTCGGCGGCGGCGGCGACATGGGCCAATATCTGGCGGCGATGGAGATGCTCAGCCACCACGACCTCAGCCTGGCGATCAAGTTCGGCGTCCAGTTCGGATTGTTCGGCGGCAGCATCCTCATGCTGGGGACGGCCTGTCATCACCAAAAATATCTGCCCGACGTGGGCGCGCTGTCCCTGCCCGGCTGTTTTGCCATGACGGAGCTGGGGCACGGCTCCAACGCGCGCAACATCGAAACGCAGGCGGTTTATGACCGGGAAACGCAGGAATTCATCATCCACACCCCGACTGAATCGGCGCGCAAGGAGTACATCGGCAACGCCGCCCGCCACGGCCGTCTGGCAGCCGTTTTTGCCCAACTGGAGATTGACGGCGAAAGTTATGGCGTCACCCCTTTCCTGGCGCCCATCCGCGATGAAGCGGGCCAGCGGCTGCCGGGCGTCCGCATCGAGGATAACGGCTGAAAAATGGGTCTGAATGGGGTGGATAACGGCCGTCTCTGGTTTGAGCACGTCCGCATCCCCCGCCAAAATCTGCTCAACCGCTTCGCCGATGTCGGCGCCGACGGCGTTTACACCAGCCCCATCCCCGGCGAATCCCGCCGCTTTTTCACCATGCTCAGCGCCTTAGCCGGCGGCCGGGCGGGCATCAGCCTGGCTGGGTTAAGCGCAGCCAAAACCGCCCTGATAATTGCTATTCGCTACGCTACCAAACGGCGGCAGTTCGGCCAGCCGGGCCAGGCGGAAACCCTCCTGCTCGACTACCCCACCCACCAACGCCGCCTCTTACCCCGGCTGGCGCAGGTGTACGCCCTCGATTTTTCCCTCAAGTATTTGCAAGAACGGTTTGAAGAGCGCACGGAAGCGGACGGCCGTGAAGTCGAAGCCCTGGCCGCCGGACTGAAAGCGATCAGTACCTGGCACGCCGCCGCCACCATCCAGGAATGCCGGGAAGCGCGCGGCGGGCAGGGATACATGGCCGTCAACCGCTTCGCCGCCCTCAAAGCGGACAGCGACATTTTTACCGCCTTTGAAGGCGACAATACCGTTCTGATGCAGTTGGTAGCCAAAGCGTGCCTCTCCGAATTCCGGCAGCAGTTCCACGACCTCAACCTGTTCACGCTGGCCGGCTACATCAGCCGCCGCGCCGCCCTGGCCCTGGCCGACTGGAACCCGGCGGCCAAACGGCAAACAGACCCGGCCCGCCTGCGGGACAGTGAATTTCGCCTGGATGCCTTCCGCCACCGGGAACAGGAACTGCTCATCAAGACGGCCGGGCAGTTGAAAAAGCGCCTGGATCAAGGCGCGGAGGCTTACGACGCTTTCATCGAAGCGCAAACGGGGCTGGCGGCGGCGGCGCAGGCGTTTGTAGAGCGGCTGGTACTGGAGCAGTTCGTGGCCGGCATCGAGCAGGCGCAGGCCGATGCGCCCCGTCCTCAAACGACTGTGCGATTTGTACGCCCTGTCCACCATTGAGGCGCACAAAGGCTGGCACCTGGAGCATGGCTACCTGGAAGGGGTGAAGACGAAGGCGATCAGCCGCCAGGTCCAGGTGGACGCCGTCTGCGCCGAACTGCGCCCGGACGCGCGCGGCCTGGTGGATGCGTTCGGCATTCCCGATGCGCTGTTGGCGGGAACAATAGGCGCTGTTTAATGTAACATTGTAGCCGCGGTATCCTTACCGCGAGCGGGCGAGAATAGGAATCCCCGGCTACATTTTCGAAGGAGTTTGAGATGGTTAAAGCAGCGATTGTTATTTTGTCAGAGATGGAAGAGCATCAGGATTTGGGGCGGGTGGTGAACGCGCTGCAATTGGCGCGGGAGTTGAAGGAAGCGGGGGATGAGGCGCAGGTGATTTTCGATGGCGGCGGGGCGGTAGCGGCCGTCACTCTGGCCGACCCGGAACATCGGCTGCACGGACTGTACCAG
This sequence comes from Chloroflexota bacterium, assembly GCA_024277135.1. Lineage (GTDB taxonomy): Bacteria > Chloroflexota > Anaerolineae > Promineifilales > Promineifilaceae > JAJRVV01. The sequence goes on along the minus strand of JAJRVV010000021.1, from coordinate 1,577 downwards.
GAGATTGAAGATAAAGTGGCCGGGGTATGCCGCTACTGCGCCCGCGCCTTTCACGTTTACGAGAAAGCAGAAGCGCTGGGGCTGCCCTTCCTGGCGGAATACAAACAACACCCCAGCCTGCGCGCCCGAATTGCCGATGGGTATCAGGCGATTACATTTTGAGGCCCGGCGGGGGAGGCCAGCGCTACCCGGCTGTCAGCGACTCTCCTCCAGCGTGTCCAACGGGCTGCGTACCCCCATCGCGCCTCGTTGCGCCACATGGGTATATATCATCGTCGTCTGCACATCTTTATGCCCCAACAACTCCTGGATGGTGCGTATGTCGTAACCCGTTTCCAACAAATGGGTGGCAAAACTATGGCGAAAGGTGTGCGGCGTAACACGCTTGGCAATCCCGGACTGTTGAGCCGCTTTTCTAACTGCCTTCTGAACGGTGCTTTCATGCAAATGGTACCGATACAATTGTTCATTGTCGCCACGCGGGTTTTTCGATACTGTTTTGGCAGGGAAGACAAACTGCCACGGCCACTCTGTTTCCGCATTTGGGTATTTTTTTGCCAGGGCGTTAGGCAGGGGGGCACGGCCGTGGCCCCGCTGCAACTCATGATGATGCTGCGCCTTCACTGTCTGTATATGAGACTGCAACGCCGGCACAACGGCATCGGGCAAGGTTGTCGCGCGATCTTTTTGCCCCTTGCCGTCCCGAACCACAATCATTTTTTGACCAAAATCCACATCCTGTACCCGTAATCTCAAACCCTCCGTCAGGCGCAGCCCCCCGCCATATAGCAGTTGCACAACCATCAAGGGGATACCGGAAAGATGCCGCATGATCATGCTCACCTCTTCCCGCGTCAGCACAATCGGCGATCGCACCGGTTTTTTAGCCCAAGTCACATCCACCTGGCCTAATGGCTGGCGCAGAACCTGGCCATAAAGGAACAGAAGCGCGCTTAATGCCTGATTTTGAGTAGAAGCGGCCACATGACCCTCAACCGCAAGATGGGTAAGAAAAGCTTCAACTTCTACCTTCCCCATCTCCTCCGGATGACGCTTTTGGTGATAGAAAATATAACGTTTTACCCAACGAACATATGCCTTTTCGGTTCGGTAAGAATAATTTTTCAGACGGATCGTGTCCCGCATGCGATCTAATAATTTACGTTTTTGCGCCATAAAAGAATCCTTATTGTCAAACGCGCCGCTTGGATTTATACTATCCTCAATCCGGTTTTTAACCATGTGCATGGGTTTATCCAATGGAAATTCTTGATAAACCCGTGTTTTTCATCATATCCCGCCTGTTTTGCGGGTATATCCTTGGATACAAAGATTTATCCCGAATTTTACGCCGGATATGACCGATTTTCAAGGTTTATCAAGAATGCAGTCGGGTTAATAATAGTTAGATGAAACATACGTTCTATTACCGGCGTGATCTCAACAAAAACCATGTACCAACTGCCGATAGAGTACGAGCCACAAGCAGAGTACACCGCTCAGGAAATGAGAGAGCTGATAAAGCCCCATGCCCATTTGCTTTGCTTTTTTGCCGCCATGGGGCAAAGCCGGCGTTG
>JAJRVV010000228.1 GCA_024277135.1 Chloroflexota bacterium | reverse complement strand
TCGTCAGGAACAATTCCGTCGTCGCTATCGCTGGCGACACAATAGAGATGCTGTTCTTGAGCAACGGCTTGCTGATTGGGCTGAGGCTGCCCTTGATGTGTGACGTGCTGTTTTTGCCCTAATGCGTTTTAACGTACTTCTGGACATTCCCGACAAAATAAAACAACTGATATGGGGCAAAATCACAGGCTCAATGTTTGCCGGAAAGCTTGTTCAAACGGGGTCTTGGATACCGCCTCGTTGTAAAACGGCAGCCCCACCAGTCGGTAATCTTTGTTGGCGTAGAGCGTTGTAATGTTATATTCCTGTTCAATTTGACGCAAAAAATCCTCTTTCCACCTGTCTGTCGCTATTAAATGCTGCCCCTTCGGTTCCACAAACAACTGGTAAATGACTGGTTTCTGCGTCCCTTTTTCTACAGCAAACAACACAAAATCCGGTTCCACCGCCCGCCCATCGGCAAAAGCGTACAGCGTAAACAACTTTTCGTTGCGGATGAGATAAATCTCGGCGTACTTTTTCTGCAACTCGGCCATCATCCCGTGTAAGAAACGCACAAAATACTTTTCTTCCGACGTGCCGTAGTTTTCATCATAGACGTACCACGCTTCGCCGCTCAAGTCTAAATTCAGCGCGGCATTGGTTGTCTGGCTCATGGCGACGCCGCGCTCTTGATCGCCCCCTTCGTTCACCGTGATTTGCAGCGTTTTGTCTTTCACGCAATGCTGGATGCTGATGGGTTCAAATAGTTTTGTTCCCACATAATCCGGCGCGCCGGTTCGGATTTCCTTGCTGATTTTTTGCAGAATGGCGAGGGCGATGCGCAGCTTTTGCGCCGGGGACAGATGCGCCAACTGGCCAGTTGCGCCTACCAGATCAACCGTAACGCCTCCCAGGTAGTTATCGGCGGTGATGAATTCGCGGATGGAGTGCAGGGCGGGGAAATATCGTTGGAGATAGTCAAAACGGTAAAAAGCGAGGCGCTGTAATGCGGTGCGGATGACGTGAAAGCCGAGGTCAGACAATGGAACGGATTGAGTCATCGTTTGTAAACCGGCGTTGGCGGATGCGTCATCCAGAATGGCGGTTTCCTGCGTCTGGCCGGTTTGCAGTTGGTAACGGTGACGGGGGGTGATGTTGATTTGGCGGAAGCCGGTGATGCTGGCGCGCGGATTTTGAATGCGTTTGTTGACGTAGATGGCGCCATTTTGCCAAAAACTGGTCGCTTTGAAACTGCTTTTGACGCGCAAGGTGACGGTGCGGCGGCGGTCTGGCAGGATGCCGGTTTGGATGAGGGCTTTGTGTAGTTCGTCTATGTAGCGCGGGTTGTGGGCGCTGTGGTAGTAAAGCGTTTCCAGAATGCGCATTTCGTGGTCCAGGTCATGGTCAAACTTGCGCTGGTCGCGCGGCTGGCTGTTAAGGGGAAAGGGGAAGTAGCGCGCGCCGCGCCCGATCAGTTGGGCTTCGGAAATAGTTGTTTTACCGGGGACCCCTTTTTTGGCGTCGCGGGTGTTGTAGAGGCGGACGATATCAAACAGATTGAGAACGTCCCAGCCTTCGTTGAGCTTGTCTACGGCGAAGATAACGCGGATGGGATTGTCGCGGTCTTCCAGAGAGTTGACGAGAAGCTGCTTTTCTTCGCTGTCGGATTTGGAATTGACGCTGAGGCAGCGATGGGCGTCAAATTCCTGCCGTAGTTCGGCGGCCAGGTTGTCCAGCGAGATATTTTGGGCGTCGAAGTAATCGAAGGCGCGGCGGATGGCGCCGTTGGCCTGTTGTTTTAGCTGCTCTAACCGGGCGGCGTCCAACGTTTGGATCATGTGTCGAAACTGCTCGAAGTGGGCTTCGGACTCTTTGATGATGCGGGATTTCATGAGGATGACGGGCTTGAGAGCCAGGCCGTTTTTGGCGGCGACTTTGCGCCGGTATTGGCTGAGGATGACCGCTTGCAGCGCCCGTTCCAGGGGCGGCAGGTCGGCTTGCAGGACGTTGACTTCTTTGGAGTAGCCGTCTTCCCGGAACTGTTTCAGGTCGTATTGAAAGATAATTTTATCGGCGTATTTGGCGGCGACGGCGGGATGGGACAGTTCGACGGTGGCTGTGAATTCCAGGAGCAGGTTATCGGGGCGGGCGGTGAAAATGCGGTTGACGGTGGCTTCCCAGGTGTTTAGCTGGAACATCTCGGTCTGGTTGGGATTGGATTTGGTGAGGGCGTTGATGTGGTGGGCTTCGTCGGAAATAAGAACGATGTCCCGGCCGGCAAAGTCGTCGTAGGTGAGGCTGTTTTCGCGGGGCTGGTTAAGGCGGCTGTGCAGCCCCTGAATGGTGGTGAAGAGGATGTTGATGTCGTCGGGGTGGGCGCTTTGGAAGTTTGTAACTTCGCGGATGTGGATTTCTTTGGGGCCGAATTTGAGCGCGTCGGCGAACAGATATTTGGCGGAGAGGGGGTTGAGGAAGTTGTCGCGCGTTTTTTCGATGATGTTGCTGCTGTTGACGAAGAACAGGAAGTTGCGATACCCCTTTTCGTACAAATAGAGAATCAATCCGGCCATGATGAGCGTTTTGCCGGAGCCGGTCGCCATGTGGAAAAGCAGATGCGATGGTTTGACCCGTTTGGGATAGCCGTCGAGGTAGTAAAAGAGCCGGGCCAATGCCTGTTCTTGGTAAGGGCGCAGAGGCAGGGCGGAGTTGAGGTTTTGGGGAAGGGCGTCGGGGAGGGTTTGGGGGACGTAGCCTAACTCCCATACGGTGTTGAGGGCGTCGCGCAGGGTTGGGGTTGTCATGGTTACTCCCCGTAGAATTGACGGTTTAGCTGCTTATCTTCGTCGCTGACAGCGTAGGTGGCGTCGTCTATTTCGCTGAGATTGACGTAGAGCTGGTTTTTGTCCAGAGATTCGAGGAGGAAACGGCGCTGGTCGTCCAGGGAGAGGTCGGCGAAGGCAGCGGCGTTTTCGTCAAATTGTTTCAGGTCGAGGCGGTAGCTGAGGTCGGCCCGTTCCCGCATCTCCTGCCAGATGGCTTGCAGGGTATCTTTACCGTCGGCGCTGCGGATTTGCTTGATGAAGCGTTCATCCCACTGCATCAGTTCGCAGTAGACAAAACTGCCGCCTCCCTGCCAGCCAACGCTTTTAGAGACGCCGCCCTGATCATACACCAGTTTTTCTATCAGTTCGTCTTTGGGCTTTACATTGCGGCCGATAACTTTTTTCAGCCGTTCAATAGTGATGGTTTCAACGTAATCCATTTGCTCCACAGCGATATATTGCCGCCCCATTTTGTGGGCGACAGCGGCCGTTGTACCGGACCCAGAAAAGAAATCAAGGACAATATCATCAGAGTTGGATGCAATATGGAGTATTCGCTGTATCAACCCCTCTGGTTTAGGTGTGTTAAATAACTTTTCACCAAACAAAAGTTTCAGTTCACGATTAGCCTCTCTCGTTGTGCCAACATCTTTTCCGAACCAGATTGTTTCAGGGACACGTCCTTCCTGATCCTTCAAATAAATTTTATAAATCAGCCTGGTTTCATCATCAGAGAAAATAATCTGCCCACTTTTAATCTTCTCCTCCATTGTTTCTTTACTAAATCTCCAGCCCTTTGGGGGTGGTTTTATGATTTTCCCAGAGGGTGTGTTCACATCATAGATAAGATTGGGACGGTAAAGTGCATTTCGTATATCGCCTGTTCGCCATGGTCCCTTTGGATCGTTGTCCGAGTTTGAATAATTTTTATTGTGTTCTTCGGTTCTCTCTAGCAAACCCAATGTAAAACTGATAGAGTTTGAATAGACTAAGATGTAATTGTGGTGAAGTGAAAATTTTCCCCCATAACCTTTACCTTGAATACTATGCTGCCAGATTACATTTCCTATAAAATTTTCTTTTCCAAAAACGTCGTCACATAACACTTTCAAATAATGCGCTTCATCATCATCGATGTTAATCCAGATGGAACCATCTTTCCGCAATAGTGTTCGGGCCAGTTCCAGCCGATTTTTCATAAAGGTGAGCCAGGTAGAGTGGTTAAAGCGGTCGTTGTATCCAAAACTATCATTGCCCGTGTTATACGGCGGGTCAATGTAAATGAGCTTTACTTTACCGGCAAAGCGTTTTTTGAGGGAGGCGAGGGCGAGTAGGTTGTTGCCTTTGATGATGAGGTTGTCGCTTTCCTGAATGCCGGTTACGTCGTGCCCGCCGCCGGCGTCGTAGCGCCGCCAGTTGGTCAGGGCTTTGGGGGCCAGCAGGCGGTTAATGTCGTCGGGCGCCAAAATTTCGTTCCAGAAAATTTCGTCCCGCTTTTGCTCCTCTTTGGTCTGCCCCCCTTCTAGGACGCAATCTTTGTAGGGCCAGACGAGGACGACGTCGCGGTTTTGGCTCAAATAGCGGCCGTCCGGGGTCGCCAACCCGATTTTGTTTTTGAAGCTGGTGTAGGAATCGGGCAGAAACGCCTTGTTGTTGATAAAACGCACAAATTTGTCGCGGTCAAAGACGAGGATGCCGTCTATGTCCACGAAGAAGTGGCTTTTGAGCCGGTCATGGCTGAGGAGCAGGCGCAAGAGAGCGGGGTCGAGTTTGAGGGCGAGTTCGGTGACTTGATTTTTGAGGAGTTTTTCGCCGGCCCAAAGTCGTTCGTCCTTTTGGAGAGAGGCGGCGAGTTCGTTGGCTAAATTTGTCATCATTCCCCTTTCCGTTTAAGTTGTGCAACGACAATCTGAGGCGAAGTATAACCAGAGATGAAAGAGCGTACCAACCGGAAATCCTTCCAGGCGTTTTTCAGCCAAACAAATCATCATTAAACGCCTGAACTTGGTTCCTCATCCCCCGGCAAAAAGGAACGGTAGTAATAGCTGATCAGCAGGAACAACCCGCCAACGCCGGCGAAAAGCAAAATACGCCAGACTGCCTTCAATGCCGCCAAATCAACCAAAATGAGTTTTCCCGCCAGGAGAAAGAGCGTGGCGATTGCCAGCGTTCTCAACTGCTGAAAACGGAATTTGAAGCTAATCCCCAGGAGCAGCAGCGCATAGCCGCCCCAGGCGATGCTGACCAACCCCTGGCCGTTGGCTATGGAACCTAACTCGCGCCACATCCAAGCCAGCAGGGCGATATGGGCCGCCAGCCAGTAAGCGCGGCGTTCATTTTGAGCGCGGAAGGCGATAGGCGCGATGGCTGCCAAACCAATCACCCCCAAATCAACCAGCGCGGGCGTGTTCCAGACGGCCGTGCCCACCTGATATTCCCCCAGACGAGCCGCCAGCCAACCGCCAACCACTGCCCAGAAGGCGTGAACCCCAACTTTTCCGGCCAGAGGGAACGCCCATCGCGCCGCCGCCAGTTGCAGCGCTGCCGCTTCTACTGCCCAGGCAAAAAACAGGGCATCCCCATCCAACAATTGGGCTAAAGCTGTCGTAAAAAGCAGGATGCCGGTGAGCGTATGCATGCGCCACATTTGATCCCTGACCTGGGTTTGCTTGAGCATCCAGGCGGCCGTCCCAAAAATGAATGCCCCAACCAGAGTGACAATCCCTATCTCTTTGTCGTCAAGCGACCAGATTTCCCAGGTCATTAACATGGCCAGAAAAGGGGGGATGAGTGTGCCCAGATGGACATGGGTATTCAATAGTTTTTGCACCGATGCGGGAATCAGAGAATCGGCAAAACCAAAACGGGGCGACGGCCAACGATCCGGGCGCGCGGCGACGGCGATCTGGCGCCAGACGGGGATGAGCCAGGCGGCGATCAGCATGAAGATGACGCCGCCTTGAATGGCCCAGCGATCCGCCTGAAAAGCGGCCAATGCGCTGCCGCCGACGAAAAGCCAACCGATAAGTGCGGCCGTTCCCATCAGTAACTGCCAGCCGCGGAACCAGTAAATGGCGGCGGCGGCGGCGGCGAGCAGACAGGTGTGGGCGATGAAACCGGGGATGTTGTCTGCGCCGGTGTACAGCAGAAAAGGCGTCCACAATCCACCGATAATCCCGATGAAGGATAGTACCGCCTCATCCTGCCGCAGAGATAGGAAGAAGGCCAGCAGTGTAACAAGGCTCATAAAGCCGAAAGCGGCGGCGAAGGGAACGAGTTCGTACAATTGGAAGGCGGCAAATCCGGTGAAATAGTAAGCGACAATGCCGCCGCCTAACAAAACCTGGCTGAAATGACGGCGACGGCCGTAAATCCAGTAACCTATCCCCAGCAAAACCGTACCCGAAATCAGGCCAATCGCCACCCGCACCGCCGGCGTCAGCCAGCCCTGGTCAACGGCGTAATTGAAGAGGAAGGCCAGCGCCAGCAGCAGCAGTCCCATCCCGATTTTGTTCATCCAGAAGTCGCTCTGGAAGATGTCGTGGGGGAGTTTGGATGGCCGGGATGGCGGGGTGACGGCCGTTTTTGTTTCCGGCTGGGGTTCCTGAACGGTCGGAATCAGTTCCGGTTCTGGAGAACGCGCCTGACGCGGCCCGGTTAAGGGTTCCGGCGGGAGGCGGTGTTCCAGCCGGGCGACCCGCTCGTTCAACGAAACTACCAACGAAGCCAATTGTAAATTATTCTGGCACTGGGAACAGGTAATGCTGTCTGCTTCCACTACCATGCCACAAAGCGGACATTTTTCCTCGTGTGTCATCGCAACCCCCAATAATCTAATCAGCCAAACAAATCATCATTCAACTTATCCAGGCTCATCTCGCTTACCGCTTTCCCCTGCCCGCTCTTGCCGCCCTTGCGCCCCTTCATCTCGGCGTAAAATTTCTCGTCGCGGCGGCGGAAGCGGCGGAAGCGGATGGCGGCGCTGAAATCAGGAAAGTTGCCGCCAGTCTACATCTCTCCAGCGTCGGTGAGAATTTGATCGTACAAACGAGGGGAAACGCGAAAATCACGTTCGAGTAACGCATCGAGATGGGGTTTGATGGCGTCTAGTCGTCCTTTTTGTCTGGCGGACAGTAAAATGCCCAATGTGCCTATTACCGGGAGTCCCAATGCTCGAGCCAATCGCCGCGCCGGGCGATCATCCAGAATGACGAGCCGCGCTTCTAGTTCTAAAGCCAGACTGATGGCCTCGCTTTCACCGGGACCGAGTGATGCGCGCAAAATGGTTGGGCCAATGGGTTGGATAAGGGGATATGGCCGTACCCAATCCGGTAGAATAACCGTAGGCGCAGTTTCTCGTTGGACGGCCGGCGGAATGGTCACTGTCTCAAATAGGTCTGACAGCAGATTCAAGTGACCAATTTGCTCCAGCGCAATCAGCGGGCTGGCATTACAGACAACTGGCAAAGAGGTCACAATTTATCAGCTTGTTCCCGTTCCGACTGCCATTCATCAGCTGACATATCAAAAAAAGCGATGCCCATACGAGAGGCATAACGCACAAATTCCCATCGAGTCATCTGCAAAAGCTGGGCTGCTTTGCCGCTGGAAAGGGTTCCGCGCCGGTACAGTTCCAAGACAACCATTTCTCGGATCGCCTGAGGCGCAGGTTGATTTAGTCCATGAAGGAGCGCCGTTAACTCATCTTCCAAGTTCAAGGTGATGGTGTTCATAACGAGATTATAGCATGGATTTACGGCCGTTTAGCCAAACAAATCATCATTCAACTCATCCAGGCTCATCTCGCTTACCGCTTTCCCCTGCCCACTCTTGCCGCCCTTGCGGCCCTTCATCTCCGCGTAAAACTTCTCGTCGTAGCGGCGGGAGCGGATGGGGATGGGCATTTTGACGCCCCATCCCAGCAGCAGCACTTCCTCTTTCTCCTGCAACCGGGCCAGCATCCCCCGCAGTTGGTCGCGCCCGGCCAACCCGGTGAGTACGGCGCGGATGTCATCTTCGTCGCCCAGCCAGCCGGTGATGCGCGTGCCTAGCTGGGACATGATCTCGTCGTCAATGCCGGACGGCCGTTGATCCACCACCAGCAGCGTCACAAAATACTTGCGTAGCTCCCGCGCAATAATGCCAAAAGCAGTTTGCCCGGCCAGTTGCGGATTGAGCAGTTTATGCGCTTCTTCGATGGCGATGAGCAGCGGTTTCGGTTTGGCCTCACCGAAAGTCTTGAACCGTTCCGTTTTATGCACCCAGTGTTGGCGGATGCGCCGGGTCAAAATGTTGGAGACGAGCAGGTAGTCCAGGTCGGATTCGTATTCACCAAAGCCGAGGATGACGTGACGGCCGTTTTCCAACTTATCCACAATCACCCGCACTGGGTCACCGGCCGGGGTCGCCACCACATACGGTTTATCATGAATCAACTTCAGCTTGCGGTGCAGCGCTTCCGCCGCCTTCTCATGCACGTTATTGCTGCGCGCCCACGCTGCCACCGAGTTGGGCGCGGGGAACGTGCGGCCGCTCTCCGGGTCACTCTCCACCGCCCCCGGCTCCAGCTTCATGAATTGGGCAAACCATTCCCGGCCAAAGGCGCGTTCCAGCGCGTTCAGGGTGACGGCGGCAGTGTCGGTCAGGTTCAGCGCCTCGGCCAGCAGGGTGATGTCACTTGTCCGAAAGTCGCTCAGGCCGATTTCCAGGGTGAAGTCAGGGGTGTTGCCACGCACCATCGCCCCTTTTCCCAACGCCGCCACTTGCACTTTCTGGCCGAAGAGGGGTTTGAGTCCGCGCACGGCCGTGCCCTTATCCGTATCCAGGTCATCGAAAGCGTACTCATTGTGCATGTCAAAAACTAGGGCGGCAGCCACATCCTCTTTCATCAGACCGGCCAGCATCATTCGCGTCAAAAAACTCTTGCCCGTGCCGGTGGCGCCAAATATGCCGCTGGATCGCTTGATGAACCGTTCCAAATCCAGCCGCACCGGATACCCCTGCTCGATGGTGTGACCGACGATGAACGTGCCGCCGAAAATCTCGGCCACGTCCGCCTCATCCGCCTGGCGCACCTCGGCGTGGTGGGCGGGGACGGTTTTCACCGGCTTGGGGCCGGGACTTTCTTCGCCCCGTTCCATGCGCTGTTCCCATGCGCCCCGCTCCGGCGTCCCCAATTCCGGGCCGCGATCCATGAGCAGGGTGGGGTACATTTCCAAGGTAGTGTACAGGGTTTTGCCCAGTAGTTTTTGCTGGATGGCGGGTTGCAGCCGGTCGCTTTTTTCATCGGCGAAGCGGGGGTCGGTGGAACCGAGTTGTAAATCTGTGACTAAGCCGTAGTAGCGGAAACGGCCGTTATCGCATACCACAAAGCTCCCCTCCTGCACCCTGTCCGCCCGCACCGTCAGCCGGACGCGGAACCCTTCTCTCAAGCCGCCGCTGATGATGTAGCCTATCGGTTCGCCAATTGATTGATTCATAAGGACACAGCCCCTTTTTGCAGACCTGCCTGGTCGAAATCGAGCAGGTTTTGGTCGTTACTGTCTTTTGAAACTTTACCCCAAGTTGGAAAGGTTTCAAAGAAAGTGCGGCCGTGCCCACGATCATTAAAATCAACGTGATGAGTGGAAGTAAATCGGATGCCAGGCGGCCGGTTAACTCAAAAAACAGTGACTAGGTGCTGCATGATTGAGTACTTTAGTGTCATGCGCAAACGGGGAGCGTTGAATATACTGCTAAATATCAAGGCAGAACTTTGCTTGGTGTTTTATAAGGTGAAATTGTTTTCATAGTGGAGGATGAAATGGAATTAATAGAATAGGTTTAATTGGCTTTGTACTAGTATCGTAACTTTCTAAAGCTGAGAACGACACTTGCCCGGAAACTTAAATTTTCCGGGCAAGTGTGAACGGAGTAATCCGGCTTATTTGGCTTGTGTGATTGTCATATCCAATTGATGCAACTTTTGTGCTATGAAATGCGTACCTGACACAATTGCCCTGCTTGCGGTATGAAGGCATAGGTGGCATGGTTCATTTTGACGAATAGGGGTAAGCACGTAATACAATAGGGACCTTCCTTCTATCAATAGTAACAATCCCGGGCGTTTATTTTGTGGCGCAGTTCAATATTCCCATCAACAATTTGTTGCAGGTATGGTTGAAGGAAGCCGTTATCTCGGGGCTTTCCTTAACGAGCCATTCCGCCGCATTTATCTTTAGTATTGGCGTAATTCGCTTGTTGCCAGATAAATATCTAAACAAGCTGCTGTCTTCTGACATTACCGCCTTAAAACGTAACTGAACTCGAAGCAAAGCAAAAATTGACCAGGAAATCCGCCCCCTTTTTCGGTCTTCGATTGAGTCGTTCTCAATAGAGCTTAGTTTCGTGAGGATATGCTACGGGCTAATCGCCTGCACGAACAGCGGTTTGATTGATCCGGAGAGAACCACAGTGACGTTGACGCCTGTTCGCACACTTCCGCCTGCTGCGTTTTTATTTACTACCTTATTTTTGATCAAACAGAAGCCGATCCTATTCTGGATTGACATAACTCGTGCAAACAGAGACCGTTTCTATTCAGAAAGCAGGTCAAAACGGCCAAAATAGCACCTTTCCAAACAAATAATCAGGTCATCAACATGCGGATGAGAAGATAGCAACTCAATTCGTTTGAGTTGTCCGTCTACCAAATAGAGCCGTCTTGGCATCGCCAACAAATCACGCACAATGCGTTTCGGCTCAGGAGCACGCCTTATTCTCACGCGCATTACGGGCAATGAGGACGCACAGCGGTTGCCTTTTTTGCCATACACGGGCGCGCGCGTCCCTGGTGACAAGATTGCCGTTGACACCGATGGGACGTTGCATCTGTGTGAGAAAATTAACCAAACTTTCCCAATTGGAAATGTTGATCAAGGGCTAGATTTTGAAGCGATTACTAAGATCGTTCTCAAATACAACGAACAAATCACACCAATGTGCGCAAATTGTGTTGTTTCAAAATTGTGCAGTATTTGCTATGTGGTAGTAGCGGGTGAAGGGAAATTTGAGAGGCAGCCGCCGAATATTTGCCAGAGTATCCATGATTCGATCAAGCAACGGTTAGCATGCACATATTCGATTTTGGAAGAAAATCCGAAAGCTTACGATGAGATGATCACAAATTACTATGATCAGTTGGCGGAGACGTGCCAGATAGATTTTTAGGGGACTGACCGCCTCTTTTGTTGATTTGCTGGTTTGAGGTAGTTTGCTATGAGATTCCTTTTTATCCAAATTCATTCTCCTGCCGACTTTTGCGGTATTGCCAAATTAGGTATCCTCTACCTTACCGGGCAAAAGGAAGAGGCGTTCGATGCTGATGCCGTTTTGCTGGCCGAATCTTTGGGAGACGCGGTAGGGTTGGCGCTGGACAACGCCCGGCTGCATGGCGAACTGCACGCAGCCAAAGAGACGGCCGAGAAGTCCAACCAGGCCAAAAGCGAGTTCATTGGCGTGGCTTCTCACGAGCTAAAAAACCCGATGGCCGCCATTTGGGGCTATGCCGAAGTTATGGCAGAAGGGATGGCCGGGGAACTGACCCCCGAACAAAGCCAGATGATCGCGGTGATCAAACGCTCCGTGCGCCGGATGCAGACGTTGGTTTCCGAATCTGGCCGATGTTTCCCAGATTGAATCAGGCTGCCTGCACATCGAACTGGGGTGGGTGTCCATGCCTGAAGTGGTGCATGAGTCGGCCGCCATTTTGCAAACGATGACCGGTGAAAAAGAGCAGCAGGCGACGCTGGCGGTGGATTGGGATTTGCCCGATGTGTGGGGAGATCGCAACCGGCTGGCGCAAATTTTGGTCAATTTGCTGAGTAATGCCAGCAAGTACACCCTGGTCGGCGGTCAGATCAATATCTCAGCCGAGGTTAGCGATGATGAGCCGTCAATGATGTGCGTGGCCGTGGCCGACAATGGCCTGGGCATTTTAGAAGCGGAGCAGAAGAAGCTGTTCACTAAATTTTTCCGCTCGACCGATAGGGAAACGCAAGGCATTCCCGGCACTGGATTGGGGTTGAATATCACCAAGTGGCTGGTGGAGTTGCAACACGGCCGTATCTGGTTTGAAAGCGAGTGCCGGGTGGGGACGACCTTTCACTTCACCATTCCCTTGACCTCGAAGCAGTATTTGGGGACATCGGGTGATGACGACGCAGACGCCATATGAATCTGGTTATCAGGCACAAAGCGAGTACGGCCGTCCAAATCATCCAAAGAGACGAGACGGGCGAGATAGTGGCGGAAAGGCGGTGTAGGTTGACGGCCGTCGGCCCCGCATTCCAACCAGCATAGCCGATAGCATAATTACCGGCCGCAGACCGGCCGGTGCGCCATATCTTCCAGGTCGTGTTATCGCCATGTCCACTGAACCCGGCGGCGTCGTAAAGCACCGCCGGCGTGTAATTACGAGATTCGCTCCAACTGCCGGCCCCGCCAAGCTGACCAATGCCTGCCAGAGAGCCATCGGGCCGTTTATCCCAATTGATGCCATCGGTGGAAACGGCATAGCCGATGCCCTGGTTGATCGCGCCGGTACCTCCAGAGTACCAAAAGAGGAACAAATTCCCGGTGTCAATTACCGTGCCAAATCCAAGATGTGTGCTGTCCCAGGCGCCGCTGCTGATGTCTAGCACCGGATCGTTGCCATAGCGCGTCCACAAATAGCCATCAGCTGAGTAAGCCAACCCCACCACTTCTTGCCCGCCAGTAGTGCCATCATAATACATTACATAAGAGTAGTCGAAGGGGTTGGCGCCGCTGTTGGGCATAGCCCCCGGTTGATAGAGTACGTCAACCGGGCCGTAAGAACCCCGGTTCCAATCAGGTGAAACGCCTGTAACCAACGGGGAGGCCACGCTTTGGCTGATGACCCGGTCGCCGAACCAATCAATGCCGTTGGTAGAAGTGGCGGTGCGGATGGCCTGAATGCTGTAGAGATTGGCTGTGTCCCAATACCATACCCGGTAATAGGCGCTGCTACCGCCAAATCCAGCGGCGTCATACGCCACCCGCGCATGGTGTACATTTGTCAGCCCGGTAGCGGTGAGATGGCTTGACCAGTTAATGCCATCGGTGGAGGTGATGTACCATAGCTTGCTGCCATTGCCGGCCCACATTTTGTACCAGGCCGAATCGCCGTGGCCGGAGAAGCCGTTGGCGTCGTAAACAACCGTCGGGTAGTAGGCTTTCGGCCCGCCTGCGCCCTGGCCGAAGACCGGGTTGCTGCCATAATCCAGCCACGCCTGGCTGTAAAAAGCGCCGGTAGTGAAGGTGATGGGACTATTTTGGGCAACTGCTTCGGCTTGTACCAGGTATTGTCCTTGAATGTCGCCTAACGTCAGCGTTGTCGTCGCCAAACCAGTGGCGTCGGTGGTGGTTGTGAATGGCGAGACCCCATACCCAATTGCTCCCGATGGCGCTTGCACGATGGTGTAACTGACGACCACCCCGGCCACAGGGCTGCCGCTGTCGGTGATGAGCGTGGTCACTGCCAGCGTGCCATTGGGCGCTTTTACTTCTCCATTGCCAGATGCGGCGCTCATCCATGGGCTGGCAGCGCTGACGGCAGCAATCCGCGTCAGCAATAGCGTCAGGATGACGCTGGCGGTTGTTATCGCAATCATAATCAATCGGATTTTACTTTTCATCATTCTAACCTTTGTCTATTCTGTCAGCACGTTCTGTGTATGCGACGCAAAGCGTCTTGGCGACTTTGTTCCGCGCTCTGCGCTGAACGGGGAACTGGCAATTATGAAGCTCTTTGGGAATTGGTGAGGTTACCAAAACGTAAAACGAAAGGCTGTCCTGCGGAGGCATTACGTTTTGCGTTTTATGGCAAACTCCTTCAAATCCTGAAAAGTCATTATTGAGATTATCAAAAAATAAATGGCAGAAGGGAATAGGAATGTTGTCACTGGGAAAGAAGTCTCCCATTTGAATTCGCTGAGATGGCTTGCATCTGTCTCCCTGATCGCATAAAATTAGAACGTATGAGCTATCAGTGGATACGCGCCAGTGACATCAACACTTATGTTTACTGCCGTCGCTCCTGGTGGTTGCAGCGGCAGGAGCGGGTTGTGCCTATGAATCAAAGAGAGTTGGGGCACGGCCGTCGTTACCACCAGGAACATGGGCAACTGCGCCATCGGTCAAACATGGCCCGGCGGTTGGCTTACGCCTTGCTGTTCGTCGTTGTCGCCGTCATCACCTTTCAGGTATTGATTAACCTGGGGGCATAATATGGTTATGGGTGGCGCGACTCTCGGTTTCGTATTAGTTCTCATCGCCTTTTCCATGGGGCTGCTATGGCGCGCCCGCGTCCTGCGCCACCGATCCGGGCTGCCGCCGGGAGATGTGATTTACGATGATACCGGCGTCTGGTTCCCCAACGCTGAAACCCTGGTCGCCCGCGATTTTCAACTGGTGGGCAAGCCGGATTACCTGGTCAAACAACCAGATGGCGCCATCATCCCGGTCGAGATTAAATCCGGCCGCACCCCGGATGCGCCCTGGGAGGGACATGTGTTGCAGCTGGCCGTCTACTGCCTGCTGGTAGACGAGTGTTATGGCGTTCGCCCCAAATTTGGCATCCTGCAATATCCTGACCGCGCCTTTGCCGTGGATTATACCGAGGAGTTGGAGGAAGATTTGCTGGATTTGTTGGCCGACATGCGCGACGATACCTTTGAGGGCGAATTGGATCGAGATCACAACGATTGGCATCGCTGCGCTCAATGCAGCGTGCGCCACCGTTGCGTGCAACGGTTGGGGTGACGGTAAGCAGTATTTGGTAAGCAGTATTCAGCAAGCATACCTGATGGGTATGCCAAATTTGTTTTTTACGTCAAAATTGTATCTTCTCAATAAATAGGGGAAGTAGGATTATGGAGGCTTCCCTTTCTGGCCCGGTTTGATGTTGGGCTTTCCTTGTTCCCCTTTCAGCCGGTTGATTTCATCACGCAGTCGTTGTGCTTCACCGCGTAAGCTGTCATTCTCCTGTTTGAGTTCTTCGACCAGGTCCAATAACAGCGTGATGGCCTGGCGAGCGCCATCCAGATTTGTGATTTGCTTAGGGTTTAAGCCGGGTAACATTTTGCTTGCCTGTTTTCAGAAGATAGATTTGCGTCACTGAGGATAGCCGTCGTTTGTT
>JAJRVV010000020.1 GCA_024277135.1 Chloroflexota bacterium | reverse complement strand
CCATTTTCCCTATCCTGCCGCCCCAAAACTCACTCATCTTGTCCCACCCCCTTCCCTTTTGCGAGGGTCTTGGTTTATAACTGCAAAAACGGCCATTTCTTATCTTCCATTAATGTTTGAACCGGGGGTCTGATCGCCCCTTTTCGCCTTCAATCACTCTCAATCGCCGCCAACCGCCGTTTCCGAGGGTCGCAGCCCCTTTTGGGGGCATTTCTCCTTTGTTTTATCCCCCCTCTTTTGCTACATTGCTGCCTATAATCCTGATCCTGGAGCCACGTATGCTTGCTGAAATAACCCGGCCAACAGCCATTACCGCCACTGCCCAACCAGAAGAACCGCCGCACCCAATCACGCCCTACTCCTTAACCCTGGCGCTGGCCTATCTTCACTATTATACACCAAAACGACTGCCTAATGGCCGTATCCTGGCCGTCAAACATCTGCGTCAACTGGCCGCCTGGATCGGCCGCCCCGCCCCCCAACTCCGTTCCATCCGCCAACACAAACCCCTCGCCGCCCACATCGCCTTCCTTCACGCCGCCGGCCTCCTGGCAGCGTCCGGTTCCACCCTCTCCCCCCAGCCGCCCATCACCCCCTGGCTGCACCAACCCAATCTCGACATCATCCACTCCCTGGCCCAAACCATCCATAACCACCACCTCTGGCTCAACACCCTTCAGACGCTAAACCTCTGCCGCACCCTCACCCACGATTACACCGTCTACCTGCAACAATCCCTCTCCCGCCAACGCCAAAACCCGCCCACGCCCATCATAGAAACCGCCATCTGGCTCGATAATGGCCTGGCGGAAACCTGGCAGCTTACCCTCCCTCACAGCCTCCCCCTCTGGCTCCACTTCGATCTACGTCAAATCGGCGCTTGGTCGCCCGGACAGCCCCTCACCTGCACCCCCCTCACCATCGCCGCCGCCATCCAACGCGGCCGCAGCCCCCAAACCATTCAATGGCTCCTGGAAACAGCCACCCGGCAACCTCTCCCGCCAACCCGGCAAACCCGGCTGAACCAATGGCGCCGCCGCGCCCATGCCTACCGGCTGCGCGCAGTCCACCTGCTCAGCGCCAACCATCCCTGTCAGATGCAGTCAATTTTCCGCAAAAAATATCTGCGTCAGGCCATCATCAAACAAATCTCTCCGCGTCACGCCATCGTCACCACCGATATGGCTCGCCGCTTAAAACCACACCTGGCCCAACAAGGCTATCTCTTGCCCGCCGAACCTGCTCCAGAAAGTGAAACGGCCGTCGCCGAACCCGTCGCCGCTCAATGGCTTAGCGCTCGCGTTCTCATCGGTTTAGGTCAACTCACCCCCCTCCCCTGTCCCGCCCCCCACAGCTTGCTAACATCGCTCAGCAGCCAACTAGACCCCATTCAAATAACAGACCTGGAAGCCCAAGCCGAGACTATCCTGCAAAACTTGCGTCTCGCCATTCGCGGCCAAGACGCCTTCTTCCCCGCCATAACCCCCATTCCCGCTCAATGGACATCCGCCATCCAATGCGCCATCACCCAAGACAAACATCTGCGCATCACCTACCAATCGCTGGCAGAAACAACCCCCTCCCACCGCACCATCCAGCCATTCCGCCTGGAAAAACGGGGCGGCCTTTCCTACTTATACGCCTACTGTTATCGCGCCGAAGCCAACCGCACCTTCCGCCTCGACCGCATCGCCACCCTAAAACAAACAAATACCCTCCCCGCCAATACCCACACCCCGTAAAATATCTACCCGATCCAGTTATTGGTTTTACCGGCCATATCCGTCATACTTATAACAAAAGCTGTAGAGCGCATTCAAAAATTCAACGATCCCCTTTCTATCCGCGGTCGCGCGGTTCGAGAGCCTCGCCGACCGACCGATTGCGCAGAAAACAGTAGTTCAACCGGTGAAATCAGCGCAATCTGCGGATCATTACTTCAGATACCCACCCTAATCGGCCGCCGCCAAAGCGCGTGTCGCAAAGTGAGTGTCAAATGAACCCTTCAAACTCCATGCAGGCATTATTAGCCCCCCGCACTAGCACCCGTCGGATAGCGCGAGTCTATATTTTTCCCTGGACCAAACCAGCCTTTGCCCTTGCCCTCGCCTGGTTTGGCTGGCGCTATCAAATTCCCATCCCCGTTTTATCCCTTTTCGTTTTCATCACCTTCCTCATCAGCGCCATAGAAGACCTGACCACCGCCCAATCCCGCATCATGCGTCTGACATGTTTATGCCAAAGCGTCTGGGGAAAACTCCGCCGCCACCCCCGCCAATATCAGGGGAGTCTGAACGAAACCCGAGCCTTCTTCACCGCCCGCCCGCCACTCTTCTTCCAGATTCGTCATTCGCTGCGTTGGGCCTTGGCGCTCACCGCCTTATGCGTATTCTGGGGATTCGCTTGGATACAAGCCGCTCTATACTCAACTCCCAACGATTCGGCTCAACTGGCATTTACTCTGGCGCTCTTCTTCACAGGTCTCATTCCCTATTCCACCTTCATCATTTCTCATCACCCAGAATGGCTCAAACCTAACGATAAAAGGCGGTTATGGTATTCCGTCGCCATCCTGGGACCGCTGTTGGCCTTTGCCAGCCTGCGTTCACTTGCAGTCGAACCGCCCCTCATCTATTTCCCCATTTTCCTGTTTATTTGTCTTTATATCGTCATATTTGCCATTCAACGATTATGGGTGGGACAAAAAGTGCTGGCCGACGTCGTTCAAAACATCCATCTGGAATTCCTGAACTGGTCCCAGGCCAGCCAGAAGCTGCTAGAAGTTCCCCAACTCATCGGCTCCCGGCTGAAAATAGACCGCGTCTTTGTCTTGCAGCCGACGCCAGATGAACAATACCTGCGCATCACTGCCGAACACGGCGATCATCCATCCATCATGGGTAAAGAAGTCCCCATAAGCCAAAGCGTGACCGGGCGCGCTTACCTGAAAAAACAACCGGTCATCTGGAATAATGTGGCTGCCTGCCCCTACTATCATCCTACCTTCACAAAGGATGACACCAGGGCCGAAATGGCCATCCCCATTCTCTACCATGGTACGGTTTACAGCATCCTGGACGTACAATCGAAAGTCAAAGGCGCTTACAGCCCCAGCGACCTGGCTGCCTTGGAAACGATTGGCCGCGTCCTGGGCGCTGCCATTGCTGTGGACAAACGAGACCAAATTTTCCGCAGCGCCACCCAACTGTGGCAGCATGTCATGTCAGCGCCTAACTCATTCAAGACCGAACAGGATGTATTTGACGTCTTCGCCCAATTTGCGCGGCAACATCTGGACGCTGACCTCATCATCTACTTACCGCTTTCCCTGGCCGGGTATCCGGTAAAACAGCCATTCAGCGCCGGCGCTTTCAACCGGCCCGAACTGCTGCATGCCCCGGTTGATAATGAACAAAGCTCACTCATCCAATTAGTCGCCGACTGGAAGCCTTATTTTAAGTCTCACGTCTCCGCTGAATCCATCGTCGCCCAATTCTCGAATCCGGGGACTCCCGGCTTTGTCGAAAGAGAAGGAATCTCTTCCACCTGTTTCCTGCCCGTCGGCGTCTATCAAGAACGGCTGGGGGCGCTGTTTCTAAATTATCGTGAACCCAAACTATTTGACGATTCCTTTCAGTTTACCGTATTAAGTCTGGCCCAATCTTTGGCTCAGGCCACGGCGCAGGTGCGTTACCGGGATGTGGTGTACAAGAGCTTTGGCCGTCCCGAAATAAACGTCCATAGCATTATCGGCCGGTACGGGTTCAAAAAAGGCGTGATGACCCACGCCAGGGGCTTGCATGCAGATGGCGAAGAAGCGTGCTGTCAGGAATTCATTGAGTGCCAACTTTCGCCCATTATCACCGAGATGGACGATTTCGTAACCGAAATGCGTTTGGCCGATTCGGCCCAGCCTCCCGACTTCTGGGAAGCGTCGCTGGAAAGCCAGTTGACGACCTTCAAAAGCGCTTTGCCCAACAGAGAAGACGGCCGTCGTCCCCGTCTCAAATTAGATATTGACGCCAATATCGAACAAGAATATGCATTGGTCAAGCTGGCTCTCTACCGCGTCATCACCGAAGCTATCAGCAACGCTATCTTTCATGGGAGCGCCGGCCGCATCCAGGTCTGCGTGTACCGCAACCCCATCACCCTCGAAGTCGAAATCACCAACAACGGCCGTCCCCTGCCCCATAACGCCGAAAACAGAAAGGGCTTAAACGGCATTTACACCTTATTGCAAGAATGTCAGACCAAACTGGGCGCCAGCGCCCGCATAGCCAATCAGCCCAACGACGCTGGCGTCATCGTCAGCGTCACGATTCCCGCCCTACCAATATAAAAGGAGGAAATATCTATGGAAACAACACACTCTTTGCTGCTGGTTGAAAATTCCCGCCGGCAGTACACCGCAATCAAACTGGAATTGGAAAACACACCCTGGAAAATTGTCCGTTGCGACGATATGCCCACGGCGCTGCATACATACGACCAGGGTGAAAAATCCGGCGTGCCCATTGAAATCGTCGCCCTCGATCTTGGATTGCCGCCTGACCGGGACAATCCCCTGAAAGCAGGGCTAACGCTGGCAAAAACATTGCGTCAGCGCGACTCAGACCTGCCCATTTTGGCCTATACCAGCATCAGCCCCAGCGCCGCCCCCTTCGATCTGCTGGTCGCCGAACTGCTCCCCCTGCGCATCTCCTTTATCTACCTCCGCTCGTCAGACGAGCCAGGGATGGCTCAGATGCTCGACCTGGTCTGGCGCGACTATGTGCTCCTCTCACCTGGCCCGGCCGACTTTCTCCCCCGCGCCGTGGCCGAAAAGCCCGATCCGCTCAATGACCAATTGTGGGAAACGCTGGCGCTGGTAGCGGCCGGCAAAAGCTACCCAGAAATTGCAGCCGATTTACCCGGCGTCGGCGTTGACGGCGTCCGGGCGCGCATCAACCGCATCCGAGATGTCCTGATCGAAAAAGGGGAACTAGCCGATTACCAGCGTGACCGGATAGACCTGGCTAACTGGTTTCGTGACCATCACGTTCGTTATCGCCGTTCATAACGGTATTATTACGCTGCCCTTTTCCCAATAAAAATAATATACCGGCATAAAAAATATCCCCTTGCGTTGACATCAAATGCCGTCATCCGTTACCCGCCAGCACGGGAACGAGTCTATCTTTCTACCTGCGTTTGCTCCACTCTATAAATAATCTTTCTTGTAAGGAGCAGGCGCATGAAACGAATCAAAGGTATTCTCCGATCTCCTCCATCCCGCCGCCGGGGATGCCGCGGATGCAGGACGGGCTGTTTCCTTCTTTTTCTGCTGTTAGCGGCGCTCATTTGCGGCGTTATCTTCCTCTTTCTCCCGCAGACCGCCCGCGCCGCGCCTGAATTCCAAACGGATTCCCCGCCGCCCGCTCATGTTTTTTTGCTCATTGATAACAGCAACTCCATGTTTGAGAAAGGCGGCATTGGTTCCGATCCGGCTCTACTGCGCATTGACGCCGCCCGCTTGTTTCTCGCCTATCTGGGGGTGGATGAACCGGACACCCCCCATCAAGCCGGCGTCATCTTTGTTGGCAGTCAGGCAGAAACGGCCGTCCCCCTTACCCTCCTCACCACCGACCAACAACGCGCCCAACTTTTCGCCCAAATAGCCGACCCGCCGCGCCTGGGCTGGACCGATCATCTGGCCGCTTTAGAGCTGGCGCAATCCCAATTGTCCGCCTCCCCCCGAACCGCCATCATCCTGCTTACCGACGGCAAACCAGAGTGGGCCAACGCGCCCACAAAAGCCGAACAGATCGCTTACGTTTCCGCTCTGCAAACCAAAAGCGCCGAATTGGCCCAGGCTGGCATCCCCCTCTTCATCATCCTGCTGGCCAACCAGGCCACCGATGACGACCCGGACATCGCCGCCATCTGGCAGCCGCTCTGGCGGCAGATGAGCGCCGCCACGCCGCCTGGCCGTTTCTTTATCGCCCGCGCCGCCGCCGACCTGCCCGGCATCTACCATGACATCGTCATCGCCCTAACCGGCAATGAAACCGTTGGCATAATTTTGGACACGGCCGTGCCCGCCAACGGCAGCCAAACCACCATTCACATCCCGCCCCACCTGGCCCGGCTTACCCTGGTCATCAGCAAAAGCGATCCGGCGCAAACCATCACCCTGACCACCGGCGACGGCCGTCCCCTGGCTGACTCCGGAGTGACCATTCGCCGCGCCGGGGGCGACGGCCGTACCCGCGAAGAAGTTTGGGTCATCGAGCAGCCGCCGCCGGGAGAGTTGACCCTACACGTTGACGGCCTGGGCCGCGTCACCATCTGGCAAGACATTAAACCAGCGCCCACGCCAACGCCTACATCCACGCCATCCTCGACGTCTGCGCCCACGGCCGTTCCCCAGAAAACGGCTGCTGCCAGACCAACGGTTACAGCCGCCATAACGCCTTCGCCGCTCCTCACGCCCACCCCTACGCCACAGCCCACCTTGACACCATCCACCCCGCTCTTTGCTCCCGCCGCTCCGGTTAGACCCGTCGAAGTGACGCAGCCACAGCCCCGCTGGCCCTGGCTGCTGACCGGGGCGGCCGGTCTGGGTTTGGCGACTGGCGGTCTGTACTGGCGCTGCCGCCCCCGTCCGGCCACCGTCACCGGCGCATTACGGTTGCTGGACGGCGCGCAAACGGCAGACGGCCGTACCCTCATTGACCTGGATAACCTGAACCAAACCACGCTCACCCTCGGCCAGCCGCCGGCCGACATTCCGTTGGCCGGGGCCGGCGTGCAGGCCGTCATTCGTCCCGGCGCCATGCTGGCCGACGCCCGCGAGATGCTTATCAGCGGCCACAGCCCATTCCGACTGAACCATACGCCCCTCACCCACGAAACACGCCTGACGGATACGGCCATACTTGATTTCGGCAGCGTCCGCGCCCAATACGAAAACCTGCGTCTACGCCGCGCCGAACGCGAGGCAAGGTTCAGTGAACAGGAATACGGATAACGAAATAGGCCAAACCGGAGGCAACAAAATGAATGAACCACAAACAGAGACATTAATAAAGGAAGATAGCGGGAACGGTTCCATACCGGCAGTAGAGACATTGTCCGCTGCAAACCAACAACTGGCACAGATGCGCCCTACGCTCATCGTCAGCGCCGGCGGCAGCGGCCAACTCATTCTCACCACCCTCAAGGCCATCCTCCAAACCAGCTTTGGCCACCGCTGGCAGCGGCGCATTCGCCTGCTGGCCTTCGACACCACCCAAGAAGAGCTTCAGGCGCAGGCGCCAGACGGCCTGGTGGCGCTGGAACCAGGCGCCGAATTCTTTGACATCGGCGACGTGCCGGTGAGCAGCATCATTCGCAATATCGAAAGCCAAACGGCCATCAAAGAACGATTGGGGTCTGTGCTGGCCCGGCTCCCGGCCGGCGTCATGCGCAGCGGCTCCAAGCAGCTCCGCTCCCTGGGCCTGATGGCCTTCCTGTGGAACTACGCTATCGTCAAGGAACAGATTGAACGGGCGCTCTGGCAGTTGGCCGGGCGCGGCCAGGTTGACGACGCCCTCAACCAGCAGCAAGGCATCAACGTCTTCATCTGCGGCAGTCTGGTGGGCGGCACCGGCTCCGGACTCACACTTGACCTGGCCTATCTCATCCGCAGCGTCTTCACCGATTTGGGCACGCAGGCAGAATTCTGCCATATCACCAGCGTCAACCTCCTGCCCCAGGCTTTTTACGGTATCAAGGGACCAAACTTACTGCCCAACACAGCCGCCTACCTGCAAGAGCTAAATCACTTGATGGTCAAGGGGAATTTCCAGACGCGGTACCCGGACGGCCGTGTTCTCGCCAGCCGTGAAGCTCCCTTTGACATTTGCTATGTCATTGACGGCGTAGACCAGAGCGGGCGCACCTGGGCCGATATTTATGCCGTGACCGCCATGGCCGCCCAGGGCATTTACCTGCAAATGGGTACACAGTTAGGGCGCAAGGGCGAGAACTCATTCGACAATCTCGACGAAGTTCTCTCCGGCGTCACCGCTGATGGGCAGGGTACTTTCCTGGCCAGTTTCGGCAAGGGCGACCTGGTATTCGACGCTCCGGCTGTAGCCCGCATCTGTACCCACCGGCTCCTGGTGGAGTGGCTGCGGCAGGTATGGCTGCTCCCATCAGACCCGGAAGCAGCGCTCCAATTGACCGATCCCTTGCTGGATGGCGTGCAGGGGGCGCAGATACGGCCGCTGCTCCAGCAAGACCCGGAGACCGGTGGCGAGTTCCACATTGACCTGATTCAACCTGGCTGGCTGCGACGCAAACCAACCGCTGAAATAGCGGCGGAGGCAGCCCGCTACGTAGGCGAATACAGGCAGGCGCGCCTCATCGAAAAGATGCTGCCCCAGATCGGGCGCAGCGGACAAGCTCTGGCCGCCGACCGGGAATCTCAATGGACAGCCTGGCTGCAATCCATTCTGTTCGCTCCCGGCGTCAGCCTGAATACGGCCGCAGCCGCTCTGGAACGCTTGCGCGACCATCTGGCCGCGCAGATGAAAACAACCCAAAAAGAAGCGGCGGAGCAAGAACGGCAGCAAAGCCGTCTGGAACAGGCCGTCACACAGGCGGAAACGGCCGTATCCAAAGCCGCATCCAGCTTTCCCATCGGTCGCAGCGCCCGTATCCGCGACGCCCTGACCCATTATTTCCGCACCGCCCAGACACTGCACGACTGCCAGCTGCGCCTACACACCCATCGCGCCGCCCTGTCACTCTGGCGCTCGCTGCACGGCTGGGCGCGGACTCAGGGCACGGAGATCGCCGCCCTGCGCCGCCAGGTAGCCGCATGCGCTGTCCGCCTGGAAGATGACATACAGCGGCAGATGAAACAAATCTGCCATGGCGGCGTGGCCGCTTTTAGCCTGGCAGACCCGGCCTACGTGCAAGCATTGTACACGCAGCATAAACCGGGCCAACCCGACCTCAAAGAGGGCTTGGCTGACCCATTAGCCCTCTGCGGCTTGAATGCCGATTCCTTGGCCGAGCGCCTGTCTCAAGCGCTCCAGCGCCACTTCGAGCCGGTAGCCGCCATGACAATTGAAGAGGTCATCCGGGCGCGCGCCGATGAGATGTCGCCGCGCGCCCGGCGGCAGCAGCTTTTCCAACTGGCCACCCCGTCGTGGAACATAGACCGGGCGCGACTGCCGGAGGGCGGCGCCAACCTGGCGCTGCTGGAACTGTTGGGCGTGCCGGATGCGACCCAGTCGCTCTTTGAGGGTGAGCCAATGCTGGTCTCCACCCACGACCCCCACCGGCTGACGGCTCTGGTGGTAGTCGCCGGCGCGCCGCCATCGGCCTTGCAGCAGTACGACCAGTACGTGGCGGCGCTGGAACAAGTCCAGGGAAAACGGCCGTTACACGTGCTGCCGGACTTTATGGTCACCACCGACCAGGGGCGGCTGCTCTTTGCCCTCGGCTCCATCTTCGGCCTCATCTACAGCCAGGGCACGTTCTTCTATTACCAGCCGGCCGATCCCTTGGAGACGGCCGTCAAGCTGGCCAATGGCTTGAGCAACGCCATCCACACTTTCAGTGAGCAGGAAGAACTGGTCAATGAAGTCAACGAGCGAGTGGAACGGCAAATCGCCCGGTTGGGGCTGCGCGAAGCGATCCGCATTCTGTCTGAGTACTACACCAAAACACCCAACGGGAACACGGCTCTGGACGATCAACTGCGCCAATTGAAACGGTCAGTACGAGATTACGCCGACGGCCTGCGCCGGATTGACGCTTTTAGCGCGGGGATTCATGAGGACGTGAGCCGTGACCCGTAATCCGAGGACTAGTGTCCTGTCAAGCGTAATTTGATAGATTGCTGTGGCCGGTCTCCTGACCGCGCCATCTCTGGAACAAATAATGACATCCGTAAAACCTGACGAAGTGCAACGCGCGCTCCTCATCACCAGCGGCGAATTGGCCCGAACTGCCGGGGAAACTTTTGCCAATTTGCTGGCCGAACGGCCGGGGCCGGAAAACGGTATAGCCGCCGTCCACTGCGCCGATGGCGCGGCCGACGATGCTTTCCTGCTGGCCGTTACCGAGTCTCTGACCGCTATCTCGCCGCCAGACCTGGCCGCGCGCCTGGCGCAAAAAAGCTGGGCGCTGGCAGCAGTTGATGAAATCGTCCTGATTCTGGCGCTGGACATGAACACCGAAAACAGTCGTGCCGCCGCCCCATTATTGGATGCGGTGACGGCCGTCGTTCACCAACATCTGGGGCTGGAAACGGCTTCTCTCCTCATCTGGTTGGCGGGCGCGGCGGATGAAACGGCCGTGTTGGACTGCCTCTCCACCCCGGTCTCTGTTACCCGCGCCATCATCCCCCTGGGATTGCGCAACGAAGCTGGCCTGCGCCTGCCGGATGACAATGCCCTCAGCGCCATTACTGCCGAACTGCTGTGGGCGCTGACGGCAACGCCGCTGCGTACCCTGCCGGAACAGGTCTTCGAGCGGCAAGGGACGGCTTTCACTGGCGATACGGCCGTCCTCACCCTGGGGTTAGCCGGTTGGTCGTGGTCGCCAGCCAGCGCCCACGCCGCTTTTTGCCGCCGCTGGCTGGAATCCGTTCTAGCCCATTGGCTGACAACTGCCGACGAGACAGAGTCGGCGGAACAGGCAGCGGTCTGGATGCAGGACAACGGGTTATCGCCGCAGACCTTTGCCGCCAGCGCGTTAAAAGAGGAGGAAACGCAGCCGCCTGACTTTCTCACAGCCGCCTGGCAGTTCCCCTGGCCCTGGCGCCTGCGCCGCCTGTTCACAGAGATGCGCTTTCGGGCAGAAACAGACACAGAAGCGTGCGCCAAATGGGGCGAATATGCCTGTTTTCGTATGGATGAACCTTTACAACAGGCCAGAGCCGCCTTGCGCCATCAGGTTCAGTCCGACCTGGACCAGCAGCCGGTGGGCGGGGTTGCCCGCGTTACCACTTGGCTGGATGGGGCGCTCAGCGAATGTGACCGTCGGATAGGCCAAATGTTAGGTGAGATTGAAACTCAGGCAGAAACAGATGCGATGCTCGCCGCAGAACGGGGCAGGCTCATAACGTGGCTGGAATCATGGCTGGCGGCATGGCCGGCGCTCAATTGGCGAGCCTGGATCGGAGCCGGCTGGCGGTTTTGGCGTTGGCCGCGTCTGGCCTGGCGCTGCTGGCAAATCGTGCAATCCGGCAGACAGTTAAGCTGCGTTCTGGCACAGCAGGCAGCTCGGCGACGCCAGACCATCGTGGATGCGGCCGTGCGCCAGGCGTGGGGGGAACTGGAGAAAATCACGCGCCGTTTGCAAAGTCAGGTGGAGGAAATCGGGGAGATGCTGATGCATCTTGCCGGAGAAATTGCCGCTGAATCCACGCGGCCGGATGACGACCCTCATCCAACTGCCAGCGGCCAGCTGCCCATTATCCCACTCCCCATTCCGTACCGCCTCTACGCCAAACTCATCCCGGATGAGCAGGCGGAAGCCATAGCGGCCGCAGCCACTGTCGGCGGGCTGGGGCAGCATGTCAAACGGTTGGACGACGCCATTATCGAGCCGCTGCGCCGCCTGGGCGGGAAACGGCTGGCAGGGGTCTGGGCATTGACGGCCGTAGACGCTCTGGCTGCCTGCGCCGGCAGCCATGACCGGGTGCGGCAATGGTGGGCGCAGGGGCAAGACGCCGCCCGCCCACTGTGGCGGTTGGATGAGGCGCGGTTGGATGAAACAGCGCGGACAGAGAACGGTCGTTTAACCTTTGTCTGCGGCGCCAATGCCCATTTGGCAGCCGATCTCCTGTCGGAGCAAAAAGGCGTGGTTTGCTCGCTGCCGTCCGGCGACCGGGAACGGCTGCTGATACTCTGCGTCCGAACCGGGTTAACAGTGGCGGCGATGGTCAGTGAGCAGTATTCAGTAAACAGTGAGCGATAAACGGCGATATGCGATGTAAGACCGGAGGTTACGATGAGAGACGATTACTACGAACATACACCGGAAAGAGAGTTTGAACAGTGGGATGCGCCTGCCCAATCTGGCGGTTGGTTGGATGGCCTGCGCCAGTTGTGGCAATGGGATGAACTGGCGGCCGAGATTGGACAGGAGAGCCAGGCGCGAGTGGCGTTTGTGGGATTAGCCGGCGCGGGCAAGAGCCTGCTTTTTAACCGGCTGCGCGGCTGGGTCATTTCAGGGGATGACGCGCCAACGCCAATGGTTGGCGACTATCAGTTAGAGGCCGATTTGCGCTTGGAATCGCTGGGTCTGTTTGTTCTGGCTGACCTGCCGACGAGTGGCTTGCCGGGAAACGGCCGTGACCTGCTGCTGGCATTAGGCGCTCCGGCGCTGGTCGTCTACTTGCTCAATGGCCCAGCCGGCGTGACGGCCGTAGATTTTCGCTGGGTGGCGGCCCTGCGCGCCGCCGGCAAACCGCTTCTGATCGCCCTGAATAAGTGTGATTTGGTGGACGAGATAACCCATGCCACAACCGACGCCGCCCAAAAATTGGGCATGCCGGTCATCCCCATCTCGGCCCACACCGGGCACAATGTGGAAGAGACATTGCTGCCAGCCATGCTGGACGCCGCGCCCCGGCTGGCTGTGCCTCTGGGCCGGGAGTTGATAAGTCTGCGCCGCGACGCCGCTCGCCGCGTCATCCGCCAGGCGGCGCTCTTTACCGGTATCGTAGGCGTGCAGCCGGTACCGATACTGGATTTGCCCTTTCAGGTGATGATTCAGGTGGGTGTTGTTATGCGTGTCGGCGCTACTTATGGCTATGTCCACACTGGCAGCCTGAACCGGGAAGTCATCGGCACGATAGTCGGCTCGTTAGGCGGTCGTTACCTGGGAGTGGCGCTGGTGAAGTTCATCCCCTTTGTGGGCTGGGCTGCGGCCGGGCTGTTGAGCGGCGGCATGACCTTTCTCATCGGCGAAGCGGCCGTTCGCTATTACGAAGCTGGCGCCACTGTGCCGCTGCCACAATTAATTGCCCGGCCCCGTATCCGGCTGCGATCCGACCGCCTCCGGATCGGGGATTGGCTAAAACTGAAATTTTCGCGCAATCCGAAATGGGTCACGGCCGTTTCTCAGCGAGAGAACTCTGATGAAGAAGCCATTGAAGTAGGAGAAATCAATCCAAACAGATAACAAGCTGTGATTAAAGAGCAATGAAAGCAATATTCCCATCTCTCATCGCCAATCTTCAATCTCCCTACGGCCCCTGGCAGTCGGCCTACTCGGTGGACGCACTGCGGCGTGCCTGGATGGTGGTGCGGGCCAACAAAGGCGGCAGCGGCTCGGACGGCGCCACGATCTCTGAATTTGAAGCCAGGCTGGAGCCAAATCTGGCTAACCTGCGCGCCGAATTGGTCAATCAACAATATCGGCCGCGCCCGGTGAAGCAAATCCTGGTGCCGAAAGCCAATGCCAGATGGCGGCCGCTGACGCTATGGACCATTCGGGACCGGGTGGCGCAGCGAGCCACCTACAATTATCTGGAGCCGGTATTTGACCGCCAGTTTTTGCCATGCAGCTTCGGTTTTCGCAGCGGCCGTTCTACCCGGGACACGGCCGCGGCCATCATACAGGCCAGAAAGCGGGGCGCGTTTTGGGTCTTGGACGCCGATATTCAGGATTGCTTCGGCCAAATGCGAAACCACATTGTGCTAAAACAGTTGGCCCGGTGGCGCGTGCCCAAACCGATCCAACAGTTGGTCAAACGCTGGCTGCAAACCAAAATCGGCAACGCCTGGCGGTCGGATCAGACGACAGCCGGAACGTCTCAGGGCAGCGCGTTGTCGCCGCTCTTGTGCAATCTATATTTGCACTCCTTTGACCAGGCGATGCAGCAACGCAGCATTACCCTGGTGCGTTACGCTGACGATTTTGTCATCCTGGCGCGACGGAAGGCGGCCGTCAAATGGGCGCAGCATTGGGCGGCCGCTAATTTGAAACGTATTGGCCTGAATATGCACCCGCATAAAACGCGCATCACGACCTTTGATGAAGGTTTTCAGTTTGTGGGTTGGTTCTTTATCCGGGAGGAGATGTATCAGTTGAAGTAGGTAAACAGGCGAGTGGCAGTAGCGCGTAAACTTTCAAATTGGCAAATCTGTAAGGAGTTTACATGACCGCGAACGGGCACAGCCATAAATGAAAATCCGCAGATTGCGCAGATTTAATCTGTGTAATCAGCGACATCGGCGGATGATTTTTTGAGGAGTGAAAAATGACAACGGTTTATATACGTGAACAGGGCGCTATGGTGCGTAAGCGGGGCGAGCGGCTGGTCATCAGCAGGCAAGGTGAGGTTATAGATGAATTCCCCCTGAACAAGGTAGACCAGGTGGTGTTGATGGGCAACGTCCAGATTACTACCCAGGCAATGGTCAACCTGGCACAGCGGCAAATGGACGTGGTATTTTTATCCAGCTTTGGCAAGTTTCGTTTACGGCTGGAAGCAGACAACTCCGGCCACGTGCTGCTGCGACAGCGGCAATTGCGGGAAAAGGACAAGGGGTCTCTATCTCTGCCTGTGGCCCAGGCTATTGTAGACGCCAAAATTCATAACCAACGGGTGTTGTTGCAGCGGCAGGCACGCCGGTTGGATGGCGGCGGCGGCGGTGATGGGCCGGTCTACGTGCGTGATCCAGGTTTGTTTGAACGGTCGCTGCGAGGCATGTTACAAATGCAAAGGCAGGCGCAGCATACGGACAATCTGGACTCGCTGCGGGGATACGAAGGCAAAGCGGCCGCTTATTACTTTGGCGCTATTCGCAGTATGCTGCACCAGGGATGGGGCTTTCGGAAGCGGGATTATTACCCGCCGCCAGACCCGTTCAACGCGCTGCTCAGCTTTGCTTACAGCCTGTTGCTGAAGGATGTGCGCGCGGCCGTGCTTCTGGTGGGACTGGACGTAACTATGGGCTTTTTACATGAGGTGCATCCGGGACGGCCGTCGCTGGCGCTGGACATGATGGAGGAATGGCGGCCGCTGATTGGCGATGCGCTTTGTCTGGAGTTGGTTAACCGAGGCAGCCTGCGCCCGAACGAATTTGTGCGTACCGGCAACCCACGGCGACCAGTGGAATTGGGCGAGGCGGGCGTTGAGCGTGTCTTGCAAGCCTACGGCAATCGCTTGAGTAGCCGGATGCATCATCCACTGGCCGGGCCGGGCGGCCAGACCACCCTGCAAAAGGCCATAATCTTACAGGCGCGGCGTATGGCGCGGGTGATTGATGGCCGCGAAACGGTATATGAACCTATGCGGGCCAGGTGATCTACATTCTTCGGCGACTCTCAAGCGGGTAACTGATTGCTGGCAAGTGGCTTATGGACTGGATTCATATTGAGGGCGAAAGCATGATCAACGCCAGGCGCGTTGTGGCTGTGGGGCCGGCTGCATCTGCTCCCATCCGCCGGCTGCTGCAGGCAACGCCGGTATCACATGTTGTCGTGTTAACTGGTGGGCGCAAGCGCCAAACAGCATTGGTGTTGGACAGCGGGCATGTGGTTATCACTTCCCTGACGACGGCCGAGCTGGCCGCATTGTTGGCTGCGTTTTAACTTGACTCCTGCAGTTTCTCAAAATGAGGCTCTCAGGCGTCAAAAACGAACGATTTAGAACGATTCAGAGCCATTTCGGGCATCGTTTTGCTCAATTTTGGGCATACTCACGACCTAAATGCAAAAAGTGCAGGACTT